>NZ_LQIH01000005.1:0-166693 GCF_001499835.1 Mycolicibacterium novocastrense
CGATCCCGGAAGCTAAGCCTGCCAGCGCCAATGATACTGCCCAACCCGGGCGGAAAAGTAGGACACCGCCGAACACAAATTAAGCCCTGTGGCCCCCAATTCGATTGGGGGCCACAGGCATTTGTACGGCACAACCCGTGTCCGGGCGCTTGCGAATTCGGATTGTGAGTTGGCGCCGGCGCTCGAAATTTGTGGTGGCCCGGCAGCCGGTTCAGTCGAACAAGGTCAACGCCGGCGAGACGCGACTCTTCTCCATGTCGAGTAGCGCCCGCTTCCTGTTGAGGCCGCCGCCGTATCCCGTGAGGCTGCCGTTGGCGCCGATGACCCGATGGCACGGCACGATGATGCCGATCGGGTTGTGTCCGTTGGCCAAACCCACCGCACGGAATGCACCGGCTGCGCCGATCTGGCGGGCGATCTCACCATACGAGCGGGTCTCACCGTAGGGAATGGTCAGCAGTGCCGACCAGACCTTCCGCTGGAACGGCGTACCGACCAATTCCAGGTCCAAGTCGAATTCGGTGAGCTCACCGGCGAAGTAGGCCTCGAGCTGCCCGACAGCCTCGGGGAAGGCGTCATCGTCGGGTATCCAGCCTTCGCGACTGGGCTCATATGTCTGGTCGACCATCCGTAGGTGCCTCAACCGCCTATCCGTACCCGCCAACGTGAGCGGGCCAACGGGGCTGTCGACGACACGGAAGTGTAGGGCTTTCATCGCTTCTCCTTCGGCAGCCGCCGTTCGTGTGGCATATGACCGCCGATGTTCGCCACGGGTCGTTGCCGAACCGGACAGGCTTGTCGTGGTCGACTCACCACCGCGGATCTCGTGCACTCTCTCACGATGGCACGCGTCCACCGATCGAGCTGGCGGAAATCCGACATCGTCGTCACGCCGGCTCGTGGAGTCACCGGGCGACGGTGTGGCGCCGCGATGAATTCTGCGGTCCGGTGCAGTCTGATCAGCGTGGGCAGACTCATCTATGGCTTCAACGTCTCGATAGACGGATACATCGCTGACGCGCACGGCAACATCGACTGGTCGGCTCCGAGCGATGAACTGCATCAGTACTGGAACGACTTCGAGCGCGAGACCGCCTTGTCGTTCTACGGGCGGCGGCTCTACGAACTGATGTCCGCCTACTGGCCGACCGCCGACGAGGCCCCGGATGCCACCCCGTTGATCGTCGACTACGCCCGCGTCTGGCGCGATATGCCCAAAGTCGTGTTCTCGCACACCCTGGAGTTCGTCGAATGGAACGCCCGACTGGAACGCGGCGACCCGGTCGAGGTCGTAAGGAAGCTGAAGGCCCAAACCGACGGCAATCTGGAGGTCGCCGGTGCCACGCTGGCCGCACCGATCGTGCAGGCCGGCTTGGTGGACGAGTATCGGCTCGTGGTGGCGCCCACCGCTGTCGGCGGCGGCACTCCGTTCTTTCCGAAGCTGCCGGGACGGATCTCGTTGCAGTTGTTGGAGAACCGCACCTTCCCATGCGGCACGGTCCTGCTGCGATACGGGGCCGAACGCGACTGACCGAAGGACAGCTCCGATCGGCGACACCCGTATCGCCACACGCGCCATCGCCCTGAAATCTGAAGTCGGCCAATCGAACACCCACCACTCACGTCCCGCGTGAGCGGCTAAACAGTTCGGCGCGGAGCTAGCCCGCGGCGACCGCATCCTTAGGAGGCCAGTCGTTGACCGCATGATCGAGCGCGGTCCACAGATGCTGCGTCACATACGACCGCCACGGTCGCCAACGGACGCTGTGTTCGGTGAGCGACCGCACATCAGCGGGCAGGCCCAGCTGCTCGGCCGCCACCCGCACGCCAAGGTCGGTCACCGGGAACGCGTCGGGGTCTCCCAACCCGCGCATGGCGATGATCTCCGCGGTCCACGGCCCGATTCCCGGCAACGTCTGCAGTTGCTCACGTGCGTTATTCCAATCGCAGCCCGCATCCAGCACCACGTCACCGTCGGCCAGCGCGCGGATCAGCGACGTCAGGGACCGTTGTCTGGATTTCGGAAATGCCAAATGGGCGGGGTCGATCTCGGCGAGATGCTCGACCGTTGGAAAGACATGCGTCAGACCGCCGTTGACATCGGCGATCGGTTGACCGTACGCGGACGCGAGGCGGCCGGCATGGGTGCGCGCCGCCTTTACCGACACCTGTTGGCCGAGTACCGCTCGCACGGCCAGTTCCTGTTCGTCGACGGTGCGGGGAATGCGCTGCCCCGGAGCCTTGGCGACCAGGGCGCTCAAGCCGGCGTCGGCGCAAAGCGCATCGATGACCGCTTCGGGGTCGGCATCGAGGTCGAGGAGCCGTCGGCAGCGGGCGATGGCCGTGGCGAGGTCGCGGAAATCCTCGAGTGCGACGCGGCACTGCACATGGTCCGGCTGCGGTGTGAGACAGACGATTCCGTTGCCGTTGGGCAATCGCAGTGTGCGCCGATAAGTGCCGTCGCGCACCTCTTCGACGCCCGGCACCGCACTGGCCGCCAAGTGGCCGAACAATCCCTCGTACGCAAACGGGGTGCGGACCGGCAGTCGCAGCGATATGGCTCCGACACCGTCGTCGTTGCGGCCCAGGCGTGTTCGCGCGCGCTGGCGGAGTGCGGTCGGAGGAAGGTCATACACCGTTCGGACGGTGTCGTTGAACTGACGGATGCTGGAGAAGCCTGATGCGAATGCGACGTCGCTGAAGGGCAATTCGGTAGTCTCGATGAGCACACGTGCCGTTTGCGAACGCTGTGCCCGCGCCAACGCGAGCGGATTGGCGCCGACCTCTGCCTGTAGGAGCCGCTCGACCTGGCGGGTCGTGTATCCGAGTCTGGCGGCCAGTCCGGTGACACCATCGCGGTCGACGACGCCATCGGCGATCAGCCGCATGGCCCGCGCGACGACATCGCCACGGACGTTCCATTCCGGTGACCCGGGGGAGGCGTCGGGTCGGCACCGCTTGCAGGCGCGAAATCCGGCCTTCTGCGCGGCTGCCGCGGTCGGATAGAACCGCATATTGCGGGCGTACGGCGGGCGGACCGGACAGCTCGGCCGGCAATAGATTCCGGTGGTGAGCACCGCGGTGACGAACCAACCGTCGAACCGAGCGTCCTTGGACTGGACGGCCCGGTAGCAGCGGTCGAAATCGTCGTACATGTCTCTCACCTTTACACGCGACCACCGACAGAACTGGCGGAAAACCGACATGGTCATTGGGGGCCGAAGTGGGTACCGGCCATGCGGTCGCGAAACGGGATGCTTGACGGTGGAGCCGCACCCGCCGTACGTTGATCCAAATAGTCGAACATTCGAGAACCGACGGAGACCGATGACGGGCGCGCAGCGGGTCGCAATGATCACGGGGGCGGCTCGCGGGCAGGGCAGGGCTCACGCCGTGCGCCTGGCCGCCGACGGCATCGACGTGATCGCGGTCGACATCTGCGCCGATATCGAGACCATTCCCTACCCCATGGGTACACGGGACGAACTCGAGGAAACCCGCCGACTGGTGGAGAAGGCCGGGCAGCGGGCCAGCCTCCAGATCGCCGATGTCCGCGAATTCGACCAAGTCCGACAAGCCTTTTCGGCCGGTACCCATGAACTCGGGGTCGACTGCGCCGACATCGTGATCGCCAACGCCGGCGGGTGCGCCTACCCCTCCGACGTCGACGAGGCCCGCGCCTTCAAGGACGCGATCGACATCATGCTTGCCGGCGTATGGAACACCGTGAAGGCCACCACCCCAGCACTCGTCGAGGCCGGTCGTCCCGGATCGGTGGTACTGACGAGCTCCACGGCCGCGGTCAAGGGTTTCACCGGCGGTTGGGGTGGCCTCGACGGCTACACCGCCGCGAAGTCGGGCATCCTCGGTTTGATGCGGGTGTTCGCGAACACACTTGGGCCGCACAACATTCGCGTCAACGCCATACTGCCCACCGGTGTTGACTCCGGGATGACCCGCAACGAGGCGTTCTCCAGTTGGATCGCAACCGTCGCCGAGCGGCCACTGGCCAACCTTCGCAACGTTCTGCCGGACGTCAACATCCTTCAGCCCGAGGACATCGCCGACGCGGTGGCCTGGTTGGTCTCCGAGCGGGGCCGCTACATCACCGGCGTGTGCCTGCCCGTCGATGCCGGATTCTGCAACGTGTGAAGCGCGGCCCGACCCACGGGCCCGTCACTGCCAGTCGACAAGGTTGTCGGCCAAGTCCGGCGCAACCTCGAAGATCGCCTGCGACGCAGTGGTCATGTGCTCACGCATGAGTTCGCGCGCCGCGTCCGGATCGCCGGCTTCGATGGCATCGGCAATGCGGATGTGATCGAAGTGCAGGCGGGTTCTCGTCATGTCACTGAAGAGGTTGGCGCCACCTTGCGCGGTGCGGCTGGAGAAGATGTGGCTCACCGACTCGGTGAGAAGGTCGAGCGCCGGGTTCGGGCAGATGTCGCGGACCACGATGTGGAAGCGGCTGCCCGAGTCCACGTAGTCGTGGCTGGACAGATTCTGCTCGGTCACTCGGGCCATCCCGCGGCGGCTCTCCTCGACCATCTGCGCGACGAGGTGCGGATCGGCCGAGCCCTCACGAACTCGCAGTGCGGCCCGTTCGGCCGCCAGCGGCTCGAGATAGATCATTGACTCGTTGACGTCGCGCATCGTCGCGTGGGCCAGCTGCAGATGCATCGTCATCGTCTCGCCGAAGCGTTGCGGGCCGCGGTGGCCGACAACCGGACCGCCGCCGTTGCCCCGGCGGATCTCGACGATTCCCTGTAATTCGAGCACCCGCAGGGCTTCGCGGATCGAGGCCCGGCCGACGCCGAACTCGGCGGCCATCGCCTGTTCGGTGGGAAGCGGGCTCCCGGCCGACAGCTGATCCAGTGCGATGCGCCGAACGATGTCCTGGGCGATACCCAACGAGAGCTTGCCGCGACGGATCCGGGCAACCAGCTCCTGACGGGGACCGTCGGCCCGCCAGTCGTCAACCGTCATCCCTCATACCGCCTTGCCCGCAAGAACGCGTGAATACTCGCACATTCAGCGTACTCGTCGCGGCTCGGAAAGCTTGTACGTAGACCAAATATAGGTATATTTGAGCAGTCGCCGTCACGACGGACATGGACGCCGTCGACGCCGGCATCAGGAGGATGCCATGCCGCTACAGGAACAGCACCAGATCATCTCCGTCGACGACCATCTGGTGGAGCACCCCCGTGTGTGGGTGGATCGCCTGCCCACGCGGTGGCACGAGGACGCACCGCAGATCAGGGACGTCAACGGCAGCCAGTTGTGGCATTACAACGGCGAGCGGTTCCCCACCATCGGACTCAACGCCGTGGCCGGTAAGCCTCGCGAGGAGTGGGGTGTGGACCCCGTGCGCTACGAGGACATGATCCCCGGGTGCTACGACCCCGCGATGCGGGTCAAGGACATGGACGTCGACGGCGTCCATGCCGCCCTGTGCTTCCCCTCATTTCCCGGTTTCGCGGGAAGCACGTTTTTTCGTGGCAAGGACAAAGAGCTTGCGCGGCTGTGTATTCAAGCGTGGAACGACTTCTACATCGACGAATGGTGCGCCACGGCGCCGGACCGGTACATCCCGCTGGGGATGGTGCCGTTCTGGGATATCGACGCGGCGGTGGCCGAAGCCGAACGCCTCGTCTCGAAGGGCGCGCGGACACTTTCGTTCCCCGACACCACATCGGTTTTCGGTCTCCCGTCATTCCACACCGATCACTGGGATCCGCTGTGGCAGCTGTGTTCGGACGCCGAGCTTCCGGTGTCGCTGCACTTCGGTGCCGGCGGCTATGTGCCCGGCTTCTCGTTTTCCGGTGCGCCGTTCGCGCCCAAGACCATGAAAAGCAAGGCGGCCCCCTTCGCTGTGGCGATCGCCGTGTTCGCCACGAACTCCTGGTGGACGACGGTCGATCTGCTGTTGTCCGGCAAGCTCCAGCAGTTCCCGAACCTGAAGTTCTCCCTGGCCGAGGGAGGCATCGGCTGGGTTCCCTACATGCTCGAACGAACCGATTTCACCTGGGAACGGCACCGCTACTACCAGGACATCGACTTCGACGCCCGCCCCTCGGAGTTGTTCCACCAACACTTCTGGACCTGCTTCATCGATGACGACCACGGTGTGGAAAGCCGGCACAAGATCGGGGTCGACCGCATCATGCTGGAAAGCGATTTCCCGCACTCGGATTCCAACTGGCCGAACTGCCGTAAACGCGCCGCTGAAGCCCTGGCCGCCGTGCCCGACGACGAGGTGGCGATGATTGCCGAAACCAACGCGCGCAACCTGTTTCACTTTCCGCGTTCGGCCTGAGCCGATACCACCGGGGTCAGGTGATGGCGCCGCCGATCTTCAGGTTCATGATCGTCTCATCGTCGTATCCGCACGCGCGGAGCAAATCGTCGGTGTGCTCCCCGTGTCCGGGTGCGGGGCGCAGATCTCCCGGCGCCTCGTCGAACTGGACGGGGGCGGGCACCAACGGCAACCGCGCGCCGTTGTCGTAGTTCACCATGGTGAAGAAGCCGTTGTCCCAAGCCTGCTGGTCGCTGAGCGTCTCGCGGGGTGACTGCACGACGCTCCACTGCCCTTCCTGGCTGTCGAGCACAGTCTTCCAATGCTCCAGTGGTTGTTCGGCGAACAACTCGTCCAGGAGTGCGACGCAGCGCTCGATGTTCTTGCGCCGGCACGAGGCGGTCGCGAATTGCGGATCGTCGATCCACTCGGGCCGACCGACGGCGCGGCAGAATCCCGGCCAGTACCGGTCGGCTTCGAGCATGGCGAGGAAGACGAAACGGCCATCAGCGGTCCGGTATACGTTGGCCAGGGGATTGCCGGGACGGCGCCGGTCACCCTTGACCAGTTGGTCGCGATCGGTGACATAGCTGCCAGCGATGCTGGATTGCATGGCCCACAGGCCCGCCGACAACAGCGACGCATCGACGACGGCACCCTCACCCGTGCGCTCACGGTGATACAGCGCCCCACAGATGCCGCCCGCCAGGTTCAGTCCGGCCTGGATGTCTCCAACGGCCGGGCCCGGCAGATTGATCGGGTAGTCGTAATCGGCCGGCATGGCCGCGGTCGCCAAACCGGCGCGCGCCCAGTAGGAAATACCGTCGAAGCCGCCGCGGTCGGCGTCGGGACCCCGGACGCCGTGACCGGTTCCCCTGGCGTAGATGATGCGCGGGTTTCGTGCCCGGATGTGTTCGGCGTCGATGTGCAGGCGCTGGCGGGCCGGCCCCAGGAAGTTCGTCAGGAAGACATCGGCCTGGTCGACGAGCGCCATCAGCGCTTCGTACCCGTCTGGATGGGCGATGTCGATTCCCGCGCAACGCTTTCCGCGATTGAGTACCTCCCACAGCATGGTCACCCCGCCGTCGCCGGGCTTGACCCCGAACGCTGCCAGGCCGCGAATCGGGTCACCGGTCTCGGGATGCTCGACCTTGATCACGTCGGCTCCCCAGTCGGACAACGCGCTGGCCGCCGCCGGTACGAAGCCGTACAGGGCCACCTCCAGCACCCGCACACCCTGCAGCACCTTGGTCACGTCAATCCCCTTCCCCGCTCTCGGTGATGGGCGCCCACTGCGGCAGCAGCGCTCCGCTGGTATCGGGGCGCGTGAAGAACCGCATGCGCTGCCCCTCGTGCAGGGGCGGTGCCCCGTCGAGGTGCGCGATGAGTCGGACCGCGGGGTGTGCGGCGAGAGCGACCAGCACGACGGTGTATGGAACCGAGAACGCGCGATGGACCGGATGATGTACCACCGCCCAGGAATACACGGTCGCCTCACCGTCGACCTCGCGCCAGGCCAGGGTCTCCGAAGCACACCGAGGGCACTGTGGCCGCGGAAGGTGGACCGGTTGATCGCATGCGTCACACCACTGGACCGCGAGTGTTCCGCGTTGTGCTGCTTGCCAGAATCCACCGGTGTCCGGGTCATCGACGACGGGGGAGGGTGCATCGGTCATGGAAGTCCTATCGGGCGGCGGTGAGCATCAGGGCGCCGGTGGCGGTCGGTAGTCCCGACGTCACCAGGCACACCTCGGCGCCGGGTACCTGACTGGTCGAATGCCCTCGGATTTGCCGCACTCCTTCGACCACGTGGTTGAGTCCGTGGATGTAACCCTCCGACAGGTTTCCGCCTGCCGTGTTGATGGGCAGGGTGCCTCCGGCGCGCAGTGCGCCGCTCGCGGCGAAATGACCCCCCTCACCCTTGGCGGCGAAGCCGTAGTCCTCCAACTGAAGCAGCACGGTGATGGTGAAGCAGTCGTACAGCTGCGCGACGTCGACCTCCTCCGGTCCCAAACCGGCTCTGCGATACAGGGTTTCGGCCGTCCGTCGCGACGGTTGCTCGACCAGGCTTTCTCGCATCAGCGCCGGGAAGACCAACCCGGGTTGTTGGTAGGCGTCGGCGCCCTGGGCCACCGCGCGGATCGACACCGGCGTGGAGGCGGTATCGCGCGCCCGTTCGCTGGAGGTCACCACGACGGCGCACGCACCGTCTGTTTCCAGGCAGTAGTCGTAGAGGCGCAGCGGTTCGGTCACCGGCCGGGAGTCCAGATAGTCGGCCATGGTCATCGGTTTGCCGTGCATCTGCGCGGCGGGATTGGCGTTGGCGTGCTCGCGACAGGCGAGTGCGATCGCACCCAGATGCTCGGGCTCGGTGCCGAATTCGATCATGTGCCGACGGGCGATCAACGCGAACATCTGACCGGGGGCCATCAGGCCGTAGGGCAGGAAGAACTCGTCGTACGAGCCGTTCCCGCCGACGGGTGCGTTCTGGCGCCGCCCCCGGCCGAAACGAGCGCCCGAACGCCCGTTGAGCGAGCGGAACACCAACACGGACCGCGCCAGCCCGGCGGCGATGGCCGCGCAAGCCTGCGCCACCATCCCGGCCGGGGCCGAACCCCCCGTGCCGGTCGATCCCCAGTAGGTCAACGAAGGCAGGCCCAGAACGTCGGCCACGTCGTTGTGGCGCACCGCGTCTTGTTCGCAGCGCACGATGCCGTCGACGTCGGCCGGTGCCAGGCCCGCGTCGGCGATCGCGGCGGTACACGCCTGCGCGGCCAGCGCCAGTTCGGTCCGTCCGGACTTCCTGCTGAAATCGGTGGCGCCGATCCCGACGATCGCGCAGCGGTCACGCAACGGGTGCGTTGACGGCGCGGACATGAAAAGCACCCTAGCGTCAAACACCTCAAATATGACAGTATTCGGGCTTGGCCGCCGGACGTGGGCGCGGTTCGCGACGCATGCCGGTGGCAGGTACAGACCCGGAGGTTGTAGATGACCGACACACTTGACGCCGCCGCGCCGGAGATCCCCATCGATCTGTACTCGGCGAAGTCGTTCAGCAACGGCCACCCCTTCGAGCAATACCGATGGCTGCGGGCCAATGCGCCCGTCTACAAGCACCCTGCCCCGGACGGCGGCTTTTTCTGGGCGGTGACGCGCAACGCCGATATCCGCCACATAGAGCACCATCCCGAGCTGTTCCAGTCCTCACCGTCGGTCGGCATCGTGGACGCGGAGATCGAGGTCGGGTTCCTGTCGATGGACGCACCACGACACGCACACTTTCGCAAAGTGATTGCGCCGCGCCTGATCCCGGCGCGGGTCAAACACATGATCCCGGACCTGCAGCGGTTGGCCTCCGGCATCGTCGACGAGGTGGCCGGTCTCGGCGAGTGCGACGTCGTCGAGCTGGCCGGTCAGATGGCCGGCTACACGGCGGCGGCCCTGCTTGGCATACCCCGCGAACACGGTCACCGCCTGCACGAGCTGTTCATGATCACGCACAGCTCCCCGGACATCGTGGGGGAGGAGGCGTTTCATGCGGCGTTCATCGAGATGGCGGGCATGGGCTTCGAGGCGTTCGCCGCGAAGAAGGCCAACCCTGCCGATGACGTGTTGAGCGCCTACGCGAACATGGAAGTCGACGGTCGCCCGATCACCGACATGGAGTTCATCGGCAACTTCATACTTCTCACCGACGGCAGCCTCGACACGTCGCGCAACCTCATCTCGGGCGGGATGAAGCTGTTGTTCGATCATCCTGACGTCCGTCGACGTCTGGTCGAGGATCTCGACGCGCTCCTGCCCGGTGCGATCGAGGAGATGCTGCGTCTGCTCTCGCCGGTCGTCTACATCCGCCGCCTGGCCACCGAGGACACCCAGCTAGCCGGCCAGCCGATCGCCAAGGGGGATCGCGTGGTCATGTACTACGGCTCCGGCAATCGCGACGAGCGGGTCTACGACGACCCCGAAGCCTTCGACATCGACCGCAAACGCAGCGAACACATCGCGTTCGGTGGCGGCGGCCCGCACTTCTGCGTCGGCTCGCATCTGGGCCGGGCGGAAGGCACGGTGATGATCCGTGAGTTGCTCACGCGCCTACCCGACATCGAGCAGGCCGGCCCGGAGACATGGGCGGCGACCAGTCTCACCTCCGGTCTGTCGTCCCTTCCGGTGCGGTTCACGCCGAGGTCCAGCTAACGGGCCGGTTGCGGCGTGCTAACGATTCGGGCCAGTCGGCCTTTGTCAGGTGCGCAGATGCCGATGTCGTGGTGTCGTGGAAGCAATGTCGAATCGAGGATGGTTTCTGATCGGTGCCGTGGCCGCATGCTCGGCCGCGGCCGCGTTCACCCTGCCGTCGGCCCTCGCGGCGCCGGCCAGCGACACCCGCGGCTACGTCGACTCGACCGCGCGGTGTGCGGCGCCCTACTCGGCGGTGGTGTTCGGCAGCACCGCCACGTCGCGCGTGGCGATCTGTGAGACACCCAACGGCGGTTACGAATACCGCGGAGTGCGGTTGCGCGACGGCGCGAAACTGATCAAAACCGCGCAGAAGTCGGGGAACACGTTCACGGTCGACAACAACGGGATCACCTACACCGTCTCCGAGGAGTCGCTGATCCTCGCGGAGGGCTCACGCGTCATCCGCGACGAGGCAATGCTGGATTTCCACGAGGTCTCCGCGTCGAGCCCCGGGATGTCGCCCCCGGCGGCGAGTTCGGCACCCACGACATCGCAAAAGCCGCTGCCGCCACCGCTGCCCGCGGAAGTGGGACACGACGAGAGCTGACGGGACCGACCGACACCCGCCGACTCGCTGCCGATCGACTCGAAACGCTCGGTTGAGATTTCGGTCCGTCCCGGCGTTGAAGGTCTACGGTCCGGACAGTGTCGCCATGGCGGTCGTCAGCGACTGCATCGTGCGGTCGCGCTCGTCGCCCATTCCGACGAGGGTGTCGACGATCAACGGTTCGAGTATCTGAGTCAGGCCGTGGCCCTCGTGCCCGAAGAATCCGGCGACCTCCAGCAGCACCGCACCGTGGCTGATGCTCCACAGCCGCCCCGCGACGGCCGCCTCCCCGTCGTCGCGGATGCGCCCGGCCGCGATCATCCGGCGCACGCCGGTCAGCAGTGCGTCGAATGACGCGGCCCACTCGCTTCGGGCGCTGGCGCTGCCGGTGGCGGTGAGATCGGCGTGGTACCTGTTCAATGACTCGGCCGCGGTGCCGAACATCATCTGGTAGCGCTGCGGGTTCTGCAGCGCGAATTCGCGGTAGCGCGCGCCCATCACAAAGAAGTCGGCGACCGGGTCATCGGTCGGTGTGACCTGGGTCAGGGCCCGCGTGAAGCGGAGGAACGACTCGCCGGCGATCGCGTCGATCAAACCCGACATGCCCCCGAAGTGGGTGTACACCGCCATCGTCGAGGTTCCGGTCTCGGCGGCGAGGTTGCGCGCGCTCAGCGCGGCCAGGCCGTCGCGCTCGAGGATGCGGATGCCGGCCTCGACCAGCTGTTCCCGAGCGGTGCTCACCCTTGCCATGGTGCCATAACGGTGTTATACAGAGGGGGTCATAACACTGTTATAGGGATGTCCGATGACGAACCGTTACCTCGAAGGCGCCTTCGCGCCGATCCACGACGAGCACACGCTGACCGACCTGGACGTCACCGGGACGATTCCCGAGCACCTCGACGGCCGTTATCTGCGCAACGGCCCAAACCCGATCGGAGAGCTCGACCCCGAGCTGTACCACTGGTTCATCGGAGACGGGATGGTGCACGGGATCCGGATTCGCGAGGGCAGGGCGGAGTGGTATCGCAACCGGTGGGTCCGTGGTCCGCAGACCGCGCGGGCTCTGGGAGAGCAGCCGCCAAAGGGGCACTTTCCGATCTCGGGAATCGGCGCCAACACCAACGTCATCGGACATGCCGGTAAGACGATCGCGCTGATCGAGTCCGGCGTCACCCACGTCGAACTCACCGACGAGCTCGACACCGTCGGTGCCTGTGATTTCGACGGGACGCTGACCGGTGGCTGCACCGCCCATCCCAAGCGCGACCCGGACAGCGGTGAGTTGCACGCCGTCTCCTACAGCATGTACCGCGGCAACACGGTGCAGTACTCGGTGATCGATGCCGACGGGCGCGCGCGACGCACGGTCGACATCGAGGTGGCGGGAAGCCCGATGATGCACGACTTCTCGCTGACCGAGAACCACGTCGTGTTCTACGACCTGCCGGTGACGTTCGACACCGGTATGGCGGTCCGGATGACGGTTCCGCGCGGTCTTCGTTCCGTGTCCCGGCTGGTGTTGTCGGCCCTCATCGGCCGGGTGCGCATTCCCGACCCGATCAGCGCGCGGCAACCGCGGGGTCAGACAACCGATCGCCGGTTCCCGTACTCGTGGAACCCTCGGTATCCGGCGCGGGTCGGGGTGATGCCACGCGAGGGCGGCAATGCCGATGTGCGCTGGTTCGACGTCGAGCCCTGCTACGTGTTCCATCCGATGAACGCCTACGACGACGGCGACACCATCGTGCTCGACGTGGTGCGGCACCCGAAGATGTTCGACACCAACCAGCTTGGCCCCGACGAGGGGCCCCCGACGCTCGACCGCTGGACGGTCGATCTCGCCGACGGGAAGGTCCGCGAATCGCGCATCGACGATCGCGGTCAGGAGTTTCCCCGTGTCGACGAACGCCGCGTCGGTAAGCGGCACCGCTACGGGTATGCGCCCAGCGTCGGCGAGGGCGAGGCCGCCGACGTCCTGCTCAAGCACGATCTCGTCGGCGGCAGAACCCAATCGCGGTCGTTCGGTGACGGAAAAGTGCTCGGGGAGTTCGTCTTCGAGCCCTCGTCACCGGACGCGGCCGAGGACGACGGCGTGTTGATGGGCTATGTCTACGACCGCCGGACCGACCGCAGTGAGCTGGCACTACTCGATGCGCAGACCTTGGAAGACGTCGCGACCATCCGGCTACCGCACCGCGTTCCCGCGGGGTTCCACGGAAACTGGGTACCGGCCTAGGATTGCGCCATGGCCGAACTGGTGCAGTCGCTCCTGGACCAGATTCGGGAGCGCCACGCCGACAACGACGAAGGGGCGCTGGCCGACTACATCCCCGAGCTGAGACGCGTGGATCCCAAGGGATTCGGCCTGTCGTTGTCGATGGCCGATGGCTATGTCTATGAATCCGGTGACACGGCAATCGAGTTCACCATCCAGTCGATATCGAAGCCGTTCACCTACGCGCTCGCGCTGGAGCGCATGGGCATGGACGCCGTCGACGCCAAGATCGGCGTTGAACCCTCCGGTGAGGCGTTCAACCAGATCAGCGTCGACGAAACCACCAAAACGCCGAAGAATCCCATGATCAACGCCGGTGCGATCGCCGCCGCCTCGCTGATACCCGGCGCCACGGCCGACGAGCGGTTCAACCAGATTCACGAGTTCTATTCGGCTTTTGCGGGCCGCGAGCTCGCAATCGATCACGACGTCTACGGTTCAGAGCAGGCCACCGGTAGTCGCAACCGCGCGATCGCCTACATGCTGCAGAGCTTCGGCGTACTCGACGGCGATCCCGACGAGACTCTCGACGTCTACTTCCGGCAGTGCTCGATCCAGGTGACGAGCACCGATCTGGCCGTCATGGCCGCCACGCTCGCCCGCGGTGGCGTCGAGCCGGTGGCTGGGCGGCGCGTGGCCAGTGCGGCGGTCGTGCAACGCACGCTGAGCGTGATGGTCACGTGCGGGATGTACGACGCGGCAGGGGATTGGGCGAGTGCCGTCGGCATGCCCGCCAAGAGCGGTGTCGGCGGCGGCATCGCGGCCGTGCTGCCCGGGCAGCTCGGAATCGGCGTCTACTCACCGCGGTTGGACGCCAAAGGCAACAGCGTGCGAGGGACCGAAGTGTGTCGCAGCATGTCTGCGGAGCTCGGCCTGCACTTCCTCGCGCACACCCGGGAATCCCGGTCGACGATCCGCAACGCGTACGACGTCGAACCGGGTGTGCGGGTTTTCGAACTGCACGGCGACCTGTTGTTCGCCGGTGCCGAGCAGGTGCTGCGCAGGGTCTATCGCGAGCGCGACGCATTCGACGTCGCGATTCTGGAACTGTCACGGGTCGACGACATCGACGACGCGGCGCGCCGCATGTTCGCGGGCATGCGCGAATCGCTCGTCGCGGCCGGCAAGGAGGGCTACGTGGTCGACCCCGACCGGGTCCTGACGGCGAGCCACACCGCGGGCTTCGATGCCAGGGTGTACGGCACACTCGAGGATGCGCTGAGCGCTACGGCGCACCTCGGCTCGGGTGATTCAGGCGGGTAGGGCCAACCTCGTCGGCTCGTCGTGCCCCCGCAACGTCACCTCATCACCCAATCGCCAGTGGGCACACTCGGTTTCGCTAGCGCCGCGCAGCGCGTCGGCGCTGGCGAGAATGTGTCCGGGAGTCTCCTTGGCCAGTTCGCACAGCCGTGCCGCCTCGTTGACGGGCTCGCCGATGACGGTGTACTCGAAACGTTCCCGGGCGCCGACATTGCCGGCCACCGCCTCACCGGCGGCCACCCCGATGCCGGCGTCGAACTCGGGCACCTCCTCGTGGATGCGCCGCGCGATCGACCGCGCGGCGGCCAGCGCCGAATCCTCCGGGTTCTCCAGACGCACCGGCGCCCCGAACACCGCGAGTGCGCCGTCGCCCTCGAACTTGTTGACGAAGCCGTGGTGACGATCCACCTCCTCGACGACCACGGCGAAGAACCGGTTGAGCAGGTCGACGACCTCGGTCGCGCGCTTGGCCGTGACCAGCTTCGTCGACCCGATGATGTCGACGAAGATCACTGCGACGTGACGTTCCTCGCCGCCGAGCTTGGGTCGCTGCTTCTCCGCCTCGGCGGCGACCTCCCGGCCGACATGGCGTCCGAAGATGTCCCGCAGGCGTTCGCGTTCCTTGAGCCCCTGCACCATCGAGTTGAACCCCCGCTGTAGCTCGCCGAGTTCGGTGCCGTCGAAAACGACGAGATTGCAGTCCAGGTCGCCCTCCTCGACGTGCTTGAGAGCCGTTCGCACGACGCGTACCGGGGTGGCGATGAGCCACGACAGCAGCCACATCAGGGTGAGCCCGAAGGCGAGGGCGATCACCGCGATGATCATCACGGCCACCGCGAATTGGGTGGCGGTGAGGTTCCGCAGCGCCAGGGCGAACACCGCAAGCAGAAGGATGCCCAGCACCGGCACTCCGGAACTGAGCAGCCAGACCGTCATCGTTCGCCCCATGACACCGTGCGCCAGCCGCCGCGGCGGGCGACCAGCCTCGAGTGCTTGAGCGGCGATCGGGCGCAGCGCGAACTCGGTGATCATGTAGCAGGCGGTCGCCACCACGATGCCGGGAAAGCCCACCGCGAGCAGGAACCGCGGAATGAACGCCGGGTCCTGCATGCCGTACAGCACGGTCAGCAGCACCGTGCCGATGCCCCACAGCAGGAGAAGCTTCTTGGCCACCCGCCACGGCGCCAGGAACACGTTTCGCTGGTCCTCGCGGGTCGGTGCCCGCTCCTCGATCGCCCACCGCAGCGAGCCAACGGTGCGCGACGTGATCCAGGTCGTGCCAAAGATCAGCGCGACCACCATGTAGGCCGGAACCACGCCCCAGGTCAGCCAGGCCGGTGCGTCGGTGAAGACACTGGGAACCGGGATGGCGACCCCGTTGAGCAGCAGCGAGACCGCGATGCCGAGGATGTTGGTGAACAGTATGAAGAACGTCAGGATCACCTGGATGCGGACGCGTCGCCGCCCCTGACTCTCTTGGGGCTTCCCGAGTAACCACGACCCGTATTCCGGGGTGTCGGTCAGCCGCGCGCTCTGGCGGGTCACCGTCTCCAGGACGCGACCCAGCCGCTGTGCGACGCTCCCGTTGGCGGTCATCGTCCCCTCAGCCTAAATCGCCGGGCGGCCGCCTAAGGTGGTCGGGTGCGTCTCGTGATCGCCCAGTGCACTGTCGACTACGTCGGACGCCTGACCGCACACCTGCCTTCGGCGCGGCGGCTGCTGCTGATCAAGGCGGATGGTTCGGTGAGCGTGCACGCCGACGACCGTGCCTACAAACCGCTGAACTGGATGACCCCGCCGTGTCGCCTCACCGAGGACACCTCCGGCCCGACGCCCGTGTGGGTGGTCGAGAACAAGGCCGGTGAGCAGCTGCGGATCTCCGTCGAAGACATCGAACACGACTCGAGCCACGAACTCGGCGTCGATCCCGGCCTGGTCAAGGACGGTGTCGAGGCGCATCTGCAGGAGCTGCTGGCCGAGCACGTCGAATTGCTGGGCGCGGGTTACACGTTGGTGCGGCGCGAGTACATGACCGCGATCGGCCCGGTCGACCTGCTGTGTCGCGACGCGAACGGCGGTTCGGTCGCGGTCGAGATCAAGCGCCGCGGCGAGATCGACGGGGTCGAGCAGCTCACCCGCTATCTCGAACTGCTCAACCGCGACAGCCTGTTGGCCCCGGTCGCCGGCGTCTTCGCCGCACAGCAGATCAAGCCGCAGGCCCGCACGCTGGCCACCGACCGCGGTATCCGCTGCGTCACGTTGGACTACGACAAGATGCGCGGTATGGACAGCGACGAGTTCCGGTTGTTCTGATGGCCCGCAAGCGGTCTCGTCGGCGTTCCGAGCGGCCGCCACCGCCGCTTCCTGCGTCCCGCCGTATCGAGACGGGGCCCGACGGCTACGACTACGAGGTGCGTCCGATCGCCGCCGCGCGTGCCACCAAGACGTACCGGTGTCCGGGGTGTGACCACGAAATCCGGCCCGGGACAGCACATGTCGTGGTGCTTCCGGCCGATATGGGGGAGCGGGCGGCCGACGACCGTCGCCACTGGCACACGCCGTGCTGGACGCACCGCGCCACGCGCGGCCCGACCCGCAGGTGGTCCTAGTGACCGCCGTCAGTGCTTGTCGGAAGCCGGCTCGACGAGCTCGACGAGGACCCCGCCGGCGTCCTTGGGATGAATGAAGTTGATCCGCGAGTTCGCGGTGCCGCGACGTGGGGCGTCGTAGAGCAGCCGAACGCCGTCGGCGCGCAGGCGCTCGCTGAGCGCGTCGATGTCGCTGACGCGGTAGGCCAGTTGCTGAAGACCGGGGCCGCGCTTGTCGATGAACTTGGCGATGGTCGAGGTCTCGTCCAGCGGCGCCATCAACTGAATCTGCGCGCTGCCGACCGGGGCGCCACGCACCGAGAGCATCGCCTCGCGCACACCCTGGTCCTCGTTGATCTCCTCGTGAAGGACGATCATGCCGAGGTGATCGTGGTACCACTTGATCGCGGCGTCGAGGTCCGGAACGGCGATCCCCACGTGATCGATCGCCGTCACGAGTGCGCTGGCGAGCGCTGGACGTGCGTCTACGTGTTCGGTGGTCATAACGTAACGGTAACCTTGAGACAGATGTTTGCGGAATGTGTCATGGAACACACATCGATATACCCACTTTTTGGAGGTAGTAAATGACCACGTCGGTGATCGTTGCCGGGGCCCGTACACCCGTCGGCAAGCTGATGGGCTCGCTGAAGGACTTCTCCGGCAGCGATCTCGGCGCGATCGCGATCAAGGGGGCGCTGGAGAAGGCCAAGGTCCCCGCCTCCGCCGTCGAATACGTGATCATGGGCCAGGTCCTCACCGCGGGCGCCGGGCAGATGCCGGCCCGGCAGGCGGCCGTCGCGGCAGGCATCGGCTGGGACGTGCCCTCGCTGACCATCAACAAGATGTGCCTGTCGGGTATCGACGCGATCGCGCTGGCCGACCAGTTGATCCGCGCGGGCGAGTTCGACGTCGTCGTGGCCGGCGGCCAGGAATCGATGACCCAGGCGCCGCACCTGCTGATGAACAGTCGGGCGGGTTACAAATACGGCGACGTCACCGTGCTCGACCACATGGCCTACGACGGTCTGCACGACGTGTTCACCGACCAGCCGATGGGCGCGCTCACCGAGCAGCGCAACGAGGTCGACCAGTTCACCCGCGCCGAGCAGGACGAGTTCGCGGCCCGTTCCCACCAGAAGGCCGCTGCCGCTTGGAAAGACGGCGTCTACGCCGATGAGGTGGTGCCGGTGCAGATCCCGCAGCGCAAGGGCGACCCCCTGGAGTTCTCCGAGGACGAAGGCATCCGCGCCAACACCACCGTCGAATCGCTGGCCGGTCTGAAGCCGGCATTCCGCAAGGACGGGACCATCACCGCCGGATCGGCCTCGCAGATCTCCGACGGTGCGTGCGCCGTCGTCGTGATGAACAAAGCCAAGGCCGAGGAACTGGGGCTGTCGTGGCTGTGTGAGATCGGCGCGCACGGTGTCGTCGCCGGCCCGGACTCCACGCTGCAGTCGCAACCGGCCAACGCCATCAAGAAGGCGGTTGCGCGCGAGGGTATCTCGGTCGATCAGCTCGACGTCATCGAGATCAACGAGGCGTTCTCCGCGGTCGCGCTGGCCTCGACGAAGGAGCTCGGAGTCGATCCGGACAAGGTCAACGTCAACGGCGGTGCGATCGCCATCGGACACCCGATCGGGATGTCGGGCGCCCGCATCACGCTGCATGCCGCACTCGAGCTGGCCAAGCGTGGTTCCGGTTACGCGGTGGCGGCGCTGTGCGGTGCGGGCGGTCAGGGTGATGCACTGATCCTGCGCGCGCGCTGAAGGCCTACGACGGCGTGTAGTAATCAACGCGTGTTTGGGGCACAATGGCGGCCATGACTCGCCTGCTGAACCAGCGCACCGTCGCGGGATGGTTTCGTTTCGTCGCCCTGCTCGAGGCGGTGAGCTGGGTCGGACTGCTGATCGGTATGTACTTCAAGTACCTCGGCGCCCCGCGCACCGAGATCGGCGTCAAGGTCTTCGGACCCGCCCACGGCGCCGTCTTCGTGGCGTTCGTCGTGCTGGGGCTGCTGGCGACCGTGATGTTCAGGTGGGGGACCGGTACGTGGTTGCTGGGGATCGTTGCGAGCATCGTGCCGCTCGGCAGCGTGGTCTTCCTCATATGGGTGGAGCGCACCGGCCGGTTGGGAGCGGAGTCCGTCGTCGCGCCCATCGCGCAACCGGGGCAGCCGGTTGCCGAAACGACGTGACAAACTTATGGGCGTGAGTCGTCCACGCCCTTCCATCGCGGCCTCGATGGCCGGTGCGGTTGATCTGTCCGCCCTCAAGCAGCGCCCCTCGACCGGCGACGGCGAATCGTCGGCCCCCTCCGGTGGAGTGGAAGTCACCGAGGCGAACCTCGAAGCCGAGGTGCTGGTCCGGTCCAGCCAGGTTCCCGTCGTGGTGCTGCTCTGGTCACCGCGCAGCGATGCCAGCGTCCAATTGGGCGATGCCCTCGGGCAACTGGCCGCAGCCGACGGCGGTAAGTGGTCGTTGGCGACGGTCAACGTCGACGTCGTGCCCCGTGTGGCGCAGATGTTCGGTGTGCAGGCGATCCCGACCGTGGTCGCACTGGCCGCCGGCCAACCCCTGTCGAGTTTCCAGGGCATGCAGCCCCCCGAGCAGTTGCGCAGGTGGATCGATTCGCTGCTGAACGCGGTCGCGGGCAAGTTGCCCGGCGGTGCTGAGGAGGGGGACCCCGAACAGGTCGATCCCGAACTCGCGCAGGCGCGTTCGCACCTGGACGCCGGCGACTTCGACGCCGCACGCACCGCATACCAGGCGATCCTCGACGCCAACCCCGGTCACGCCGAAGCCAAGGGCGCCGTGCGCCAGATCGATTTCCTGCAGCGCGCCACCTCCCGGACGCCCGACGCGATCGCCGCCGCCGACGCGGACCGCGGCGATATCGAGCTGGCGTTCGCCGCCGCCGACGTCGAGGTCCTCCAGCAGAACGTCGCCGCGGCCTTCGACCGGCTCATCGATCTCGTCAAGCGGACGTCGGGCGACGATCGCACCACCGTGCGTACTCGCCTCATCGAGCTGTTCGATCTGTTCGATCCGGCCGACCCCGAGGTCATCGCGGGCCGGCGCAAATTGGCCAACGCGCTGTACTAGCGCCCGGCGCTAGTGTGCGCACAGATCGACAATCGCCCCGAATCCGGCCGAAACGACGATCTGAGCGCACACTGGAGCGCCCCGGCACATCAGGCGGGCTCGTACTCGAACCACAGCGCCGACAGCGGTGGCAGCACCATGACCGCCGACGCCGGACGCCCGTGCCACGGCTCGTCGGTTGCCTCCACCGCGCCGTAGTTGCCGATGCCCGACCCGTTGTAGATGTCGGCGTCGGTGTTGAGCACCTCGCGCCAGGTGCCCGCGTGCGGTAGCCCCAGGCGATAGCGGGTGTGCTCGGCGCCGGAGAAGTTGAACACGCACGCCAGCACGGAGCCGTCGTCGCCGTAGCGCAGGAAACTCAGCACGTTGTTCGCCGAATCGTTGGCGTCGATCCAGCTGTAGCCCTCCGGGCGGGTGTCTTGGGACCACAGGGCCCGCCTGGTGCGGTAGACGGTGTTCATGTCGTGCACCATGCGCTGGATGCCCGTCGAGAAGCTGTTCTCATCGAGCTGGTACCAGTCGACGCCGCGCTCCTCGGACCATTCGGCACGCTGGCCGAACTCCTGGCCCATGAACAGCAACTGCTTGCCGGGATGCGCCCACTGGTAGGCCAACAGGCTGCGCAGTCCGGCGGCCTTGTTGTGGTCGTTGCCCGGCATCCGGCCCCACAGCGTGCCCTTGCCGTGCACGACCTCGTCGTGGCTGATCGGCAGCACATAATTCTCGCTGAACGCGTAGAGCATCGAGAACGTGATCTCGTGGTGGTGGTAGCTGCGGTGGATCGGATCGCGTTTGATGAACTCCAGCGTGTCGTTCATCCAGCCCATGTTCCACTTCATCGAAAAGCCAAGGCCGCCAAGGTTTGTCGGCCTCGTCACGCCCGGCCAGGACGTGGATTCCTCGGCGACCGTGACAATGCCCGGGGCGGCCTTGTGCACGGTCGCGTTCATCTCCTGCAGGAACTGCACGGCCTCGAGGTTCTCGCGACCGCCGTAGATGTTCGGGGTCCAACCGCCTTCGGGTCGGGAGTAGTCGAGGTAGAGCATCGAGGCGACCGCATCCACCCGCAGGCCGTCGATGTGGTACTCCTGCAGCCAGTACAACGCATTGGCCACCAGGAAGTTGCGCACCTCGGGCCGGCCGAAGTCGAAGACGTAAGTGCCCCAATCCAATTGTTCACCGCGGCGGGGGTCGGAGTGCTCGTAGAGCGCGGTGCCGTCGAAACGTCCGAGCGCCCACGCGTCCTTCGGGAAGTGGGCGGGAACCCAGTCCATGATCACACCTATGCCGGCCTGGTGAAGTGTGTCGACCAGATGGCGGAACTCGTCGGGGGAGCCCAGGCGCGACGTCGGTGCGTAGTACGAGGTCACCTGGTAGCCCCAGGAACCGCCGAACGGATGCTCGGCCACGGGCATCAACTCGACGTGGGTGAAACCGTTCTCGACGACGTATTCGGTGAGCTGGGTGGCCAGTTCGCGATAGCTCAGACCCGGGCGCCACGACATCAGATGCACCTCGAGGGTGCTCATCGGCTCGAACACCGGGTTCTGGGCCGCGCGGCGCGTCATCCACTCGTCGTCCGCCCACGTGTAATCGCTCTGGGTCACCTTCGAGGCGGTCTTCGGCGGCACCTCGGTGGCGAACGCCATCGGGTCGGCGCGCTCGCTGACCGAACCGTCGGCGCCGTGGATACGGAACTTGTACAACCCGCCGATCTCGAAGCCCGGCCAGAACACCTCCCACACGCCGGTCGAACCGAGCACGCGAAGCTGGGCTTCATTGCCGTCCCAATGGTTGAACTCGCCGATCAGGGCGACACCCTTGGCATTCGGGGCCCACACCGCAAACGAGACACCGTCGACGACACCGTCGGGGGTGGTGTAGCGGCGGGGATGCGCGCCCAGGATCTCCCACAGCCGCTCGTGGCGGCCCTCGGAGAACAGGTGCAGATCCATCTCGCCGAGCGTCGGCAGAAACCGGTACGCGTCGGCCACCGTGTGCACCTGGGTCGACCCGTCGCCCCCCGTGTAGTGCACCTCGAGTCGGTAGTCGGCCAGCCCGGTGAACGGCAGCGCCACCGCGAACAGCCCGGATTCGATGTGCTGGAACGCATACCGCTCCCCGCCGATGACCGCGACCACCTCGACGGCATGGGGTCGGTAGGCGCGGATCACGGTGTGGTCGTCGTACTCGTGCGCACCGAGCACCGAATGCGGGTCGTGGTGCTCGCCGGCCAGCAACCGGTTGAGGTCGGCGGTGTGCGGCCGCAGATGTGGGCTGCTCGCTTGTTTGGTCTGCGTCATGTTGTCACTCCCTACGCAGCAGATTGAGTCGTTGGTCGGCGGGCACCTGCGGCATGTTCAACACATGTGCCACCGCGCGCACCGGGTCAAGGCGGACGTAATTGGACTGCCCCCATTGGTATTCGTCGCCGGTGATCTCGTCGCGGACCCAGAACCGGTCGTAGGGCTCCATCCCGAGGGCGGGCATGTCCAGCCACAACGTGGCCTCTTCGGGTCCGAACGGGTTGAGCGTGACCACCACCAGCACCTGATCTCCCGTGGTGGGATCGAACTTGCTGTAGGCCAGCAGTGCGTCGTTGTCGACGTGGTGGAACGTGATGGTGCGCAACTGATGTAGCGCGGGATGCAGCCGGCGGATCTCGTTGAGTCGGGTGATGAACGGCTCCAGCGATTCACCGTCGGCCAGCGCTGCGTCGTAGTCACGGGGTCGCAACTCGTACTTCTCGGAGTTGAGGTACTCCTCGCTGCCTTCCCGGACGGCGCGGTGTTCGTAGAGTTCGAATCCGGAGTACACACCCCACGCCGAACTCATCGTCGACGCCAGCACCGCGCGGATCGCGAACATTCCAGGGCCCCCGTGCTGCAGGCTTTCATGCAGGATGTCGGGGGTGTTGACGAACAGGTTCGGGCAGGCGTAGTCGGCGTGCTCGGCGATCTGTTGGCCGAACTCGGTGAGCTCCCACTTCGCGGTGCGCCAGGTGAAGTACGAATACGACTGCGTGAAACCGAGTTTGGCCAGTCCGTACAGCCGCGCGGGACGGGTGAACGCCTCTGAGAGAAACAGCACATCGGGGTGCTCGTTCTTCACCCGGCCGATCAGCCAGGCCCAGAAGTTCGGCGGCTTGGTGTGGGGGTTGTCGACCCGGAAGATCTTGACGCCGTGCGAGATCCAGTGCCGAACCACCCGCAGCACCTCTTCGTAGAGCCCGGCCGGGTCGTTGTCGAAGTTCAGCGGGTAGATGTCCTGGTACTTCTTCGGCGGGTTCTCCGCGTAGGCGATGGTGCCGTCGGGCAGCACGGTGAACCACTCGGGATGTTCCCTGGCCCACGGATGGTCGGGGGCGCACTGCAACGCCAGATCGAGCGCCACCTCCATGCCGTCGTCGCGCGCCGCGGCGACGAAGTCGTCGAAGTCGTCGATCGTGCCCAGGTCTGGATGGACCGCGTCGTGGCCACCCTCGTCGCTGCCGATCGCCCACGGCGAGCCGACGTCGTCGGGCGCGGCGGTGACGCTGTTGTTGCGGCCCTTGCGGTGCACCTTGCCGATCGGATGGATCGGCGGGAGGTAGACGACGTCGAAGCCCATCCGGGCGATGCGGGGCAGCGCCTTGGTGGCGGTCGCGAAGGTGCCGTGCACCGGGTTGCCCTTGGCGTCCCAGCCGCCGGTCGAACGGGGGAAGAACTCGTACCAGGCGCTGAACCGCGCCTCGGGGCGGTCGACCCAGACGCCGTACTGCTTGCCGCGGGTCACCAACTCACGCAGCGGATACTCATCGAGCAGACGGGTGACCTCCGGTGCCAGCGCGGCGCCGGCGCGGGCGAACGGGTCGCCGGGTTGGCGCAGCCGCGCCGCGGCCTCGATGAGCGGATAGCGATGCTGACGCGGCACACCGGTGGAGGCGCGTTCCAGCAGATTGGCTCCGATCAACAGGTCGTTCGACAGCTCCGATTCGCTCTGACCGGCGTCGAGCTTGGCGGTCACGCTCTTACGCCAGGTCGCCACCGGGTCGCCCCAGCCGTCCACCCGATACGTCCACAGTCCGGCGCAGTCGGGGGTGAACACACCGTGGAAGACATCGGGAGTCCGCCCGGTCGACATGGGCAGATGCTGAGGCTTTTTGCGCGGCGTCGTGCCGAGCACGGTCTCGATCGGCACCGCTTCGGCGGACACCAGCCCCGGCGGATCGTCAGCAAGCTGGGGATATGCCGTGCCGCGATAGCGCACCACCAAGGTGGCCGCGACCGCGTCGTGGCCCTCTCGCCACACGGTGGCCGCGACCGGAACGATTTCTCCGACGACCGCCTTGGCTGGGTACCGCCCCCCGGAGACGACAGGCGCGACGTCATCGATCTCGATTCGACCGGCCACCTACCACTCCTTCTTCTGGTCCTTCTTCTGGCGCGGCCACCGAGGTGCTCGGCGGCACCGCCGACGGGACCGCTGCGTCGTCTTGGTCGCGTTCACAGTCAAGATGAATAAGCCTCGTCGCGCCCTATACCCACGTTAGTGCGCAGCCCAACCCGAAGCGGGCCAAGCAGTTCGACCAGCGCCCTGCGAGCCGCCGGATTGTCAGTAATGTTGTCTCGCGTGATAGCCCGATGAAAGCGCTGAGAAGGTTCACCGTCCGAGCGCATCTGCCCGACCGCCTGGCCGCGCTCGAACGGTTGTCGATCAACCTGCGCTGGTCCTGGGATCGGCCGACGCAGGATCTGTTCGAGACGATCGAACCCGAGCTGTGGAAGCGGGTCGGCTGTGATCCTGTGGGCCTGCTGGGGCAGGTCAGCCCGCAGCGCCTGGACGCCCTGGCAGGCGACGAGGAGTTCCTGCGCCGCCTCGACGGGCTGGCCGCCGATCTCGACGACTACCTCAACCGGCCGTTGTGGTACCAGCAGGAGGTCGAGCACGGCGCCCAGTTGCCCAACGGGATCGCGTACTTCTCGATGGAGTTCGGGGTGGCCGAGTCCCTCCCGAACTACTCGGGCGGTCTCGGCATCCTCGCCGGTGACCACCTCAAGGCGGCGTCGGATCTGGGCCTGCCGTTGATCGCCGTCGGGCTGCTCTACCGCTCGGGTTACTTCCGGCAGTCGCTGACCGCCGACGGCTGGCAGCATGAGAGCTATCCGGCGCTGGACCCGCAGGGCCTGCCGCTTCGGCTGCTCACCGACCATGACGGGCAACAGGTGCTCGTCTCGGTCGCGATGCCCAGCGAGAACGGCTATGACGCCCGGCTGCAGGCGCGGGTCTGGATCGCCCAGGTGGGCCGAATCCCGTTGCTGCTACTGGATTCCGACGTCCCGGAAAATGACCACGATCTGCGTGGCGTGACCGACCGACTCTACGGCGGGGATCAGGAGCACCGGATCAAGCAGGAGATCCTCGCCGGTATCGGTGGGGTGCGGGCGATCCGCGCTTTCATCGAGCTGGAGGGCAGACCCTCGCCCGAGGTGTTCCACATGAACGAGGGACATGCCGGCTTCCTCGGTGTCGAGCGCATCCGGGAACTCATCGACGCCGGGCTCGATTTCGACACCGCGCTGACGGTGGTGCGGTCTTCGACGGTGTTCACCACGCACACCCCGGTTCCCGCGGGTATCGACCGATTTCCGGTGGAGATGGTGCGGCGGTACTTCGGCGGTTTTGCCGACGGTCCATCGGGCGCGATGTCGCGGCTGCTGCCCGGCCTTCCGCTCGATCGCATCATCGCGTTCGGAGAAGAGGACGACCCGACCAAGTTCAACATGGCCCACATGGGTCTGCGCCTGGCGCAGCGCGCCAACGGCGTCTCGATGCTGCACGGCAACGTCAGCAGGCACATGTTCAACGAGCTGTGGCCGGGCTTCGATCCCGGCGAGGTGCCGATCGGGTCGATCACCAACGGTGTGCACGCGCCCACCTGGGCGGCACCACAGTGGATGGAACTCGGCCGCGAACTTCTCGGCAGCGAGGACCTCACCAGCGCGCGCGAACCCGCGGTGTGGGGCCGCCTGCAGCAGGTCGACACCGGCCACCTGTGGTGGATCCGCTCGCAGCTGCGCGAGCAACTCGTCGAGGACGTGCGCGCGAGGCTGCGTAGGTCCTATCTGGAACGCGGCGCGGCGGAAGCCGAGCTGGGTTGGATCGCAACGGCTTTCGATCCCGCCGTGCTGACCATCGGGTTCGCGCGGCGGGTGCCGACCTACAAGCGCCTGACGTTGATGCTGCGTGACCCCGAACGGTTGGAGCGGCTGCTGCTCAACGACGAAAGGCCGATCCAGCTCATCGTCGCGGGTAAGTCCCATCCGGCCGACGACGGCGGCAAGGCCCTGATCCAGCAGGTGGTCAAGTTCGCCGACCGGCCCGAGGTACGGCACCGGATCGCCTTTCTGCCCGATTACGACATGTCGATGGCCCGCCAGCTGTACTGGGGATGCGACGTGTGGCTGAACAATCCGCTGCGGCCGCTGGAAGCGTGCGGCACGTCGGGCATGAAGAGCGCGCTCAACGGCGGGCTGAACCTGTCCATCCGCGACGGGTGGTGGGACGAGTGGTACGACGGCGAGAACGGGTGGGAGATCCCGACCGCCGATGGTCTGGCCGATGAGGACCGGCGTGACGACCTCGAGGCGGCCGCCCTGTATGACCTGCTGGAGACCTCGGTGACGCCGAAGTTCTACGACCGCGACGAGCGCGGTGTCCCGGCGCGGTGGGTGGAGATGGTGCGGCACACGCTGATCGTGTTGGGGCCCAAGGTGCTGGCGTCGCGCATGGTGCGCGACTACACCGAGAAGTACTACGCACCGGCGGCGCAATCGCTGCGGCGGACCGTCGAGCCCGGTGGTGACGGTGAACCGTTCGGCGCCGCAAGGGATCTGGCCAACTACCGGCTGCGTGCCCAGGAATCGTGGCCGAAGATCCAGATCACCGACGTCGACAGCTACGGTCTGCCGGACACCCCGCTGCTTGGTTCGGAGCTCACGCTGACCGCCACCGTGTACCTGGCGGGTCTGCGGCCCGAAGAGGTTGCCGTGCAAGCGGTGCTGGGCCGCGTCGACACAAGCGATCAACTCGTCGAACCGGTCACGGTGCCGATGGTGCACACAGGAAGCGCCGACGCGGGCAGGGAAGTCTTCTCCGCGACCGCACCGTTGCCCGTCGCGGGGCCGGTGGGCTACACGGTGCGCGTGTTGCCGCACCACCCGCTGTTGGCGGGCGACAACGAGCTCGGCCTCGTCACGCTCGCGTGACACCCGCTCGAAAGGTCGCGCTCGACGGCGGGCCCTACGGGATCGCGGCGGGTCCGGACGCGGCGCTCTGGGTGACCCTCGTGCACGACGGCGCGATCGCGCGGGTGACCGACAGCGGTGAGGTTGCGGTTCATCCCGTGGCACCGGACTGTCGGCCCTCGATCATCACCGTCGGACCCGATGGGGCGTTGTGGTTCACCCGCAACGGCGACGACCACATCGGCCGCATCACCACCGCCGGCGAAGTGAGCGCATTCGAACTGCCTGGCGGAAGCGCTCCGTACGGCATCACGGCCGGCCCCGATGGGGCGCTGTGGTTCACGGCCATGGGCTCCGGCGTGGTCGCCCGGATGTCGGTGGACGGTGAAGTGACGGAGACCCATCCGATAGGCGGTGCGCCCTCGATGATCGTCACCTGCCCCGACGGCGCGCTGTGGTTCACGCTGAATCAGGCGAGCGCCGTGGGCCGTCTTACGCTGGCCGGCGACCTGACCGTTCGCGAAACACCCACCGCCGCTTCGGGTCCCGTCGGCATCACCGCAACCCACGACGATGCGCTGTGGTTCACCGAGATCCTCGCCGAACGTCTCGGCCGGATACCGATCGACGACGCCATCCAGGAGATCGAACTGCCCGGCAAGCCGCACGCGGTGATCGCCGATCCCAGCGACGGCGTCTGGGTGACGCTGTGGGGGTCGAGCCAGCTCGCCCGCGTCAGCGGTGACGGTGACATCGTGACGATCGACCTCCCGCCGGGTAGTGAACCGCATGGCCTCGCGGTCGACGCCGAAGGCGCCGTCTGGGTCGCCCTGGAATCGGGCCACGTCCTGCGAATGCCCACCTGAGCGGGGCAATCGCAACGATTCTGGGAGCATCCGCACGCGGCACACGGCGGGCGCGGTAGGTTCCGAAGCGTTGCTAACGACGGAGGGTGGCCAGTGACGATTGGGATTGTGCTGCAGCGAGGCATCACCGTGATCGCGGTCGCGGGGGTACTCGGCAGCTTGGGCGCCGCATCCGCGTCGGCCGATCCGGAGGCCGACCCGGTCGTGGCCGAGGTGCCCGCCGAAGGGGCGCCTCCGCCTCCTCCGCCGCCTCCCGACGGCGCCGTCGAATCCACCCCGCCCGCGGTGACCGAGACCCCCGACGGTTGGCGTCTGGAGATGGGCGCCGAGAAGGAGACCCAAGCGCCGACACCCCCCCTGACGACTGCACTGTCGTCGCGTGAATACGTCGTCGGCGGCACCTACAAGGGACGGCTGATCGGCCCGGGCGATGGTGAAGCGCCGGAGGGCAGCCTCGAAGTCGGTTACGAGATCGGCTGCGGCATCGACATGAGTACCTCGAACGGCGTCTCCCTGACCGGCACGGCGGGCATGAACCCGTCCATCGGACTCCTGGGGCTCACCGTCGTCGGTGGTGGAGAGGATTTCGGAATCCTGCCGAGCCTCGGCGGCAATGTCGGCGGCGGTATCACCGTCGGCCTCAAACCGGGCCTGGTCAACGTGGTCCCGGTGACGAAGAAGAAGTTCACCGGCGCGGAGCCGTGGGTGATGGTGAGCAACTTCCGGGTCAAGATCGACGGCTGCGTCGGTGAGTCCTTCATCCGCTCGTATGCCTACCTCAGCCACACGACGGACCAGTCGGAGGCGATCGTCGCCTGGTACGGCGTGACCAAGAAGATCTGAGCCGCGTTCAGTCGAAGCGTTTGAAGCAGCGTTCGGTGTCGCCGAGGACACCGACGCGGAACGCGTCGATGCGCGAGAAGCCGGAAGGCACCGATTCGCCGTTGACGTCGCTGGCCACCAGGCCGTTCATCAGGATGCCCGACACGGCTTCGTCGACGTCGCCCGCCGTCAGCGCCACGGTGTTGCCGTCGGGGGTGGTCACGCTTTTGGAGAGCTTGGTGGTGGCCACTCCGGTCAGGCACGCGGTGCGCAGCGCGGCCTCGGCGTTGTCGAGCGCGACGCGGCCGTGCTCGTTCTGGATCGCCTGCATGTACCGCGACACGAGTACCGAATAGGCGGTGTTGTCACCGGTGGCCAGGCTGACCGGGTCCTCGATGTCGGGCTGAGCGCCCATCACCGCCAGCTCATCGAGGTCGACGGCGATCGTGTTGGTCGCCGGGCAGTAGGACACCGGCGGACTCGGTCGCGCGTTCGTGCACTGCGGAGGGTCGAAGCTCAGCTGTGGCGGGTTGGCAGGTGTGAAGAGAATGTTCATCGCGTCCATGACGGCACGCACCGACTCTTCGGAGACGGGCCATTCACCTGTCTCGTCCTCTTCCAGGAGCACCGGCAGATCGCCCCGGCGTTGGCCGATCTCGCGTAGGTCGATGGCCGCGCAGGCCGACGGGCCATCGGTGAAGCCGAACTGGAAGGCCGATAGGCGCTCGAACGCCGAACCGTGTTCGTCGACACCGACTTCCGGGTCGTCCTCGCTCAACAACGGATCCCGGAACGCGATGACGGACGCCAACACGTTGTTGAGTCCTTCGCCGGTCGACAGCGTGAATCGCGGCGAATTGTCTTCTGCGACCCAGCGCATGTAGGCGCCCGCGAGGCAGTCGGCCTGCTGTTCGGATACCAGCGTCGGGGTTTCGTCGTCGACCAGGCCGGCCTGCCTCTGCACGGCGTGACCGTATTCGTGGGCGAGCACCATCGTCACACCCATGTCTCCGAACTCCTGGCGAAGGCTGGGCAGAAGCTCGCCGCGATCCCATCCGATGGTGTTGTCGGTGGTGCAGTAGCCGGCGTTGACCAGTCCGTAGGTGTCGGTGTCACAGAACCCGGTGCTGTCGAATCCGTTGGCGTCCCAGGAATAGACGCGGTCGACCGGCTCGAACCGGCCGTCGAAGGCGGTGCCGTAGGCGCCTTCCCAGAACTCCTCGATGTCGCTGATCGCCTGGCGGGCCAGTTCGTCGGAGTCGCTCCCGTCGGTGCCCAACACCACTCGCGCCGGACCCCGCGCGTCCGGTCGCAGACCGGTGGGGCCGTCGGTCGCCGGCATGCCCGCGACACGGAACGGATCGTTGAACACCGACACGGGTTCGCCGCGCAGCGTGGTGGTGCATCCGGTGACGACGAGCACCGCCGACAACGCGGTCACGGCGCCGACCAGGTGTCGCCGAGTCATGGACGCCGCCTTTCGCGTCGAGGCGGCCGCAGGGCGCGCACTGAACCGTTGTCAGAATAGAAAACAATCACCGTGCGCGGAGACGTTCGAGCGCCTGGCGCACGCGCTCGGAGTCGGTGGTCGCCCAGAACGGCGGCAGGGATGCTCGCAGGAATCCGCCGTAGCGCGCGGTGGCCATTCGCGAGTCCAGCACGGCGACCACGCCGCGGTCGTCGACGGTGCGCAGCAGCCGACCCGCCCCCTGGGCCAACAGCAGTGCCGCGTGGCTGGCGGCAACGGCCATGAAACCGTTCCCGCCTCGGGCGGCCACCGCCCGTTGCCGGGCCGTCAGTAACGGATCGTCGGGACGCGGGAACGGAATCCGGTCGATGAGCACCAGTGACAATGACGGGCCGGGCACGTCGACGCCCTGCCACAGCGACAGCGTGCCGAACAGCGACGTCTCGGGATCGTCGGCGAACCGCTTGACCAACGCCGACGTGGTGTCCTCGCCCTGGCACAGCACCGGGGTGTGCAGTCGCTCCCGCATGATTTCGGCGGCCGCCTTGGCCGCACGCATCGAGGAGAACAGCCCGAGCGTTCGGCCGCCCGCCGCGGTGATCAGCGCGGCGATCTCGTCGAGTTGCTCCGCGGATCCTGTGCCGTCTCGTCCCGGCGGCGGCAGATGCGCTGCGACATACAGGATGCCGGACTTCGCGTGCTCGAAGGGGGATCCGACGTCGATACCCTTCCACTCAGTCTCCCCGCCTGTCAGCCCCCACGCCGAAGCCATCGCGTCGAACGTGCCGCCGATCGTCAGCGTCGCCGACGTCAGAACGGTCGTGGTGTGCTCAAAAAGCCTGGTGCGCAACAGACCCGACACCGAAAGCGGAGCGACACGCAGTATCGTCCGCACCGATCCGCGCGTGTCCTCGCGGTCGATCCACACCACGTCCGTGCGGTCGGGGATGGCAGGCAGGAAGGAGTCGAGGACTCGCGAGGCGGTGTCACCGATATCGGTCAACGCGGTGACGGCTTCGGTGCGCGCGGATGCGGCCGCCGGGTCGCTGGGTGCGGTGTCGATCGCCGACCGGGCCCGGAACGCGGCGTCGCGCACCGCGGTGAGGTAGGTCGCCAATTCGTCGTCGAGGACGTCGATGCGGCCCGGTTCCGTGTCGTGGATGGCCGACGACAGCGTCGCCGTCGCGGCTTCCAGCCGTTGCGCCAGTTCCTGGTCGACCAGCCGAGCGGCCCTGCGGTGGGCGATGCCGAGCGATGTCGCGGACAGCTCGCCGGTGGCCACCGAGGTCACGCGGTCGACCAACTCGTGCGCCTCGTCCACGACGAGCAGGTGGTGTTCGGGAAGTACGGCGGCGTCGGAGATCGCGTCGATGGCCAGCAGCGCATGGTTGGTGACGACGACATCTGCACTGCCGGCGCGACTTCTGGCCTTCTCGGCGAAACAGTCGGTGCCGAACGGGCATCGGGCCACCCCGATGCATTCACGCGCCGACACGCTGACCTGTGACCAGGACCGGTCCGGGACGCCCGGGGTCAGCTCGTCACGGTCGCCGGTGTCGGTGTCCGACGACCACGCGATGAGCCGCTTCACGTCTCGACCCAGGGCACTGGTCGCAACCGGTTCGAACAGATCTTGCTGGGAGCGGTCGTCGGGTTCGGTCGCTGCACCGTTGTGAATCTTGTTCAGGCACAGGTAATTTCCCCGGCCCTTCAACAGGGCGAACTCGGGTGCGCGCGGTAGCGCGTCGGCCAGTGATTCCGCCAGCCGCGGAAGGTCGCGGTCGACGAGCTGGCGCTGCAGCGCGATGGTCGCCGTCGACACCACGACGGGTTCGTCGGCCTCGACGGCACGTGCGAGTGCCGGCACGAGGTAAGCCAGCGACTTGCCGGTGCCCGTCCCGGCTTGGACGGCGAGGTGCTCACCGGTGTCGAAGGCATGGGTGACGGCCTTGGCCATTTCGACCTGGCCCGCGCGTTCGCGGCCGCCGAGGGCCGCCACGGCGGTGGCCAGCAGCTGGGTGGTGTCCGGCGTGTCCGACGTGGTGACCACCTACGCGCCGGGAGGAATCAGCCGCGTCGGCACGGCGGGTTCGCCGCGGGACAGTTTCAACCCGTCCCACGGAAGGCTCGTCAGGCCGTCCCTGACCCGGGCGCGGGCCGCGTCGAGGCCCAGATCGGCGACCGGTTCACCCTGCTGTACCAGTGGAACGGTCAGAACCCGCGCGGTGAAGCCGTTGGGATCAGTGGGCGGGCGCTCGAAGGGGAAGACGACCTCTTCGACGATCGTGCCGGTCGCCTTGGCCACCCGCATCGCCTGCTTACGTCCGCCGTGGGATTGCTTGTGGCTGCTGCGTTTCTCCACCGGGAGCCCGTCCACTTCGGTCAGCTTGTAGACCATCCCGGCGGTCGGGGCACCGGAACCGGTGACCAGGGACGTGCCGACGCCGTAGATGTCGACCGGTTCGGCGCGCAGCGCGGCGATCGCGAACTCGTCGAGATCGCCGGAGACGACGATCTTTGTTCCGGTGGCGCCGAGGTCGTCGAGTTGAGCGCGCACTTGGCGCGCGAGCACCCCGAGGTCTCCGGAATCGATGCGCACCGCACCGAGTTCCGGACCGGCGACCTCCACGGCCGTCGCCACGCCCGCGGTGATGTCGTAGGTGTCCACCAGCAGCGTCGTGCTCACCCCGAGCACCTCGACCTGCGCCCGGAACGCCGCGCGCTCGTCGGGGCCGTCGTGGGTGGTGTGGAGCAGGGTGAACGCGTGCGCGCTGGTGCCCAGCGCCGGAACCCCGTAGTCGCGCTGCGCCGCCAGATTGGACGACCCGGAGAAGCCGGCCAGGTAAGCGGCACGAGCGGCGGCGACTGCGGCGTGCTCGTGGGTGCGTCGCGAGCCCATCTCGATCAGGGGTCGCCCTTCGGCCGCGCTGACCATGCGGGCGGCCGCGGATGCGATCGCGGTGTCGTGGTTGAAGATCGACAACGCCAGGGTTTCGAGTACTACACATTCGCCGAACGTGCCGTGCACCGAGAGCACCGGTGAACCCGGGAAGTAGAGCTCGCCCTCGGGGTATCCGTCGACATCGCCTGCGAACCGGTAGTCGGCGAGGTACGCGAGCGTTTCGGCGTCGAGGAAATCCGCGAGCGACGATAGCGCCTCGTCGTCGAATTCGAACTGCGCCAAAGCATCCACAAACCGTGCGGTGCCGGCCACCACCCCATAGCGGCGTCCTTCGGGCAGTCGGCGCGCAAAGATCTCGAACGTAGTGCGACGGTGCGCGGTGCCGTCGCGCAGCGCGGCCGCGAGCATCGTCAGCTCATACTTGTCGGTGAGCAGGGCCGGGGATGCGGCGGTCACAGGTGTCACCGTAGTAGCTCGAAGCGCCGGTAATGCGTTGGCTATCCTGAACGACATGGTTACGCCGGCGAAGGCTCGACCGGGGACTCGCGAAGAGCGGGGCGCCAAGTCCGTCGCGACGGAAGACGCCGCCGTCGACACACCCTGGGTGACCATCGTGTGGGACGACCCGGTGAACCTGATGACCTACGTGACCTACGTCTTCCAGAAGCTGTTCGGCTACCCCGAGGCGCACGCGACCAAATTGATGCTCCAGGTGCACAACGAGGGCAAGGCGGTGGTGTCGGCGGGCAGCCGCGAGGCGATGGAGATCGACGTGACCAAGCTCCACGCCGCCGGGCTGTGGGCCACCATGCAGCAGGACCGCTGACAGACACGTGCGTAAGTGGAAGCGGGTGGAGACTGCCGATGGAGCGCGCTTCCGGTCGGCCATCGCACCGCACGAGGCCGCCCTGTTGCGAAGCCTGGCCACCTCGGTGGTTGGCATGTTGGAGGAGCGCGAATCATCTGCGCCCGCAGATGAACTCGAAGCGATCACCGGTATGCGTACCGGCAATTCGACGCCACCCGAAGACGACACGATGAAACGCCTGCTGCCGGACTTCTACCGGCCGCAGACAGAGCACCCCGCCGGCTCCAGCGCCACCGAGAGCCTCAACAGCGCGCTGCGCGGCCTGCATGAGCCCGACATCATCGATGCCAAACGTGAAGCGGCGCAAACACTTCTGGACACCATGCCGGCGCAGGGCGGCAAGTTCGAGCTGAGCGAGGACGATGCGCACGCCTGGGCCGCCGCCGTCAACGACATGCGCTTGGCGCTGGGCACCATGCTCGCGATCTCGCCGGACGGGCCCGACGAACTGCCGCCCGACCATCCGATGGCCGGACACCTCGACGTCTACCAGTGGTTGACCGTGCTGCAGGAGTACCTGGTGCTGGGACTGATGGGTAAGTCGAGATGAGTTCGATCACCGATGTGGCCGGTATCCGGGTGGGACAACACCATCGGCTGGATGCGGACGTGACGTTGGGATCGGGCTGGGCCAGCGGCACCACGGTCGTGTTGACGCCGCCGGGAACCGTGGGCGGTGTCGACGGCAGGGGCGGGGCCCCCGGGACACGGGAGACCGACCTGCTCGACCCGATCAATTCCGTTCAGCACGTCGACGCCGTGGTCTTGAGCGGCGGCAGCGCCTACGGGCTGGCAACCGCCGATGGGGTGATGCGGTACCTCGAGGAGCAGGGCCGCGGCGTCGCGCTGGACGGCGGCGTGGTGCCGATCGTGCCCGCCGCGGTGGTGTTCGACCTTCCGGTCGGCGGTTGGCAGTGCAGGCCGACCGCCGAGTTCGGCTACGCCGCGGCTGCAGCCGCGGGGAGCGAGGTGGCGATCGGCACCGTGGGAGCGGGCACGGGAGCGCGCGCCGGGGTGCTCAAGGGCGGGGTCGGCACGGCGTCGATGCAACTGGACTGCGGCGTCACGGTGGGCGCCCTGGTGATCGTGAACTCCGCGGGCGAGGTGTTCGACACGGCGACCGGTCTGCCCTGGCTGGCGTACCAGATCGAGGAGTTCGGGTTGATCCCGCCGCCGGCCGACCAGATCGCGGCCTACGCCGACCGTCATCGCGAATTCAGCCCGCTCAACACGACGATCGCGGTGGTGGCCACCGATGCCGCGATGAGCCCCGCGGCCTGCCGCCGGGTGGCCGTCGCCGCACACGACGGGTTGGCGCGCACCATCCGGCCGTGCCACACGCCGCACGACGGCGACACGGTGTTCGCTCTGGCCACCGGCGCCGTGGAGGTGCCGCTCGATCCCACCACGCCGGCGTCGATGACGCCCGAGATGCCGCTGATCACGCAGGTGGGCGCCGCTGCGGCGGACTGTCTGGCCCGCGCGGTGATGGTCGGGGTGCTGGCCGCCGAGTCGGTGGCCGGAATACCGGCGTACCGCGACATGTTGCCTGGAGCGTTCGAGTAACCGCGAAACTGCGTTCCAGCAGCCGTTTACTCGATTTTTCGCTGCTGGAATACAGTTTCGTGCAGAAAGGGGTAGCTGCTGTGTTGGTGATCCGAGCGGATCTGGTCGACGCCATGGTCGCCCACGCCCGCGCCGACCATCCCGACGAGGCCTGCGGAGTGATCGCGGGACCCGAAGGCTCGGACCGGCCGGAGCGCTTCATCGCGATGACCAACGCCGAGCGGTCGCCGACGTTCTACCGGTTCGACTCGATGGAGCAGCTGCGGGTGTGGCGGGAAATGGACGACGCCGACGAGGTCCCGGTCGTGATCTACCACTCCCACACCGCGACCGAGGCCTATCCCAGCCGTACCGACATCTCATTGGCCCAGGAACCCGACGCCCACTACGTGCTGGTGTCGACCCGCGACCCCGGGGAGCACGAGCTGCGGAGCTACCGCATCGTCGACGGTGTCGTCACCGAGGAACCCGTCAAGATCGTCGAGCAGTACCAGACTTAAAGGAGCCCTTCGCATGTCCGTTTCAGTGTCCATCCCGACCATCCTGCGCACCCACACCGGAGGGGAGAAACGCGTCACCGCATCCGGCGACACCCTCGCGGCGGTGATCAGCGACCTGGAGGCCAACTACAACGGCATCTCGGAGCGCCTGATGGACAAGGACAACCCCGGCAAGCTGAACCGGTTCGTCAACATCTACGTCAACGACGAGGACGTGCGGTTCTCGGGCGGGCTCGACACCACGGTCGCCGACGGCGATTCGGTGACGATCCTGCCCGCAGTGGCTGGAGGGTAGCGGGCGTCTGATGGCGCGATACGACTCGCTGCTCGAAGCTCTGGGCGGTACACCGCTGGTAGGCCTGCGCCGCCTCTCGCCCGGCTGGGACACCGAGCCCCATGTGCGGCTGTGGGCCAAGCTCGAGGACCGCAATCCCACCGGCTCCATCAAGGACCGTCCGGCGCTGCGGATGATCGAGGAGGCCGAACGGCAGGGCCTGCTGCAGCCCGGTGCGACGATCCTGGAGCCGACGAGCGGGAACACCGGCATCTCGCTGGCGATGGCGGCGCTGCTCAAGGGCTACCAGATGATCTGCGTGATGCCGGAGAACACCTCGATAGAGCGCCGCCAGCTGCTCGAGTTGTACGGTGCGCGGATCATTTACTCGCCCGCGGAGGGCGGCTCGAACACCGCCGTCGCCCACGCGAAAGAGCTTGCGTTGCAGAACCCTTCGTGGGTGATGCTCTACCAGTACGGCAATGAGGCCAACTCGTTGTCGCACTACGAGGGCACGGGCCCGGAGTTGCTGGCGGATCTGCCGGAGATCACCCATTTCGTCGCGGGCCTGGGCACCACCGGCACCCTGATGGGAACCGGGCGGTTCCTGCGCGAGCGCAAGCCGGACGTCAAGATCGTCGCCGCCGAACCCCGGTACGGCGAGGGCGTTTACGCGCTGCGCAACATCGACGAGGGGTTCATCCCCGAGTTGTACGACCCCGACGTGCTCACCACGCGGTTCTCGGTCGGTTCGTACGACGCGATCCGGCGCACCCGCGATCTGGTTCAGGTGGAGGGGATCTTCGCGGGCATCTCCACCGGCGCGGTGCTGCACGCGGCGCTGGGCATGGCGGCCAAGGCGGTCAAGGCCGGCGAGCAGGCCGACATCGCGTTCGTGGTCGCCGACGCGGGTTGGAAGTATCTGTCGACCGGTGCGTACGCCGGTAGCCTGGATGACGCTGAAGACGCGCTTGAAGGGCAGCTATGGGCATGACCGGGTATCCGGGGACCACACCGTCGCAACCGCGCAAACGACCCGCGTGGGTGATCGGCGCCGTCACGGTCTTCAGCTTCGTCGTGCTGCTGTGGGTCATCGAACTGTTCGACTCGCTGTCGAACCATCGCCTCGACGACAACGGCATTCGGCCGATGGAGTCCGACGGCCTGGTGGGCATCCTGTTCGCGCCGCTGTTGCACTCGAACTGGGATCACCTGATCGCCAACACCGTTCCGGCTCTGGTGCTGGGTTTTCTGATGACGCTGGCGGGGATGTCGCGGTTCATCTTCGCCACCGCCATCGTGTGGATCCTCGGCGGTCTGGGCACGTGGCTCATCGGCAACGTCGGCATGCACTGCCCGTATGTGGGGGTGCGCTGCGAGGCCAACCACATCGGAGCTTCCGGGCTGATCTTCGGGTGGCTGGCGTTTCTCATCGTGTTCGGGTTCTTCACCCGCAAGGCCTGGGAGATCATCGTCGGCGTCATCGTGCTGCTCGTCTACGGCAGCGTCCTGCTCGGCGTGCTGCCCGGCACACCGGGGGTGTCGTGGCAGGGCCATCTGAGTGGGGCGGTCGCGGGCGTCATCGCGGCCTATCTGCTGTCCGGCCCGGAGCGCAAGGCTCGCGAGAAGCGCAGAAGTGTGGCGTCGAACCCGTACCTAACGTCGTGACATCGGCGGTGTCCGCCGACGCGCCCGTCGGCATCTTCGATTCGGGTGTCGGCGGGCTCACGGTCGCCCGCGCGATCATCGACCAGTTGCCCTCCGAGAACATCGTCTACGTCGGCGACACCGCCAATGGCCCGTACGGGCCGCTGACCATCCCGGACGTTCGCGCACACGCCCTGGCGATCGGTGACGATCTCGTCTCGCGCGGCGTCAAGGCGCTCGTCATCGCCTGCAACACGGCGTCGTCGGCATGCCTGCGCGACGCCCGCGAACGCTACGCGCCGGTGCCCGTGATCGAGGTGATCCTGCCCGCGGTGCGCCGCGCGGTCGCGACCACCCGCAACGGTCGCATCGGTGTCATCGGCACCGCGGCCACGATCTCCTCGGGTGCGTACCAGGACGCGTTCGCGGCGGCCCGCGACACCGAGGTGTTCGGGGTGGCCTGCCCCCGGTTCGTCGACTTCGTCGAGCGCGGGGTGACCAGTGGGCGCCAGGTGCTCGGCCTCGCCGAGGGGTATCTCGAACCGCTTCAACGCGCACAGGTGGACACCCTCGTGCTGGGCTGCACCCACTACCCGATGCTGTCGGGACTGATCCAGTTGGCGATGGGCGAGAACGTCACGTTGGTGTCGAGCGCCGAGGAGACCGCCAAGGACTTGCTGAGGGTGCTCACCGAACTCGATTTGCTGCGCCCGCACGACTCCCCGGCGCCGCAGCGGATCTTCGAGGCGACGGGCGACCCGGACGCCTTCACCGCCCTTGCCGCACGGTTTCTCGGGCCGACGCTCGACGGCGTTCGACCTGTTCAACGTCACGTCGGCGCGCCGAGATGATTTCGGTCGCTCAAACCGGCCATGTTTTCGTCAAGCGGGGACCGGGCATGGCAAGCTAGTGAGCGTGCGAATCACCGTACTCGGTTGCTCCGGCAGTGTTGTCGGGCCTGATTCGCCGGCGTCCGGATATCTCGTCACCGCACCCGATACCCCGCCGTTGGTGCTCGACTTCGGCGGTGGCGTGCTCGGTGCGCTGCAACGCCACGCCGATCCCAACGACGTGTACGTGTTGCTGTCGCATCTGCATGCCGACCACTGCCTGGACCTGCCGGGCCTGTTCGTGTGGCGGCGCTACCACCCGTCGCCGGCTCAGGAGCGCGGCATCATGTACGGCCCCGCCAACACCTGGGCCCGCCTTGGTGCGGCGTCATCGCCCGAGGGCGGCGAGATCGACGATTTCTCCGACGTGTTCGAGATCCGCCACTGGGTCGACAACGACACGGTCACCATCGGTTCGCTGAGCGTGACGCCGAAACTGGTTTGCCATCCGACCGAGTCCTACGGCATGCGCATCACCGGCCAGGACGGTGCGACGCTCGTCTACAGCGGCGACACCGGCTACTGCGATCAACTCATCGACCTCGCCCGCGACGCCGACGTCTTCTTGTGTGAGGCGTCATGGACACACTCGCCGGATCGGCCGCCCAGGCTGCATCTGTCAGGTACCGAGGCGGGCCGGGCCGCCGCCGAGGCCGGAGTCGGCGAACTGTTGCTGACCCACATTCCGCCGTGGACATCGCGCGAGGACGTCATCAGCGAGGCCAAGGCCGAATTCGACGGCCCGGTGCACGCGGTGGTGTGCAACGAGACGTTCGACATCGCGCGTGCGGCGGCCTGATGGTCTCGAGCGATGGGGTCGGAGCCAGCCGATAGGGTTGGCTGGTGTCCCGAAGAGAAGACGGCCGGCTTGACGACGAGCTGAGGCCGGTCCGCATCACCCGTGGTTTCACCACCCATCCCGCCGGTTCGGTGCTGGTGGAGTTCGGCGAAACGCGCGTCATGTGCACCGCAAGCGTCACCGAAGGTGTGCCGCGCTGGCGCAAGGGCTCCGGAAAGGGCTGGCTGACAGCCGAATACGCGATGCTGCCCGCCGCCACGCACGATCGGTCCGATCGCGAGTCGGTCAAGGGGCGCGTCGGTGGCCGCACCCAGGAGATCAGCCGGCTCGTCGGCCGGTCGTTGCGGGCGTGCATCGACCTCGCGGCGCTGGGCGAGAACACGATTGCGATCGACTGTGACGTGCTGCAGGCCGACGGGGGTACGCGAACGGCCGCGATCACCGGGGCCTACGTCGCACTGGCCGATGCGGTGACCTACCTGTCGGCCGCGGGCAAGCTGTCGGACCCGCGGCCGCTGTCGTGCGCGATCGCCGCGGTCAGCGTCGGCGTCGTCGACGGGCGCATTCGCACCGACCTGCCGTACACCGAGGACTCGCGCGCCGAGGTGGACATGAACGTCGTGGCCACCGACACCGGCACCCTCGTCGAGATCCAGGGCACCGGCGAGGGCGCGACGTTCCCACGCTCCACACTGGACAAGATGCTCGACGCGGCGATGGCGGCGTGTGAGCAGATCTTCGAGATTCAACGCGAGGCATTGGCGCTGCCCTATCCCGGGGTGCTGCCCGAGCCGAAAGACCCGCCCAAGAAGGCGTTCGGAAGCTGACCGAGCTGCTGGTTGCCAGCCGCAACCCGAAGAAGCTGGCCGAGTTGCACCGGGTGCTCGCCGCGGCGGGGGTGTCGGGGCTGAGGCTGCTCTCCCTCGACGACGCGCCCGCCTTCGACGAGGCCCCCGAAACCGGGGCGACGTTCGAAGAGAACGCGTTGGCCAAGGCGCGCGATGCTCATCGCGCGACGGGCCTGGCGACGGTCGCCGACGACTCCGGTCTGGAAGTCGCGGCGTTGAACGGAATGCCCGGCGTGCTCTCGGCGCGGTGGGCCGGCCGGCACGGAGACGACGCCGCGAATACGGCGCTGCTGCTGGCGCAACTGGCCGATGTACCCGACGAGCGGCGCGGCGCGGCGTTCGTGTCGGCCTGCGCGCTGGTGCACGAGGGGGGCGAAATAGTGGTGCGAGGGGAGTGGCCGGGCAGCATCACCCGCGCGCCACGTGGCGACGGCGGGTTCGGCTACGACCCGGTGTTCCTGCCCGCCGGATCGGAGCGGACCGCGGCCGAACTCGACGCGGCCGAGAAGGATGCGGCCTCGCACCGGGGGCGGGCGCTGACGGCGCTGCTTCCCGCGTTGCGTGAGTTGGCCGCGCGAACCTGAGCGCGAATTTTGTATAGATCAACTAAGCGGTAGCATCCCCGGGGTGCGCCGCGCCCCCGCCCAAGCCGATGTCGGCAGAACGCGGCACCCGGCGATCGTCGTGGCGGTGCTCGCGGCGGCGGGCATCAGCGTGTCCCTGATGCAGACGCTGGTCATCCCGCTCATTCCCGAACTGCCCACGCTGCTGGACGCCAGCGCGTCCAACGCGTCGTGGGTGATCACCGCGACGTTGCTCACGGCGGCCGTCGCCACACCGATGTTCGGCAGGCTCGGCGACATGTACGGGCCCAAGCCCATTTTGATCATCTGCGCCGTACTGCTCACGGTCGGATCGTTGATCGCGGCGACGACGACGGCGCTGGTCCCGGTGATCATCGGTCGCGGGCTGCAGGGCTTCGGGATGCCGATCATCCCGCTGGGCATCAGCGTGATGCGCGCATCGGTGCCGGCTCATCGGGTCGGCACCGCGATGGGACTGATGAGCGCATCGCTGGGTGTGGGTGGGGCGCTTGGTCTTCCGCTGTCGGCGATGATCGCCGATCGCTTCGACTGGAGCGCGTTGTTCTGGTTCGGCGCCGCACTGGGGGTGATGTCGGCGGTGTCGTTCGCCGCGCTGGTACCGCGGCTGCCCTCGGTGTCGGCCGACCGCTTCGACGCGCTGGGCGCGATCGGTCTCGCCGGCGGGCTCGTCACGCTGCTGCTGGGCATCTCCAAGGGCGGAAGCTGGGGTTGGACCAGCGCGATCACCGTGACGATGTTCGGCTCGTCGGTGGTGATCTTCGGGTTGTTCGCGCTGTGGCAGTTCCGGACGGCTGCCCCGATCGTCGATCTTCGCACCACGCTGAAACGGCCGGTGCTGACGACGAATCTGGCGTCGATCGCGGTGGGCTTCTCGCTGTTCGCGATGTCGTTGATCGCGCCGCAGATCCTCGAGCTACCGGCGGGCTCGGGCTACGGACTCGGCCAGTCGCTGCTGCAGACGGGTCTGTGGATGGCGCCCGGCGGGTTGGCGATGATGTTGACGTCGCCGGTGGCGGCTCGGATCGCCGATGTGCGCGGGCCTCGGTTCACCTTGTTCGTCGGGTCGACCGTGGTGGCCGCCGGGTACCTGTCGGGGCTGGTGCTGATGAACAGTGCGTGGCAGCTGTGCGTGTTCAACGTGATGGTCAGCATCGGCGTGGGTTTCGCGTTCTCGTCGTTACCCGCGTTGATCAATGCCGCCGTGCCGGTGTCGGAAACGGCCGCTGCCAACGGAATCAACGCGCTCGCGCGCTCGCTGGGCACATCGATCTCCAGCGCGGTGATCGGTGCGGTGCTGACGGTGATGACCACGACGGTGGCCGGGCACGAGGTGCCGTCGTTGGCCGGTTTGCGGGTCGCGCTGCTGATCGCAGCGGGTGCGGCCGTCGTGGCCGCGCTCACTGCGCTCGCGATCCCGAAACTCGGTGAAATGAACGAATCAGAACCGGATCTGGCGCTGGCTACAGACCGTAGCGGTCTTTGATCTCCCTGGTCTGGACCTGCTCGACGATGATGCCGACGAGCGGAATGGTGCCCGCGAGCAGGACGCCGATGGTCTTTCCGATCGGCCAGCGCACCTTGACCGCGAGGTTGGCGGTGAAGAGCAGGTACACGAAGTAGACCCAGCCGTGGACCACCGCGATCCAGTTCAGGCCTTCGACGTGGTAGACGTACTTCATCACCATCTCGTAGCAGAGCGCGATGAGCCAGATGCCCGTCGTCCAGGCCAGCACCCGGTAGCCCAGGAGTGCCTTGCGGACGTTTTCGGCGGAGGTGATCGGCGGTTCGGTCATGTGGCCGGGTGTTCCTTGTCCTTCTCGGCGAGCTCAGCCAGGTAGGCGTTGTACTCGCGCAGTGCGGGGTCGTCGACATCGTCGTCGAATCGGCTTGTCGCTGAGGGCTTTTGCGGGAGCAGATCCTCGGGGATCTCGGTGAGATCGCGTTCCGCGGGCTCGGGGGGAGCTTCCTCGTAGCGCACGAATTTGTAGTAGGCGTACACGACGAAGCCGGCGAACAGCGGCCACTGCATCGCGTAGCCGAGATTCTGGAAGCTGCCCGAGGCCGACTCGAAGCGGGTCCACTGCCACCACGCCAGCGCAAGGCAGCCGACGGCCCCGACGATCACCAAAGCGATGAGCGCCGGCCTCCTACGCCGTGTAGTGGACACCTTCCAACGGTACCGCGACGTCCTTGGGGCCGACGAACTCGTCGAGGCGGTCCGACAGGTGTGGGGGAGGCGCGGGGTAGCATCAACTCTCGCCGCGGGCGTGGCGAAATTGGCGATACGCGCGGGCTTTAGGTGCCCGTGTTCGAAAGAACGTGTGGGTTCGAGTCCCACCGCCCGCACGAACTCACCTAGCGGCGAAGTACTTCTGCCCGTCGCTGGGAATGCGCCCGAAGCCTGCCTTGAGTAGCGGCGCCAATACTTTGACGGGCAGGGTCATCGCGTTCTTCGGTTCGATCGCGACGACCCAGGTGAACCGTGTCTGCTCGCCGTCGGCCTCGACGATGTAATCCTCGGCGAAGCGTTTGAACAGCGGCAACGTCGACTCGTAGACGTAGAAGGACTTCTGATGGCCCTCGTCCCATTCGAAGAAGCGTTCACGTAGGACGGCGCCGCCGAGGGCGGTCACGTCACGGGTGGTCCCGACTCCGAACGGACGCGGTGAGGTCCAGGTGACGTTCTTGACCGCGGGCCCCCACGCCGCCAGCGACTCGTCCGAAGTCAGCGATTTCCACACCTGCTCCGGGGCCGCGGCGTAGCGCTTCTCGTAGCGGAAGACGTGGGGAGCCGACGCCAAGAAGTCAGCGTCAGCGGATACCAGGGGATACCAGCGGGCCATAACCGGCCATCATCGCAGGCGTGTACCGGCGCGCGTCAGTCGTCTGCGCTCTGCTTGCCGAAGCACAGCAGGCTGGCAGTGAAGCTGACCACGGCGACGAGCCCCGCGGCGGCGGCCAACGGTGCGTCGGAGGCACCCCAACTCGACAGGCTCACGGCGACCGCGATGATTGCGGTGAAGATCAAAAAGAGGCCGGTGGTGGCGATCGCCTCGGCGGTCGGGTTGTCGGCGGGGGCGAGAGCGCGCTCGCGCATCGGGGTCTCCTGGTGGCTCACGGAATCGGTTGCGCTGAGGTTGCCCGCTGGCAACGCCAGTGAAACCCGCGGCCTGAAAGATGCGGTTCAGCCCGCCTTTCGGACGGTGAATCGATTGCGTTCGGCCAGCGACTGTAGTTGCCGCAACGCGAACTGGCGTGCCCGGCCGGTGTCGGGAATGTAGATGCCGGCCCACACCCCGACCGCTCCGGGTGTCTGACACGCCTCCTGGGCGCAGAGCCAACGGCGAGGACATGTCCGGCACAGCTCCTTGGCGCCCTCGTCGGCCCCGAGGGCCCACCGGTCGGGGTCCTGAATGCAGGCGCCGAGCGCCGTGTCCTGGGGCGCGTTGACCGCAACGGGGCGCGTCGTCCGGCCATTCAGCCGCGCGTCGACGGGCATCTGCGTTTCCTTTCGGTCGGGACGGTCCTCCGCCACGAGGGTGACAATACACGCGTATCGGTTTCCGACAATACACGCGTATTGGCTACTGTGTGGGGGTGAGCACTCAGACCTGCGGGTATCGATGACGGCGGCGTCGACGGGGCAACACGCCTCCGAGAAGCATCAGCGTTCGAGCGTCGAACGGATTCGCGATGCGGCGCTTCAGTGCTTTGCGGCTCGCGGCACGTCGGCGACGTCGCTTCGCGCAGTCGCGGCGGAAGCCGGCGTCTCGCTGGGGTTGGTCCAGCACCACTTCGAAACGAAAGCCAACCTGATCAAGGCCGTCGACGACCACGTGCTCGGGGTGATGAATACCGCACTCATGCAGCGCATGCCCGAATCAACGGTGGACTCCATCACCGACGTGGGGGACCGCGTGACGTCCCTGGTGGCCGACGAACCCGATGTGGTCGCATATGTCGTACGTGCGCTGACCGACGGGAGTTCGCTCGGCACGCAGGTGTTCGACTCGCTCGCCGCCGTCGGCGCTCAGCGCTGGCAGGCGCGCAGGGAAGCCGGGCTGACCCGCCCCGACCTCGACCCGACGTGGGGTGCACTCAACCCGCTGGTGTTGGCCCTGGGCGCCTGGATCCTGCGCGACCACATCGAGCGTCACCTCACCGAACCGTTCGACACCCCCGCCCAACTTCAGCGATGGGGGAGCGCGGTGAACGCGCTGCTTCGCGATGGCCAGATGCGCGACGAGTCGTGACGCTGCCTTTTACAGCGATGTGCCGCCCACCCGCTTGCGGTAGCTCGTCGGCGTCTCCCCGCAGAAATGAGTGAAGGCCCGGGTGAAGGAACTGAGGCTGTCAAAGCCGACCGCCGACGACGTCTCCTGCACCGACTGACCCGGCGCGGCCAGCAATGCCATGGCCTTCAGCATGCGGGCGTGCAGAAGGTATGTGCGCCAGGACAACCCGACCGAATCCTGGAACAGCCGCCGGAGCGTGCGTTCGGACACCGAAACGGCCCGGCTCACCTCTTCGGCGGTGACACCGTCGAGATGCTCCTTGGTGTAGGCCATGGCAGCGGCGACGATCGGATGCTCGGACGTGGGCAGGCTCAACGGCGCCTCGTGGTCGAGTGCCTCGGTCACGAGATTGGCCAGCGTGCGGAAGAACGCGTCGGAGATCTCGTCGCCTTCGGCGCGGTCGATGGGCCAGCGCAGCGCGTAGATCATCATTTCGCGGATCAGTGGGGACACCGCCAGGATGCGCGCCCGGTCGCCGGCATGCGGGATCAACTGCGGGTCGAACATCACCGCGACGGTCCGGACGTCGGGGTTCATGGTCGCCTGATGGTCGAGACCGACGGGAATCCATGCGGCCTGCTGCGGCGGCAGAAGGTAGTGCGCCGAGTCGGTTTCCACCTCGACGACACCGCCGAGCGCGTACTCGATCTGGTGCACGTCGTGCGAGTGCCAACCGGTGATCAGCGCATCGCCCTCATATAGATAGCTGCCGCCCAGCGCTCGACCGCCTCGCCGCAGGTCGATGACGCGTCGGTTCGCGCCGGCTGCCATGTTGGCCGGTTGGGCAAAACCTCTGTCCGATAGCGCAGAGACGGTCATGGGGCTAGACGGTACTACTGGGGTATGAACGTTGACGACCTGATCCTGGTGAGCATCGATGACCACGTCGTGGAACCGCCCGACATGTTCCTGCGACATGTCCCGGCGAAGTACAAGGACGAGGCGCCGATCGTGGTGACCGACGACAAGGGCGTCGATCAGTGGATGTATCAGGGCCGCCCGCAGGGTGTCAGCGGGCTGAACGCGGTGGTGTCGTGGCCGGCCGAGGAGTGGGGTCGGGATCCGGCCGGGTTCGCCGAGATGCGGCCGGGTGTGTACGACGTGCACGAGCGGGTCCGCGACATGAACCGCAACGGCATCCTGGCCTCGATGTGCTTCCCGACGTTCACCGGGTTTTCCGCACGCCATCTCAACATGACCCGCGAAGACGTCACCCTGGTGATGGTGTCGGCCTACAACGACTGGCACATCGACGAGTGGGCCGGGTCCTATCCGGACCGCTTCATCCCGATCGCGATCCTGCCGACGTGGACGCCGGAGGGGATGTGCAACGAGATCCGCAGGGTCGCGGCCAAGGGGTGTCGAGCGGTGACCATGCCGGAACTGCCCCACCTCGAAGGCCTTCCGAGCTATCACGACGCAGAGTACTGGGGCCCGGTGTTCCGTACGCTCTCCGAGGAGAACGTGGTGATGTGCCTGCACATCGGGACCGGCTTCGGCGCGATCAGCATGGCGCCCAACGCCCCGATCGACAACCTGATCATCCTGGCCACCCAGGTCTCGGCGATGTGCGCACAGGACCTGTTGTGGGGTCCGGCGATGCGCAACTATCCGGACCTCAAATTCGCCTTCTCCGAAGGCGGAATCGGCTGGATCCCGTTCTACCTGGACCGTAGCGACCGCCACTACACCAACCAGAAGTGGCTGCGACGCGACTTCGGGGACAAGCTGCCGTCCGACGTGTTCCGCGAGCACTCGCTGGCCTGCTACGTCACCGACAAGACATCGTTGAAGCTGCGCCACGAGATCGGCATCGACATCATCGCGTGGGAGTGCGATTACCCGCACTCAGACTGCTTCTGGCCCGACGCGCCCGAGCAGGTGCTGGCCGAGCTCGACGCCGTGGGGGCATCGGATTCCGACATCAACAAGATCACCTGGGAGAACTCCTGCCGGTTCTTCAGTTGGGACCCGTTCAAACTCACTCCCAAGGAGCAGGCGACCGCGGGTGCGTTGCGCGCCAAGGCAACCGACGTCGACGTCTCGATCCGGCCGCGCAAGGAGTGGGCGCGGCTCTACGAGCAAAAGCAGCTCGCCCGGGCGTGAGACCTGACGTGCGCGTCGTTGGCTGACGCGCACTCAGGGGCGGCCGGCCGCGTCGCCACGCGGTGGGTCTCCGAGCCGGAGTCGTTGCACCGAGGCAAGAATCGATGCCACGCCGATGCTCAGGAAAAGCACACCCAGCACGAGGAAAATCAGGCCGCCGTGCGCGAAGAAGGTGTAGCCGCGCACGATGCCGAGCGCGATGGCGACGACTCCGCCGAGGATCAGCCAGCGGGCCTGGCGGACGGTGGTCGGAACGAGACTGTTCATCACTGGTGGCTGCGACCCTGCGCTCACCACACCAGTCCGCGGACCATTTCGGCCGGCGGAATGTCCTCGACGGCGATGATGCCCTGCGGGGCGCGGCACACCCAGTCGATGACGTTGACGACGCGGGCCGCGGTTGAGACGCATCCGGCCTCGGTGACATCGAGTACTGGATGAGACAGCAGCGTATTCACTTCGATGCGCGGCTCGCCTTCCACGATCACCTTGTGGACGCCGGAGTGACCCTCGGGTGGGTACTCCCAGTCCGGCGCGGCCGCCGGTGTGAGCCGGGTGGTGTGCTCGACGGTGATCAGGGGCGCGCCGCCGCGGATTCCCTCGGCGGCGAACCGCACCCCGGCGAGCCCCCCGGGTTCGACGGTCATCATCTTGCATTCGATGCGCCGGTCGGCGTACCAGGGCTCGAATCGCTGCGTGACATCGTCGAGTTCGACACCGAGGTGGTGGGCGATATTGCGCACCAGCCCACCGAACATCGTGGTGATGACCCCGGGCTGGAATGCCATCGCGAGCTCGTCGTCGGCAGTGGTGCCGAATCCCATTGCGGTACCGGTGTACTCGTAGTCGTCGTAGTTCCCGTAGTCGAAGACTTCCTGCACCGTGACCGATTCGGCACGGGTCACCAGGCTCAACGCGGCCAGTACCGCGGTGTCACCGGAGTATCCCGGATCGATGCCGTTGACGTAGAGCGACGAATTGCCCGCCGCGCAAGCCTCTTCCAGTGGCACCCGCAGCCAGTCGTCGATCTGCCGAGGTGTCACCAGCCATACCATCGATGTGCCGACCACGTTGATCCCGGCGGCCAGGAAGCGCGACATCTCCTCGATCGCCTCCATCGGCCGCGTCTCGCCCAAAGCGGTGTAGACGACGCAATCCGGCTTCAGCGCGATCAACGCGTCGATGTCGTCGGTCGCGGTGACGCCGGTGGGATCGCTCAGTCCGCACAACTCGGCGGCGTCGCGGCCGATCTTGTCCGGGTTGGCGGCGTGCACCCCGACAAGCTCGAGATCGGGCCGCCCGATGAGCGCCCGCAACGAGTGCTGCCCGACGTTGCCGGTGGAAAATTGGACCACTCTGCGCATCTCGCGTCCATTTCTATCAGTAGTCGGGTATGGGCAGTGGCAGGTTGTTCGAGTCGATTCCGCCGTCGACGTGGAAGATGGCGTTGGTCGCGTAGCAGTCCTTGGTCGATAGGTAGACACAGAGCCGACCGAGATCCTCGACGTCGCCGAGTCGATGCAGCGGCGTGAGCGAGAGCATCGTGTCCAATGCCCCCGGCATCATATCGAGGCCGGATTGCAGTCCCTCGGTGGCGAACGAGCCGAGTGCGATGGCATTGACGCGGATCTTCGGCGCCAACTCCTGGGCCATCGCCCGGGTGAGCGCTTCGAGCCCACCCTTCGCGACGCAGTACGCGGTAAGCGCGCGGATACCGAAACGTGCTGAGCCCGAGGAGATGTTGACAATGTTGCCGTGGCCGGCCTCGATCATGTGACGGGCGGCGAGTTGACTCATGATGAACGCCGACGTGACACACCAGTCGAAGGTGTGCCGGAAGTCCTCGTCGGTGATGTCGAGAAACGACCCGAACGTCGAACCGCCCACATTGTTGATGAGGATGTCGATGCGCCCGAACTCTTTCATTGCCGTGTTCACCACGCGCTCACCGTCCGGTCGGCTCATCGCGTCGGCCACCAGGGCCAGCCCCTTGCCACCCGAATCCTCGATGCCCTTGATTGTTTCCACGATGTCTGATTCGGTACGTGCCGTGCCGACGACCGTGGCGCCCGCTTCCGCGAGCACCCTCGCGATACCCTCGCCGACTCCCTTGCCGGCTCCGGTGACGATCGCGACCTGCCCGGCGAGGTTGAACTGTTCCAGCGCCATCGCAGACTCCTTCCGAAATTGACTGCAGTCAATCACACGTGTCAATACCCGACCGGTATTGCTATCGTCGGGTCATGGCCGTGGTGGACAAACCCTCAGCGCGCGAGGCGAAACGCCTGCAAACCCGCGAGCGGCTGATGGGAGCCGCCATCGCCGAGTTCAAGCGGTCGGGGATGGCCGAGGCCGACGTGGGAGCGATCGTGGCCGCCGCCGGGGTCGCGCACGGCACCTTTTTCTTCCACTTTCCCACCAAACAGCACGTACTGCTCGAGTTGGAGCGCAGGGAAGAGGAGCGCATCGCCAAGCAGCTCGGTCGGTATGCCGATTCCGCTCGCAGCCTGTCCGCTGTGCTCCAGGAGGCCGTTCGACTGGTGCTGGGACTCGAGCGCCGTCTGGGCGCGATGCTGTTCAAAGATTTTTTGGCGCTGCACTTTTCCCAGACGCGACCCACTGACGAGAGCGATGAGCACCCGGTCATCGTCAGGGTCGCTCAGGAGATCGAACGTGCGCAGAAAGCGGGTCGGGTCGCACCCGACGTCAGCCCGATGAACAGCGCGGTGTTCTTCCTGCTCGGTCTCTATGCGCTGTTGACCACCACGCATGAGTGGCCGACGCAGGGCTCGATGCTCGACGACTATGTGGCAAGGACATTGCGCGGCATCGAAGCCCGATGATGGTTGACTAAAGTCAGCCACACTGCAAAGCTCATGCGCTGAGCGATGCAGGAGGTGGCCCTTGACCATGCCCGCGAATGCTGCGACCACAAGCGGCCTCGACGAGCACATGGAGCGATCGCGCCAGGTGCAACGACAGGCCGACAAGTGGCTGATCGCGGGCAGCATTCTCATCGGCACGGCCGCACTCGGCGTGTTCGGCCTGCCGCTCTTCTTACGCGGTGTGTGGATTCTGCGTAACGCGGCACGGGAGGGCCTGACCGTTCGGCCGATGTTGGTGACGCTGCTCGGCTATTGCGTCATCGTCGACGCCGCGATCAACGTCTTCGGATGGGCGCTGGATCTGGTGGCCCACCACACGTTGTTGGCCCGAGTCCTGTTGAACGGCTGGGGCGCGATGTTCGACGCCGGGTATTTCTGGCACTACAACGAACTGTGGCTCGGCGGTGCGGCGGGTCCCGGCGAAAAGGCGCTCGAGGTCGGTCTCATCCTCACCGTCTTCTGCATGCGGATCGCCGCGGCGATCGGCTTCCTGCAGATGAAGCGGTGGGGGCACCAGTGGATGATCATCACCTGCTGGATGGGTGTGGTGATCTGGTGCGTGTACGTGTTCAACATGACCATGTACGCCGACGTGCGTTATGCCGGGGTGATCCTGCCGGTGGTCGGCTGGTGGATCTACGACATCTTCTACATCACGCCATTCCTGGCCATTCCCTACTTGCACTCGGTCAATCGCGAGATCTTCTCCGATTGACGTCTCGACTGACTTCACTCATTGACTTGGGTCAGTAACTACGTTACAAATAGCGAATCATGACGGCACAGGCGAACGCGTCGACGCGTGAAGCGCGGCGGCTGCAGACGCGGGAGCGCATCCTCGCCGCGGCGATCACCGAGTTCACGCGTGCCGGTATGGCCGGGGCGGACGTCAACTCGATCGCGAGGGCCGCAGAGGTCGCACACGGGACGTTCTTCTTCCATTTCCCGAGCAAGGAACATGTGCTCCTGGAGTTGGAGCGCCGTGAGGAATCGCGGATCGCGGACGAGTTCGCCGGTTTCCTGCAGCAGCGTCATGATCTGGCCGCCACCCTGACCGAGCTGGTGGATCTGGTCACCGGCCTGGAGCAGCGGTTCGGCCCGATACTGTTCAAAGAGATACTGGCGCTGCACTTCTCACCTACCCGTCCACACAAGGACGAGTGGACCGACCACCCGGTCATCGTCTTGCTCGTCCGCGAGCTGGAGCGGGCGCGCGGCGATGGTGAGGTGCATCTAGAGGTCGACGCGTTCTACAGCGCAACGTTCTTCCTGCTCGGCATCTACGGGGTGCTCACCACCACGGACAACCCCGGTACGCGCGACACGATGCTCACCAAGCTCGTGGCGACCGCCGTTCATGGGCTGGAGGTGCGATGACCCGATCGCACAAACGACGACACGACAGAGGAGTGCACAGTGTGGGCCTGGATCTGGGAGATATTGCGATACGTCGGCGCCTGGGGCGGAGCCGCCCTCGTCATCTGGTTCTGGTACTGGATGTTCTCGAGTCTGGGCACGTTCTAGGGCCACGATGACCGAACTGTCCGACGCGCACGCGATGGCGATCGAACGCAGCTGCGCCGTGACCGCCGTCGCGCTGAGCGACAAACGTCGCGAGGGTGTGCGCCTGGTGACCGGCGAGCACCGCCAGTTCAGCCTGAGCGGATCGTTGGACTACGTGCAGGTGCCGTACCCGTCACTGGGCCGCGACTGGACGCGCAGAACACTGACCTGCGGTGTGGCTCTGCAATGTTCGCCGTCCAAGGATCGGGTCGTCGAGTTCCGGATCAACGAATTGTCCGCACGCGAGCTCCGGGCACTGACGCTCGTCGAGGCCGGCGTCGCGCTCGGGTGGGTTGGCGCCAACTGGCCGGGGCTGCTGGCAGAGATGCGGCGCCTGTTGCCGAATGTTGAAGCGCTGCCGCAGGACACCACCGTCGAGTCCATGCTCAACCGCGCAATCTCGTTGGCGCGCACGAGCGATCCGCTGTCGGTGCCGTCGGTGGTCGGCAGGTTGCCGTCGGCCTACACGGTGCCGCAGAGCCTGTCCGACAAGATGCGACGCACCTTCGGCCGGATGCCGTGGACCACGACGCAGAAACGCCTGCCGCGCCCGTACTCCGTTCCTGTCGGCGGCGACGGCGGTGTGCGCAACCCGAACCTGCCCCCGCCGAGCCGGCCGCAGGACAACGATATGGACGTCACTCCCGAGCACCGGCCCGGCATTCCGTATCCAGAGTGGAACGCATGGACCAAGAGCTTCATGCGAGACCACGTGGCGGTCCTGGAACGCCCCCATCCCAGCCGGGACCGCCAGCCGGGCGCGGCGTCGGCGGACCTGCGGAAGTGGTTCACCGAGCACACCCATCGCGCGATGACGAACCGTCTCGAGGACGGTTCCGATCTGGACGTCGAACAGTACGTGCGCCACTACATCGACCTGACCACCGGTGAGGCCGTCGAACCGCGTATCTTCCGCGAACTCCTGCCCAGCAGCCGCGACGTCGCGACCGCGCTTCTGCTGGACGGCAGTTCGTCGCTCGGTGTGCACGGGGGCCGGGTCTTCAAGCTGGAGCTGGCATGTGCTGACGCGCTGTCGCGGGCGATGACGCATGCGCGGGAGCGTCACGGCATCTTCATGTTCACCGGCAACACCCGCCACCGTGTCGAGGTGAACTGCCTCAAGGACTTCGAGGACCGGCGGTTCGTGCCGCCGAGCCGGCTGGGACTGTCCGCCGGCGGCTACACCAGGCTCGGCGCACCCCTGAGGCACCTCACGAGCCGGTTGCTCGCGCAGCCCTCCGAGCGGCGACTGCTCATCGTCATAGGAGATGGCCTGATCTCCGACGAGGGCTACGAAGGCCGCTACGCATGGGCCGACGCCGCCCACGCGGTCGAAGAAGCCGCCGAAGCCGGAGTGTCCATCTACTACGTCGGCGTCGGGCCCACCCGGGTGGACCCGCTGCCAGAGGTCTTCGGACCGCGGCGATCCCAACGCATACGACGGGTCGAGGACCTCCCGCGCGTCCTTGCACACGTGCACCGCGAACTGGTCGCCGCATGAACCATCACCACCCGAAGGAGCTGCATCCATCGTGACAACCGACACCTACTACTCGAACGGCAACGAGGTTCAGCTGTTCGAGCAGGCATACCACCAGCGGCTGCCGGTGATGCTGACCGGTCCGACCGGGTGCGGTAAGACGCGCTTGGTCGAACACATGGGGGCGCTGCTGCGTAGGCCCGTCGTCACCATCAGTTGCCATGACGACCTGACCAGCTCGGACCTCGTCGGCCGGTTCATGGTGACCGGAGGCGACGTCGTGTGGACCGACGGGCCGCTCACCCGGGGTGTGAAGGCCGGCGCGATCTGCTATCTCGACGAGGTGGTGGAGGCCCGCCACGACTCGCTGGCCATCCTGCACTCTCTGACCGATCATCGCCGCGCCCTCTATCTCGACCGCGCCGGCGAGGTGGTCCGAGCGCCCGACACCTTCATGCTGGTGTGCTCCTACAACCCGGCCTACCGCAGTTCGCTCAAGGAGCTCAAACCGTCGTTCCGCCAGCGCTTTGTCACGCTTCCGATGACCTACCTTCCACCGGACCGTGAGGCCGAGGTGATCGTCGCGGAGGCGGGCATCGAGTTGGCGACCGCTCGACGACTGGTCGCCTGCGCCACCGCGATCCGCACCGCCGATGAGGCGTTCCACTTCGAGCCGCCGTCAACGCGTGTCCTCGTCACCGCCGCGCAGTTGGTCGCCGCCGGCGCAACGGAATTAGATGCCGCCGAAGCGTGCATCCTTGCGCCGCTCTCCAGTGACGGCGCGGTCACCGACGGCTTACGTGAAGTGGCAGTGGCCAGCCTGACCACGGCTGACAACCCGAATTCCACACGCTAGGAAGGAGTCCCGCGTGGACCCGAAGGAGAAGCAGCGCAAGAAGGCGCTCATCATCCTGCAGATCGTCATCTACGGCTATCTGCTGGCAATGTTCCTGATCCAGCTCTATATGTCCTTCGACCGCGGATGGTGGTCGCTGTGACCACCACGGCGACAGTCAGTCTCGAGGACCACCACGAAGAATCCCGGCTCGCGCAACGCCGGGCCGACAAGTGGATGATCATCGGTGCCGCACTGATGGGCATGTGGGCGCCCGGCCTCATCGGGTTCCCGATCTTCATGCGCGGAGTCTGGCTGCAACGCCAGGCCGCGCGCGCCGGGCTGTCGGTGCGGCCGATGATCGTCACCCTCATCGGCTACCTGGTGTTGATCGACGGCATGCTCAACAGCCTGGGCTGGGCGCTGGATCTGGTGGCCAACCACACGCTGATCAACCGCGTGCTGATGATCGGCTGGGGCCACATGTTCGACGCCGCGTACTTCTGGCACTACAACGAACCCTGGGTCGGCGGATCCGCGGTGCCCGGCGAGAAGGCGTATGTCGCGGGCCTGATCCTCACCGTCTTCGCCATGCGGTGCGCGGCGGCGATCGGCTTTCTGCAGATGAAGCGGTGGGGTCACCAGTGGATGATCATCACCTGCTGGATGGGCGTGGTGATCTGGTGTGCCTACGTGTTCAACATGACGATGTACGCCGACGCCCGCTACGCCGGTGTGCTGTTCCCCGTCATCGGCTGGTGGATCTACGACATCTTCTACATCACCCCGTTCCTCGCGATCCCGTATCTGCACACGGTCAATCGCGAAATCTTCTCCGACTGAACGCCAGGAGCACACCATGACGCCTTCACCGTCCTCGTCCACCGACGAAAAAGACCCCGCAGAGGATCTGCCCCCGGGCACCACGCCCTACTACGCGCGCATGCACAAGTACATCAAGCGCGCGGTGCTCGTCTGCCTCATCGCCCTTGTCATCGAGGGAGCGTTCACACTGCCGTTCATGGCGGTGTGGTACGGCTACCCGACCCTGAGCCTGACCGAGATCTGCAGCGGTTTGCTCAAGGTCCGCTATTCCGACGACACGCTCGAGTGCAAGGTCCCGTACCCGATGCTCGGGCCCCCGGAAGGCGCCGAAGGCAAGGACACCGCGCGCGACGAGTGGGGCATCCAACCGGTTCCCAAGTACGACCGGATCGGATTCCGCGAACTGGTGCGCATTCACGAGGAGAGCGAAGCCCGCAAAGCGGCGCAACAGCAGCAGGATTCGGCCCCGTGAGTCGAAGGTCGCCGGAGCAGCACGCGGAGAACTGGGATCTGCGCCACGAGGACTTCAACGATGAGGAGTTCCTCTACGACGTGTACGCGGTGATGCGCCGAAACGCGCCCTTCGCCCATACCGATTCGCCGTTCCTGAGCGCGACGCCCGGCGGCGCATGGGTCGCGGTGCGCTACGAGCAGTGCTACAAGATCCTGCAGGATTGGCAGCACTTCTCCAGCAATCCGACACCGGAGGCCTCCGAGCACCTCGCGGGCGACCTGGTCATCACGTTGGATCCCCCGCGGCAGCAGAAGTTCCGCAAGGTGCTCAACCCGTACTTCTCGCCGGCTCGGATGAAGGCGCTTCGACCTCAGATACGTGAGGAGACGGACCGGCTGATCGACGGCTTCATCGAGCAAGGCGCAGGAGATCTGGCCGAGGTGGCTTGGCGGCAGCCCGGCGTCGTGTTCTTCAAATACCTACTCGGTATGCCGATCGACGATGTCCCGCTGTGCATCGAGCTGACCGACACCGCGCTCAACGGGGCGACCGAGGACTCGCGCATGGCGGCATGGGGCGGGCTCTATCAACACATCCACGACGCGGTCGCAGCGCGCAGCACCGAGCCGGAGCACGATGACATGATCGATGTGCTGCTGTCGGCCGAGATCGACGGTGAGAAGCTGCCGTTCGCCGATGTCGTCTCCAACGCGATGTTACTGGTGCAAGCGGGCCTCGAGACCACCGCCAATGCAATGTCATTCGCCTTTCATCACCTGGCCACTCACCCGGCGGAACGCGACCGGTTGGCCGGGGACCGCGAGATGCTGCCCCGCGCCGTCGAGGAGTTCATCCGGTTCGGGGGATCGATACACGGAATTCCCCGAACGGTCGCGAAAGAGGTTGAGCTGGGAGGGCATACGTTCCGCCCCGGCCAGTCGGTCATCGTCAACTACGCCTCCGCGAACCGGGACGAGCGTGAGTTCCGAGACGCCGGCCGGTGCATCCTCGACCGTCGCGAGAACCGCCATCTCGGATTCGGTGCGGGTGTCCATCGATGCCTCGGTTCGAATCTCGCGCGCTTGGAGTTGCAGATCGGCATCGAGCAGGTGCTGGCGCGGATGCCGGATCTCGCCATCGACCCGGATGCTTCGCCACACTTTCACGGAAGTTCGGTCACGCGCGGTTTTCGTTCGGTGCCCGTCGTCTTCAGCCCCGCCGAACGGTCCGCGGCATGACGTATCGGATCGTTCAGTGGACGACGGGAAATGTCGGCAAGCGATCCGTCCGCGCTGTCGCACTGAACCCGCACCTGGAGCTGGTCGGGTGCTACGCGTGGTCGAAGGACAAGGTCGGCCGCGATGTGGGGGAGCTGTGCGGCATCGACGCGCTCGGCGTGTCCGCGACCGATGACATCGATGCACTGGTGGCGCTGGAGCCGGATTGCGTTGTCTACAACCCGATGTTCGCCGACGTCGACGACATGGTGCGAATACTGAGCGCCGGCATCAACATCGTCTCCACGTCCGAGTTCATCACCGGACATTTCTTCGGCGATGACCGCGACCGCATCGTCGGGGCCTGTCGGGATGGCGGCTCAACCATCTTCGGCAGCGGCATCAACCCGGGGTTCATCCAACTGTTCGCCGTCATCTCGGCCGGGCTGTCGGAACGTGTGGACAAGGTCTCGGTCGTGGAGGCCATCGACACCACCATCTACAACTCGCCCGCCACCGAAGAGCCCATGGGCTTCGGGTATCCCATCGATCTGCCGGAACTGAAGTCGATCACCGAAAAGGGCTCGGCGATCTTCCGCGACGGAGTTCTTCTCGTGGCCGACGCGCTCGGCGTCGAACTCGACGAGGTCCGGTGCGACGTCGCCTACGCCCAGACCACCGAAGACCTACACCTGCCCGGGGACTGGCTGATCGCGAAAGGCTGTGTCGCCGGGGTGGACGTCGCCTGGAAAGGCGTCATCGGCGATAAGGAGGTCGTCGAGATCCGCGGTCGGTGGCGCAAGGGGCAGACCCTGGAACCGGATTGGGAACTCGACATGGGCTACACCGTGGAGGTTCAGGGCACGCCGACGATCAAGACCACCCTGAGCTTCCTTCCACCCGAGGGATTCGTCGGCGAGACGTTGGACGACTACATCATGCTGGGCCTGTCGATTGTCGCGATGCCGGCGATCACCGCGATACCCGCCGTCGTGGCCGCACCTCCCGGCATCGCCACGTACAACGATCTGCCGCTTCTGCTTCCGAGGGGAGTGCTCAATGCCTGACAAAACGTACCGGGTCATTCAGTGGATGACGGGCGACGTCGGTCAAGTCGGAGTGCGACATTTCACGCAGTGCCCGATATTCGACCTCGTCGGCGTGTTGGTGCACAGCAAGGACAAGGTCGGCAAGGACGCCGGTGAGATCGCAGGCATCGGACCGACCGGAGTGGCCACGACCGACGATGTGGAGGCGATGGTCGCACTCGACGCCGACTGCGTGTTCTACACGCCGATCATCATGGACGTCGACACCGTGTGTCGGCTCCTGCGCTCGGGCAAGAACGTCGTCACCACCAGTGGCTTCTTCCATCCGACCGAACGGTTTCGCGAGGGCGGCGACAAGATCCGGGCGGCATGTCAGGACGGCGGCACATCGTTCCACGCCGGTGGCATCCATCCCGGTTACGCGGGCGACATACTTCCGCTCACGCTTGCCCGCGTCGCCAGCAGGGTCGACAGGATCGAGGTATGGGAAGTCGTCAATGTGCTGACCGATGCCCCCATGGACCACATCGACTGGATGGGGTTCGGCAAGGACAAGGGCCAGTTCCTCTCGGAGCCAACGATTCTCGGTCTGGGTGTGCCGTTCTTCGCGCAGTCGATGCACATGGTCGCCGACGGTCTCGGGGTGACCATCGACGACGTGACCGCCGCGGACGTGAAGGCCGCCGTCGCCACCGAGGACATCGCCCACGACGAAGGCGCGATCCCTCGGGGAACGGTTGCCGCACAACACCACGAGTGGACCGCCTGGGTCGACGGCAACCCGTTGATCGTGTACCACGCCATCTACCTGACCGCCGGCCCCGATCAACTCGACCCCGCGTGGGATTGGGGAAGGACCCGCTATCGCATCGTCATCGAGGGTGACCCGCCCACCGAACTCACGATGCACGGTTTGGTGGCAGCGGACGGGACCATGACACACCCGGGCTACACGTGGACCGCGATGGGTGCCATCAACGCCATTCCCGACGTCTGCGACGGCCCGCCCGGTTGGCTGACCCACCTGGACCTCGGCCTCGTCCGCCCGCGTGGACTGGTCCGGAAATGACCGCCGAACCACTGCAGTTGCACCACGTCGTGTTCGCGGTGGCACCGGAACGGCGGGTCGCGATGGCGTCGCTGTTCGCCGACCTCGGCTTCGCATTCGAAGAAGCCGAACTGACCGAACTCGGCGTACGCGTCCACCTGGATTGGAACCGGGGGATCGAGCTGATCAGCCCGCTTCCCGGCTCGACGGCCTCGGTGGCGAACTACGTCAACGACTTCCTCGAGCGTCGGGGTGACGGTGTCTACACGGTGGTGCTGCGGGTGCCCGACGCCTCGGCGGCGGAATCGGTCGCGCAGCGCTACGGCTCGACCACCCGCTTCCGCCAGGGCTTCTCCGGAGAGGGTTCGTATCTCGACGAGATCGACCTGTCGGTCCTGGGTCTTCCGCTGACGTTTCTGGCCACCAACGTGTCATGAGCGAGGGTTCGGGGTTGACGCAGGTCCTCTACGAGGACCTGCCGATGGCGCGGGACCGCGGTGCGGGCTGGGCCAAGCTGCGCGACCTCGGCCCGCTGCTCTACGGCGAGGGCTGGTATTACTTCACCCGCCGCGAGGATGTGCTTGCCGCACTGCGCGATCCGGAAACGTTCTCGTCGAGAACCGACTACGACGACATGATCAGCCCGGTGCCCCTGGTGCCGCTGGGGTTCGATCCTCCCGAACACACCCGCTACCGCCGGCTCCTGCATCCGTACTTCAGCCCCCAGACGCTGAGCGCGCTGCTGCCGTCGCTGCAGGCGCAGGTGATCGACATCATCGACGAGATCGCTGGCCGTTCCGAGTGTGAAGTGATGGCCGATCTCGCGATCCCGTATCCCTCGCAGGTCTTCCTCACCCTGTTCGGCCTTCCGCTCGACGACCGCGAACGGCTGATCGCCTGGAAGGACGCGATCATCGCGGTCAGCCTGGCGACCGATCCCAACAGCGTGGACCTGACCCCGGCAGCCGAACTCTTCGGCTATCTCACCGAAGCCGTTCAGACACAGCGGGAGTCGCCACAGGTGGGCATACTGTCCGACGTGCTCCACGGCGAGGATGCGCTGTCCGACGCGGAAGCCACGGGGATGTCGCTGGTGTTCGTCCTCGCGGGCCTGGACACCGTCACCGCCTCGATCGGCGCCGCGATGCTGGAGCTGGCCCGTCGCCCGGATCTGCGCCGGCACCTGCGCGAGAACCCCGACCACGTCGGCGCGTTCGTCGAGGAGGTGATCCGGTTGGAGCCCGCGGCGCCGGTGCTCGGGCGCGTGACCACCCGGCCGGTGACCGTCGCGGGCGTCACCTTGCCGGCCGGATCACAGGTTCGACTCTGTGTCGGCGCGATCAACCGTGACGGAAGCGATCCCCACTCCGGCGACGACCTGGTGATGGACGGCAAGTTGCACAAGCACTGGGGCTTCGGTGGCGGTCCGCACCGATGCCTGGGAGCCCACCTGGCCCGGATGGAGCTGAGGCTGGTGGTAACCGAATGGCTTACGCGCATATCGGATTTCGACCTGATCGAGGGCTACGTCCCGGAGATTACGTGGCCCTCGGCGACCTGCTCGCTGCGAGAGCTCCCCCTGAGGATCCGCGCGGGGACGGCGCCATGACCCTCGGAGCGGCCAAACCCAGCGTCTTCGACGCCGGACTGCCGACGCTGACCTACGACATCACAGCGACCCCCCAGGAGATCTACCCTCAGTTCCGCGCGGCGCAGCAGGAAGCGCCGATCGCGCTCGGCCCGATCGGCCCGGAGGTGCTGTCCTACGAACTGGCCAGGACCGTTCTGCGTGACCCGCGCTTCGGAATCCCGCAGGGCATACACCTGTCCGCACATGGGATCACCTCAGGGGAGTTGTGGGACAGGGTGACCCGCAGCATCCTGAATATGGACGGCGAGGAGCACCGCCGATTGCGCGGGTTGGTGTCGAAGGCATTCACGCCACGCGGGACGGCGCGCATGGACCCCACCATCCACACCGTGGTCAACGAACTGATCGACCGAGTCGACGCCCGCGGCCGGTGCGAATTCGTCGACGACATCGCCAGGCCGTACCCGATCCCGGTCATCTGCGCGCTTTTGGGCGCGCCCCGCCGGGATTGGCAGCGGTTCTCCCGGTGGGCCGAGGACATCTTCAAGATCGTCAGCTTCGACTGCGATCTGGCCGAGGAAGAGCCGGTGGTCCTCAAGGCGTGGGACGAATTCGACGCCTACATCGACGAGATGATCACCCATCGGCGCGAGGACCTCACCGACGATCTGCTCTCCGAGCTGATCCGCACCGAAGACGACGGCGACCGACTCAACGCGGGGGAGCTTCGCATGCTGGCGTTCAGCATCCTGATCGCGGGCACCGACACCACCCGAAGCCAACTGGCGGCGTCCATGCAGGTGTTGTGCGAGCATCCCGAGCAATGGGAGCTGCTGCGCGACCAACCCGGACTCGCGATGTGCGCCGTCGAAGAGACGATGCGACATTCGCCGTCGATGTGCAGCACCGTGCGCAGCGCCATTCACGACGTCACCATCGGTGAATACACCTTCCCCGCGGGCACATTCATCATCGTGAACACCTACGCGGCCAACCGCGATCCGGCCATCTACGATGATCCGACCCTTTTCGACATCACCCGTGCCGATCCGCCACCGATCCTCACCTTCGGCGGCGGCGCACACTACTGCCTGGGTGCCAACCTCGCCCGACGCGAGCTCTGCGAGGCCCTGGTCATCATCGCGCGACGCATGCCGAACCCGCGCGTCACCGGGCCGGCACCGTGGAAGCCGCTGTTGGGCATGAGCGGACCGACGAGCCTGCCGATAGAGTTCGGCTGATGCGTTACCTGATCGACCCCGACGTGCTGCACGGCGTCGCTGCCCAGCTCGTCGGACTGCCCACCGGCGAACTGACCAGCCGCGCCGTCGAATTGCTCGCCGAGGCGTACCCCGACCTCATTGATGCGGAACCCGGACGGTGGGTGGCGAGCAAAGCAGGCGGAATCCTGGGCAAGGTCCGGTTCGTGTACTTCAGTCCGCGCGAGTACATCGTGATCTTCGGTTCGCCGACGGGCACGCAGGGCTTCTCCGGACGCTACAAGCGGGTGCAGATTCACAAGTTCCTGATGGCCGGACGTATCGACTCCTACGACCTGGAATCCGACGACAGCGCCGCGATGACGTTGCTCCCCGGTGAACGCACATGCCTGGACAAGGGTCAGGCGCGGGGCCTGACGATCCATCCCGGTTCGTGGCACATCGAATACGGACGCGGCGCGGTGGCGACCACCCTGCCGTTCGCGATGGTCGACACGCTGCTGGTGTCACTCGAATGGGAGTCGGTCCGCCGCTCGACGGTCGAGTTCGCGCGGTTGATCCGCGGCCGGCCGCGTCCACGTACCCGGTAGGAAACACGCCGATATCGCCGAGATCACCGAGACGGCAACCAGATAGGCCACGATCGAGTCGCTGGTCCTCGTCGCCGCGTACAGCGCGGTGGCGATGGTCGGGGCGAACGCCGAGCCCACCACTTGGGACAGCGTGTAGCCGATCGAGACCCCGCTGTAGCGGACGTCGGGATCGAACGCCAGACTGAACAACGAGCCGGTCACGCCGGCGGCCGGCGCCATCGCGAACCCGAACACCAGCAGAAGCGCGACACCGAAGAGCAGCGCGCTGCCGGTGTTGATCAGCGCGAAGGCCGGGCCGATCGACATGCCCATCAGGATCACCCCGGCCAGGAAGACGGGCTTGCGGCCCAGACGGTCGGAGAGCGCACCGAACATCGGGTAGGTGGCGACCGCTACCACCGCCGCCACGGCCACCCCGAAAAGCGCTTGCGTACGGCCGATCCCGGCAACCGTCGTACCGTACGACACCAGATACGCCACGCAGATGTACGCGAACACCCCTTGAGACAAGTACGCGCCGGCGACCAGCAGGATCTGCTTCCAGTGCCTGCGAAACGCGTCGGCGATCGGCATGCGCACCACTTGTGCGCGCTGCCGCAGCGCCGCAAAGTCCGGGCTCTCCGATATCGACAGCCGGATCACCAGGCCGATGACGATGAGCAGGGCGCTGGCCACGAACGGGATGCGCCATCCCCACGCCAAAAACTGGTCGTCGGGGAGCCGCGACACCGCCCAGAACGCCAGCGTCGCGCACGCTGTCCCGGCAGGCGCACCCATCTGCGGGAAGGCCCCGTAGAGCCCCTTGCGCCGGTCCGAAGCGTGCTCGACGGCCATCAGCGTCGCACCACCCCACTCGCCTCCGACCGCGAAACCCTGCGCCAGCCGCAACACGGTCAACAGGATCGGGGCCGCGAGACCGACCTGGGCATAGGTCGGCAGAAGGCCCATCAGCACCGTCGCGATCCCCATCACGAGCAGCGAGTAGACGAGCATCTTCTTGCGCCCCACCCGGTCCCCGAAGTGACCGAACACCACACCGCCGAGAGGACGGGCGACGAACCCGACGCCAAAAGTCGCGAACGACAACAGCAATCCCGTCGCAGGGGACACGGCCGGAAAGAACAGCTCCGGGAAGACCAGCGCGGCTGCGGTGCCGTAGATGAGGAAGTCGTAGAACTCGACCGTTGTTCCGATGAAGCTGGCCAGCCCCACGCGCATCGGCGAGACCGGTGAAGACACCGTCGACATCCTTCGATTGTGTGCCATACCCGATTTCGGTGCACCCGGTTGCGGTGACCGCAACGAAATACCCCGAAATCGCCGCCCACGCGTGCGCTATGTGTGCACCGTCGCTCGCAGCGGCCGCCGCGCGGTTTCCCGCATCGTCAACAGCGTCGCAAGGGTGACGGCGGCGGCGGCGATCACGTAATAGGCGGGAGCGATTTCATTGCCGGTGCGGTCGACGAGCCACGTCGCCACATACGGCGCGGTCCCGCCGAAGATGGCGACCGACATGTTGTAGCCGATGGAGTATCCGCTGGAGCGGACTCTGGTGGCGAACAGCTCTGCGCCGGCGGCCAAGGATGCCGACACGAAGACCGACTCGAGCGCCGCCAGGGTGGCGTGGGCGGTGACCGCGGCGGCCAGCGAGCCCGAATTCAGCAGTAGGAACAGCGGATAGGCGAAGAGGGCGAAGCCTATGGCACCGGAATACAGCAGCGGCTTGCGCCCGATCCGGTCGGAGAGCGCGCCCAGTGGCGGGATCAGGATGATGGCCACCATGCTGGCGACGGCGATCGAGACGAACGCGTCAACCTTGGTGAACTCGAGTGTCTCGGTGAAATACGTTGGCAGGTAGGTGAACACGATGTAGAAGCCGACGTTGTGGATGACCACCAGGCCGGCGATCTGCAGGATGGGCCGCCACGAGGTGCGCAGCGCCTCGCGCAGCGGTGACGTCGCGACCTCACCTTGCTCGCGCAGGTTCTCGAACTCCGGTGTGTCTTTCAACCGCAGCCGGATGTAGAGGCCGACGACACCGAGCGCGCCGGCGATCAGGAAGGGGATCCGCCAACCGTAGGAGTTCATCGCCGGTTCGGACAGGAGGGTTTCGAGACCGGTGACCGTCAGCGCACCGAGAAGGAAACCGACGACCACCGACCACACCAGAAACGACACGATGAAGCCGCGGTGCCTGTCGGTGGCGTATTCGGCGAGGAAGCAGGCTCCGCTGCCGTACTCGCCGCCGGCCGAGAAGCCCTGCAGGCACCGCAGGAACAGCAACAGCAGCGGTGCGGCCACGCCGATGGCGTCGTAGCTGGGGACCAGTCCGATGGCCAGAGTCGAGGCCGACATCAGCAGAATCACCAGCGCGAGAACGCGTTGGCGGCCGATCCGGTCGCCGAGTGGGCCGAAGAAGAACCCGCCCAAGGGCCGCATGAAGAACGCGGCGGCGAAGACGGCGAATGTGTTGAGCAGCGCGGCGGTCTCGTCACCCGGCGGGAAGAACTTCTCGGCGATATAGGTCGCCAACAACCCGTAGATGGCGAAGTCGAACCACTCCACGGCGTTGCCGATCGACGCGCCGACAACGGCTTTCCGAATGGCCTCCGAGTCCGCGGTGCGCGCAACCATGCCGCTGTATTCCCCGACGGTGCGCGTCTCTAACCAGGCTCGGCGGCCGGTGTCCACATCTGGGTGGGGGCGGATCGGCCGCGCAGGGTTTCCGATCCCCGTGCCTCCCAGCGCCGTCGTTCCGCCGTGCTGGCACGTTCGAGCGCGCTGCCTGAGCACAGCGCTCGCGCGGGAAACTCCTTGGCCCGGTCGGCCAGTCGGGCCGCCTCGTTGACCGCGTCCCCGACAACGGTGTATTCGTACCGGTTCTCCGCGCCGATGTTGCCCGCGAAGACGGGTCCGGCCGAGACCCCGATGCCAAAGTCGAGTGGCAGGCGCTGCAGATCGGTGACCAGATCGCGTGCGGTCATCAGCGCCGCCGACGCTGGATCGTCGACGCGCAGGGGAGCACCGAAGACGGCGAGTGCCGCATCGCCTTGGAATTTGTTGATCAAGCCGTGCCGCTGATCCACGGCCGCGACGACGATACGGAAGAACTCGTTGAGCAGTTCGGCGACCTCGGCGGGCTCGTGGGTGGCCGCCAACGGGGTGGACCCGACCAGATCGATGAACAGCACCGCGACGTCACGTTCGTCGCCGGACAACGACTCGTTCTCCTCGATGGCTCGCCGGACCACGTCCTCGCCGACGTGGCGGCCGAACAGGTCGCGCAGCCTGTCACGTTCACGCAGCCCGGCCACCATACGGTTGAAACCGCGTTGCAGACGGCCGATCTCGGACCACTCGTAGACCTCGACGGACCGGTCGATTTGCCCGCGCTCCACATCGGCCATCGCCTGGACGACTTCCTGAACGGGGTCGGAAATCGACATGGAGGTCAGGATCAGTGAACGCAGACCGAGCACGACCGCGACCAACGCGAGCACGATCAGCGCCAACTCGATGGCCGCGGTCTCCTCGAGAAGCCATCCGTTGTTCCGCATGATCAGCAGTGCGGCGATGGCGACGCCCGGCAGTGCGGTGCACACGGTCCACATCAGCAGCAGCCGTGCCCGGACTCCGGGCGCCGTCAACGTCGGCGTGCTGGAATCGACTGCCACGCTGGCCAATACGGGTCGCAACGTTCGTAATGTGAACAGGAAGCCGGTGCACACCGTGGCGATCGTCCCGAAGAGCATGGCCGATCCGATCACCGCCAGCGCCTCGGATCCGGCGTCGAGGTTCAGTGGTACCAGGACCGCGGCGGTGAGGATCCACGGCGCCACCGTGGCCGCGGCCTGGCGGCGCATCATCGTCAGCGTCGACCGTCGTTCGGCGGCGGTGGGCTCGCGCCCCGCGCGCAGATACCGCAACGCCGGGAGCAGGATGTAGGCGGCACTGACGCCGACGGTGGCGGTACCGACCGCGAGCAGTGCCGCCGCGGTGATCACATTCTCGGGAGTGACCACGTCGCGACCGCCCAGCAATCCGACGATCGCGATGACCTCGACCGCAGTCAGCAGGTAGGCCGACGCAAGCCCGGCCACATACCGGGTGAGCAGGCGGCGCGGCCTCACCCAGAGGAAGGTATCAGTCGCTCGCGGGCAGGGGCTTGGCTTCTTTGAGAGACAGTGGCGTGGTGCCGACGCTCAGCGTTCCGGCACCGGCCTTCGTCACCAGGACTTCGGCGCCGTTGTCGTCGACATAACGCTTGCCCATCGCGTTGCCGTCAGAGAATTCGGGGTCGATCTGAACGTCGGTACTCTTCTCGGCATCCAGGGGCACCATCGGAACGCCGCCCGCGCGCAGATCGTCGAGGCTGTCCGAGCTGCGCACGACGATCACCTGGGTGTCGCACACCTGGCTCTGCAGTCGCGTGCCGTTCTTGATCATGCTGGGCTCCTTGCTATCTGGTGGCTGTCAACTCGGCGATCAGTTCTCGACGCAGCACCTTGCCGGTCGCATTGGTCGGCAACTCGTCGCGGAACACGACGCGGTCGGGGGTTCGCGATCCGCGCAACTGGCGCCGCACATACTCGCGCAGCTCCTCGGGGTCCGGGTTCGCGGGGCCGTCCGGACTGTCGGCCGGGACCACGACCGCGACGATGATCTGACCCCATTGCGGATCCTCGGGCCCCACCACGGCGCAGTCGCGCACCGCCGGATGTTCGACGAGCACGTCCTCGATCTCGGCGGGTGCGATGTTCTCCCCGCCGCGGATGATCGTGTCGTCGGAACGCCCGCCGATGAAGAGATAACCGTCTTCGTCGAGCATCGCGATGTCTTTGGTGGGGAACCATCCGTCACCGTCGAGCACCGAGCCGATCTCGGTGTAGCGGCCCGATACCTGCTCGCCGCGGACGAACAGTTCCCCGGTCTCGCCGGGGCCGAGCACCTCGCCGTCGGCGTTGCGGATCTGTACTTCGATCCCTGGCACCGGCTGGCCGACCGAGCCCAGCCTGCGCAGGATGGCCTCGTCGGACGAGGAGAGCGCCTCGCGGTGGTCGTCGGGCCCGAGCACCGCGATGGTCGAGCTGGTCTCGGTCAACCCGTAGGCGTTGACGAAGCCGACCTCCGGCAACAGTGAGAGCGCCTTGCGCACCAACGGAAGTGGCACCTTGGAGCCGCCGTACGCCAGGTTGCGCAGGGTGGGCAGGGCCACGTTCTCCGTTTCCAGGGCGGTCACGATGCGGTCCAACATCGTCGGCACGACCGTCGCCGACGTCACGCCCTCGTCGCGCACCAGCCGGATCCATTCCCTGGCGTCGAACTGCGGCAGGTACACCATCTTTCGCCCGGCGTAGAGGTTGGACAACGCGGCGCTGACACCGGCGATGTGATACGGCGGGACGCAGATCAACGCGGCGTCGCCGGGCTCCGCGGAATCGAACTCGACCGTGCCGGTGATGTAGCTGGTGAGGTTGCTGTGCGTCAGCTCAACGGCTTTCGGGCGCGATGTGGTACCGGAGGTGAACAGCACGACCCCGACGTCTTCCGGATCGGGGAACTCCGCGGCCGGATCGCTGGTTCGCGCGCCGTCGAGGAACTCGTCGGAACCGATGACCTGCTTGCCCGCGCCGGCGACCATATCGAGGTATTCGGCGTCGGCGACGACGAGCGGTTGGGGGAGGCGATCGATGAGCTCACGAAGGCCGTCGGCGCTGAGCCGGTAGTTCAGCGGCGTCACCGGCACCCCGGCGCGAGCCGAGGAGAACAGCAGAAGGGGCAGCATCGCGCCACCCATGCCGACATAGGCGACGTGGGAAGCGCCGGACTCGGCGATGATGCCTGCCCCGCCGTCCGCCAGGGCGCTCAACTCACCTGTGGTCAGCCGCAATCCACCCGACACCACGGCGGTGCGGTCCGGATTGCTCGAGGCCATCTCGAGCAGCAGTGAGATGCTCATGATTTGTCGACGAAGATATCAAGGATGGGGTCGTCCCCACCGCCGTAGCGCGACAGGTCTGTCACGCCGGACTCGGCGAGCAGTTCGGAGTCGATGAAGCATTTGCCGTTCACATCGGCCGGGGGGCGCGACAGGATCAACGCGGCCGCGTCACCCATGATCTGTGGGTCGCGCGACCGGTCCAGCATTTCCTGGAAGCCGGGAGCGTTGGCGACCGCAGACGTCGCGATGTAGGTCTCGGGCCACAGGCAGCTGAATCCGATGCCGGTTTCCGCGTACTCGGCGGCCCACCCCAGCGAGAGCAGAGTCATTCCGTACTTCGACAGGGTGTAGGAGGGGTGAGCGCCCAACCAGTGCGGGTTCATGTTCAGTGGCGGTGCCAGCGTGATCACGTGCGCGCCTGCCGGCTCCGCTCCCTGGGCGCGTGCCGCGGACTTGCGCAGGTACGGCAGCGCCGCCTTGGTGAGCAGGAACGTGCCGCGCACGTTGATGTCCATCATCAGGTCGAACTTCTTGGCCGCCAATTGCTCCGTGGGCTCGGTGGCGATGGCGCTGGCGTTGTTGACGACGACGTCCACCCCGCCGAAATGCTCGACGGCCGCATCGACCGCACGTTGCACGTCCTCTTCTTTTCGGACGTCGCCGACCACGGCCACACCCTTGCCGCCGGCGGCCTCTACCTCGGCGACTGCGGTGTGCACCGTGCCCGGCAGCTTTGGATGCGGTTCGGCCGTCTTGGCCAATAGCACGACGTTGGCGCCCCGCCTGGCCGCAGCGAGGCCGATTGCGAGACCGATGCCGCGACTGCCGCCGGAGACGACGAGCGTGCGGTCAGTGAAGGCGGACATGGACCTCCTTTGGCTGCGACCTGCGTCGCCCCACGATGCTAGCGGACCTCGAATACAGGCGGTATTGGCGTTCTCATTTTACGCAAGTGCCATATTCGCTGTGTACCGGGTCTTCGCAGGCTTTCGACGGTGGGGGACGCCCCTTCTCCGGTGCACGTTTCCGGCCTGCGGTATTGGCATTCTCATTTTTTGCAAGTACGTTATCCGTGATGAGCGAGCCAGTACAGACCCCGTCGGGGATCCCGCTCGAGCCGGTGTATGGGCCGACGGACCGGGCGACGGAACCGCCTCCGCCGGGCACATATCCGTTCACGCGCGGGAACTTCGCCACGGGATACCGCGGGAAGACGTGGACGTTCCGGCAGTACTCGGGGTTCGGGACGGCCGAGGAGTCCAATCGGCGTTACCGCTACCTGCTCGACCAGGGCGGAACCGGGCTGTCAGTGGCGCTGGACCTGCCCACGCAATGCGGCTACGACTCCGATGACCCCGAGTACGGCGAAGAGGTCGGCCGGGTCGGCGTCGCGGTCGACACGCTCGCCGACGCGGAGATCCTCTTCGACGGCATCCCGCTGGACAAGATCAGCACCAGCTTCACGATCAACGGCACCGCCGCCATCCTGCTGGCGTTCTACGTCGCCGCCGCAGAGAAGAAGGGGGTGCCGCGGGCCAAGCTCACCGGCACCATCCAGAACGACATCCTCAAGGAGTACGCATCGCGCGGCACGTGGATCTGGCCGCCCGAACCGTCGCTGCGGCTGATCGCCGACACCATCGAGTTCTGCGCGGCCGAGGTGCCCAAGTTCAACGCGATCTCGGTTGCCGGTGCGCACTTCCGCGACGCGGGCGCCAACGCGGTGCAAGAGATGGCGTTCACCCTCGCCGACGGCGTCACCTACTGCGACACCGTCGTTGAACGCGGGCGCATGACGATCGACCAGTTCGCACCGCAGATCTCGTTCTTCTTCTACACCCACGGTGACTTCTTCGAGGAGATCGCCAAGTACCGCGCCGGACGGCGACGCTGGGCGACGATCGTGCGCGAGCGCTACGGGGCCTCGTCGGACAAGGCGTCGATGTTCCGATTCGGCTGTGTGGCCGGTGGCGCATCGCTGTTCGCGCCGCAGGCCCAGAACAACCTCGTCCGCGTCGCCTATGAAGCGATGGCCGCGGTGCTCGGTGGCGTGCAGTCGATGTTCACCGCGGCGTGGGACGAACCGTTCGCACTGCCCAGCGAGGAATCGGCGACCCTGGCGTTGCGTACGCAGCAGATCCTCGCCTACGAGACCGGCGTGACCAAGGTCGCCGACCCGCTCGGCGGGTCGTACTTCGTCGAGGCGCTCACCGACGCGACGGAGGAGAAGATCATCGAGATCATGCACGATCTCGAAACCCACGGCGGTATGGTCCGTGCGATCGAGGACGGATACCTGCAGGGCCTGATCGCCGACGAGGCGTTCAAGATCCACCAGGAGATCGAATCGGGCGAGCGACCGGTGGTCGGGGTCAACAAATTCGTCTCCGACGAGCCGCCGCCCGAGATCGCGACCTACGAACTCGATGCCGAGGGCCGCGATCTGCAACTCAAGCGGCTCGCGAAGGTCAAGGCCGAGCGCGACGCCACCGCGGTCTCCGCATCACTGGCGGCGCTGGCGCGCGCGGCCGATGGTGACGACAACCTGATGCACAAGCTGGTCGACTGCGCCAACGCTTACTGCACTGTGGGAGAGATGGTTTCGACGTTGAAGTCGGTGTGGGGCGAGTTCCAGCAGCCGGTGGTGTTCTGATGGCGGACTCTTCAACGACCGGCCCGGTGCGGGTCCTGGTCGCCAAACCCGGCCTTGACGGGCACGATCGCGGCGCCAAGATCGTCGCGCGGACGCTGCGCGACGCGGGCTTCGAGGTGATCTACACCGGAATCCGGCAACGCATCGAAGACATCGTGTCGATCGCCCTGCAGGAAGACGTTGCCCTGGTAGGGCTTTCGATCCTGTCCGGCGCGCACGTGGCTCTCACCACGCGCACGGTCGAGGCGCTGCGCGCGGCCGATGCCGGCGACATCGCTGTCGTCGTCGGTGGCACCATCCCACAGGGCGATGTGCCCAAGCTCCTGTCCGCGGGCGCGGCTGCGGTGTTCCCCACGGGCACGTCGCTGGACACGCTGGTCGACGAGGTCCGCAAGCTGACATTGAGCGAGCAATGACTCCCTCGCCGCTGAACTCCCGGAGGAAGAACTGACATGCGCCTTGGCGTGATGATCGGGGCCGAACGCGGCGATATGGCGCGCAAGGTCAACAAGCTGGTCTCCGATATCGAGTGGGCCGAATCCGCGGGAATGGATACCGCATGGATGCCGCAGGTGCCCAACGACTTCGACTGTCTGACCATGGTTGCGCTGATGGCCGCGCACACCTCGAAGATCGAGCTCGGCACCGCGGTGGTGCCGCTGCAGGCGCAGCACCCGATCGCGCTCGCGCGTCAGGCGCTGTCGGTGCATGCGGTGGCGGGCGGGCGGCTCGCGCTCGGGGTGGGACCGTCGCACCACTGGATCGTGCGCGACATGCTCGGCATCCCCTACGAGAAGCCGGCCGCGTACACCCGCGACTATCTCGAGGTGCTCAACGCCGCACTCGCCGGCCCCGGCGACGTCGACGTCGAAAACGACACCTTCACGGTGCACAACCCGACGGTCCTCGGCGCGGAGAACCCGCTGCCGGTCCTGGTGGCCGCGCTGGGTCCGGTGATGCTGCAGATCGCCGGGGAGCGCGCCGACGGCACCGTGCTGTGGATGGCCGATGAGAAGGCCATCGGCGAGCACATCGCCCCCAAGATCAACAAGGCTGCCGCCGAGGCAGGCAGGCCCGCTCCCCGCATCGTCGCGGGGATACCGGTGTGCCTGTGCGCGAATTCGGAGATCGAAGCCGCCAAGGACCGGGCGAACCGCATCCTCGCCGAAGCCGAGACGTCACCGAACTACCAGCGACTGCTGGCCCGTGGCGACGCCCGCGACGTCGGCGATCTCTGCGCGGCCGGTGACGAGGAAGCGATCCTGGCACGCTTCAAGCGATTCGCCGATGCGGGGGTGACGGACCTGTCGGTCCGGCTGCTGCCGATCGGCGACAACCGAGACGAACTGATCGCGTCGAAGTACCGGACGCGTGAGGTGATCGCGGAATTAGCCAAGCAGGTGCGGTGAGCGGCCCGCTGGGTTCAATGAGCGGCCCGCCGCTGGGTCCAATGAGCGGCCCGCCGCTGGGTTCAATGAGCGGCCCGCCGCTGGCCGGCATCCGCATCATCGAAGTCGGAGTCATGCTGGCCGGGCCCTACGCCACCATGCTGCTGGCGGACCTCGGCGCGGAGGTCATCAAGGTCGAGCCGCCGGGCGGCGAGATCTCACGGCAGGTCGGTGACAGCTATTTCGCCAGCCTGAACCGCAACAAGAAGAGCGTCGTCCTCGACCTGCGCTCGGAGGACGGCCGACGGCGGCTCGGCGAACTCGTCGCGGATTCCCATGCGCTGCTGGTGAATATGAAGCCGTCAGCGATCAAGAAACTCGGACTGACATACGACTCGCTCAAGCGGTTCAACGAACGCATCGTCTGTGTGGCGCTGACGGGATTCGGGCTCGAGGGCGGCGACGATCCGGCGTTCGACTACGTCATCCAGGCGGCGACCGGCGTCGCGGCCATGACGGGACATCCGGACGAACCGCCGACCTTGCCGGGATACTCCTCGGCCGACAACTCGACCGGGCTGGCCGCGGCGCTGGGGCTGCTGGCGCAGATCGTGTCGGGCCGTGGTGGTCAGGTCGACGTGTCCCTGCGGGATGTGATGTTCTCGCAGCTGAACTACCGCGCATCGGCGTACCTTAACGACGGTGCGGCGCCGTTGCGTTATCCGTTCGGGGCACACTCGTATTACGTTCCGGCGCAACTGTTCGCGACGGCGGACGGCTATCTGGCGCTGTTCATCACCCATGATGGGTTCTGGCGCGCGTTCTCGGACGAAGCAGGTATCGAGGGCTTTCCCACGATGGCCGAACGGTCAGACAAGCGCGACGAGGTGCTGGCGGTCGTGGCCGCGGCGTTGGCCACCGATACCGCCGCGAGTTGGGAGTCCCGGTTGCGTCCCTTGGGTATTCCGGTCGCCGCGGTGCGCACATTGCCCGAGGCGTTGGAGCAGACGCCCGAGGTGATCGTGCAGGCGGGTGATTTCCGGTTGGTGCGCAGTCCGATTCAGATCGTGGGCTATGAACCGGAGTACCGGCCGGCGCCCCGCGTCGACGAGCACGGCGACCTTGCGGTTCAGTCGTCGTAGGTCACGCAGATCGTGTCGGTGTCCGGGATCGCTTGGCAGGTGAGGATGTATCCCTCGTCGACCTCGTCCTCGTCGAGAGCGTCGTTGACCCGCATGGTGGCGCGCCCCTCGGTGAGTTTGCCCATGCAGGTGCCGCAGTTGCCAGCTTCGCACGAGAATGGCGGTGACAAGCCGGCCCGCCGGGCGCTCTCCAACAGCGTCTCGTCGGCGACGCGGGTGACCGACACCTTCTTGCGGTCGAGCACGATCGTGACCTGTCCGCCCTGTGCCGGCTGGTCAGGTATCGGATCGGCCGTCATCAACAACTCTCCTGGCACATCGGTTCTAACTGGACGAGAATATCATTCTCGTTAAATGATACGCTATTCTCAAAGCGAAATCCGACCCCCGGGGCACTAGTGAGGACAGGGTGTGAGTGAGGCGATCGCGCTCGCCTTCGAGCAGCGTGAATACACGCTGTCGCAGCTCGACGCGCTGAGTGCCGGGATGGCCGCCACCCTGAAATCCCGCGGCGTTCGCGCCGGCGACCGAGTCGCGTTGATGTCGTCCAATCGCCCCGAATTCGTCGTCGCGCTGCGCGCCGTATGGCAGTTGGGGGCCGCGGCGGTCCTACTCAGCCCCGCGTGGAGGCGCGCGGAGATCGAACATGCGCTGGCGCTGACCCGGCCGGCGCACGCGGTCGGCGATCATCCCCTGCTGGCCGGAATCATGCCGATGCTCTCGCTCGACGATCCGATCGAACCCGAGCAGCGGGAGGTCACCGCACCCGATCCCCAGGCCGACGCCCTGTTCGTGTTCAGTTCCGGCACCACCGGTATGCCGAAGGCGGTTCGGCACACCCATGCGGCGTTCGCCGTCGCGGTGCGGCACTGGCGCGATGCGCTGCAGCTGTCGTCGTCGGACCGCATGCAGATCATGACCCCGCCGTCACACATCCTGGGCCTGCTCAACATCGTGATGGCGCTCGACACCGGGACCTGGATCCGGCTGCACCGGCGCTTCGACATCGACACCATGTTGCGGCATATCGAAAGCGACCGGCTCACCATCGAGATGGCCGTGGCGCCAATCGCTTTGGCGTTGGCGGCCTATCGGGATCTGGAGTCCCACGACCTGTCGTCGCTGCGCTACATCATGTGGTGCGCGACGCCGGTCACCGAGAGCGTCGCACAGGCCGTCACCGCCAGGACCGGGGTGAAGTGGGTGACCGCGTACGGCGCCAGCGAGTTGCCGGTGATCTCGTGTAACGAGCTCGACGGCCGCCACCTCGACACCGTTGGCCGGCCCGTGCCCGGTGCGCGGGTACGCGTGGTGTCCCTGGACACCGGTGCGGTCCTGGAGTCGGGCGAGCCCGGCGAGATCGAGGTGCAGTCGGATTCGGTGATGGCGGGCTACCTGCCGGAGTCGGCGACCGCGGCAGCCTTCCACGACGGGTGGTACCGCACCGGCGACGTCGGCTATCTGGACGACGACGGTTGGCTGCGGATCACCGACCGGTCGAAGGAGATGATCAAGGTGCGCGGCTTTCAAGTTGCGCCCGCCGAGGTCGAGGCCGTGTTGCACGGGCATCCCGCGGTCGACGACTGCGCGGTGTTCGGGGTGCCCGACGCGGCCAACGGCGAGGCGATCGTCGCGGCCGTGAAGACGAATACCCCTGTGCCGGAGGACGAATTGGCATCGTGGGTGGGGGAGCGGCTGGCGTCGTACAAGCGGCCCAGCCGGGTGGTCGTCGTGCCCGAGATCCCGCGGCTGCCTTCCGGGAAGGTTCTGCGTCGAGTGTTGAAGGAGCGTCTGTGGACGTCCGTCTGACAAGTGAACAACAACAGTTGAGGGCCGCGGCGGCGAGCTTGGCCGACGACCTCGGTCCGGGGTCGGTCGCCGACCTCGAGGATGCCAGCAGGGTCGCCAGACTGGAGAAGGCCGTGGACGCCACGGGCTTTCGCACGCTTCGCTCGGACGGGGCGTCGGGTGTCGAGGTCGCGATCGTGGCCGAGGAGTTCGCCCGAAGGCTCGTCGACGTGCCGTTCATCGGGCCCTTACTGACCGACGACCTTCGCATGCGAGGCGGCGGTGAGCCGGTTGCGGCAGAGGCGGAGGATTCCATCGACCTGACGAAAAGCCTTGCCGGCGTGGTTGAGTCACCCGCTGAACTCGACAGCCTGTCGGACGAGGATGCCGGCCGATGGCGGGCGCTTGCGCTGACGGTCACGTGCGCCGACCTGGTCGGGGCGGCCAGGGGAGCCCAGGATCTGGCCGTCGAGTACGCCAAGGTGCGTGAGCAGTACGGTTCGACGATCGGGTCGTACCAGGCGGTCGGTCACCTGCTGGCCGAGAGCCTGGCACTGATCGAGGGTTCGATCAGCGTGTTGCGGCATGCCGCATGGGCGGTCGACGAACTCCCGGCCGCCGAGGCCGTCGAGGCGGCCCGGGTTGCCAAGATCTACTGTGCGCGAGCGGCGTTGACCGTCTGCGAGACCTCGATCCAGGTGCACGGCGGTATCGGCAACACGTGGGAGTGCTTGGCCCACGTCTACCTGCGCCGGGTGCTGTCCGCCACCGAGACGTGGCCCGTGAAGTTGGAGGAGTTGTCCATTGGACTTTCGTGACTCACCGGAGGAAGCCGCGTTCCGCGACCGTCTGCGCGGCTGGCTGAGCGAGCAGAAGGGCAAGTTCCCGACGTCGGGCGACGAGTACTGGGCCGCCCAGGGTGCGTGGCACCAGGCGCTGTATGAGGCCGGGTTCTTCGGCACCTCGTGGCCCAAAGAGTATGGCGGACAGGATCTGCCTCCGGTCTACGACGTCATCGTCGACGAGGAGATCGCCAAGGCCGGTGCGCCGGCGCGGCCGAGCCTGGGCTACCTGGTGGTGGGGCTGTCGCATCACGGAAGCGAGGAGCTTCGCCAACGGTTCCTGCCGGGAATGATCAACGGCACCGAGCGGTGGTGCCAGGGCTTCTCCGAGCCTGGCGCCGGCTCAGACCTGGCGTCGCTGACCACGACGGCGACCAGAGAGGGTGACGAGTACATCATCCATGGTCACAAGATCTGGACCAGCTATTCCGATGTGGCCGACTGGTGTTTGTTGCTGGCTCGTACGGACAAGGATGTGCCCAAGCACAAGGGCATTTCGGCGTTCATCGTGCCGATGCACCAACCGGGGATCGAACAGCGGCCGCTGAAGATGATCAGCGGCGTCACCAAGGAGTTCGGCCAGGTGCTGTTCGACGGGGCCCGGGTGCCCGCGGAGAACATGGTCGGCGCGCCGGGTGAGGGCTGGAAGTTGGCGATGACCGTCGTCAGCCACGAGCGCGAGCCGTCGACGCTCGGGTTCTCGGCCCGCTACGGAAAGCTGGTGCGGCAGTTGGCCGCACGGGTGGACGGCTCGGCTCCCGAGGAGCTGGCGTGGGCGTGGGTGCAGACCGAGATGCTGCGGTTGCACGTGCGCAGGAGGTTGTCCGAACAGCTCGACGGGATGACGCACGGGCCGCAGGGCTCGTTGGACAAACTGTTGATGACGTGGACCGAGCAGTCCGTCGGTCACGCCGCGCTGGCCACCGTCGGCACCGGCGATCCCGAATTGTTCGGCGCCTACATGTACAGCCGCGCGCAGAGCGTGATGGGCGGTACCTCGCAGATTCAGAAGAACATCATCGCTTCGCGCATTCTCGGATTAGGAGTTTGAGTTGTACGACCTACCACCGGAGATCGACGTCCAGGCCGACGGCGCATTGCGCATCATCACGCTGAACCGGCCGGAATCCTTGAATTCGGTCAACGACGACCTGCATTGCGGGCTTGCCTGGCTGTGGCCGCGGCTCGCCGAGGACCGGGAGGCTCGCGCGGCGGTGATCACCGGTGCGGGACGGGCTTTTTCGGCCGGCGGCGACTTCGGCTATCTCGAGGAGCTGCGTCAGGACGCCGACCTACGCGCCAAGACGATCCTGCACGGCCGCGAGATCGTGCTGGGCATGGCGCGCTGCCGGATTCCGGTGGTGGCCGCCGTCAACGGTCCCGCGATGGGCCTGGGCTGCAGCCTGGTGGCCTTGTCCGACATCGTTTACATCAAAGACGATGCCTACCTTGCCGATCCACACGTTCAGGTCGGGTTGGTCGCCGCCGACGGTGGACCGCTGGTGTGGCCACTGGAGATGAGCTTGCTGCACGCCAAGGAATACGCGCTGACCGGTGCGCGGATTTCGGCCCAGCGCGCCGCCGAGCTGGGGTTGGCGAACCACGTCGTCGAAGATCCGCTGAGCGAGGCGATCGCCTGCGCGAAGAAGATCATGGAGCTGCCGCGCCAGGCGGTCGAAAGCACCAAGCGGCTGTTGAACATTCACCTCGAGCGCTCCGTGCTGGCGGTGCTCGACTACGCCAACACCGCGGAGGAGCAGTCCTTCAAGACCGACGATTTCCGCGAGATCGTCACCCGGCTGAACGCCAAGAAGAAGTAGCGCACACTCAGTTTGGCGCGAGCGTGCGTGTCTGCTGCGCGACACGCCGCTCGCGCGCGCCGCTATGCGCACGCTCATGCGCGTGCGAGTGTGCGCAACCTGTCGAACCCGGCCGGTATGCGAAACGCACGGCCTCGTATGGCCCGTGCTGAGCACACGTGCCAGATGCAGACGCGCACCGTCGCGATGGCGCGATGGTGCGCAAACTGCTGAAATTGCGCGGCGTGTCGTGTGCAAACACGCACGCTCGCGGGACAGGGAATTACTTGGGCGGGAAGCGTAGAGCTCCGTCGAGGCGGATGATTTCGCCGTTGAGATAGTCGTTTTCGATGATGCTCTGCGCCAACTGCGCGTACTCCGTCGACCGGCCCATCCGCTTGGGGAACGGCACCTGCGGACCCCAGTACTGCTCGAGTTGGTCGGCGGCCTGTCCATACGCCGGGGTGTTGATGGTGCCGGGCGCGATGGTGACCACGCGGATGCCGAGCGGCGAGAGGTCGCGGGCCGCATTCAGCGTCATGCCGATCACGCCGCCCTTGGCAGCGGCATACGGCAGCTGACCGATCTGACCCTCGTAACCGGCGATCGACGCGGTATTGATGATCACGCCGCGGGCACCCTCGTCGAGCGGCTCGGACTTCGCGATCTCGGCGGCCGCCAGCCGCATCACGTTGAAGACCGCGGTCAAGTAGAACTCGATCGTCGTCTTGAAACCGTCGAGGTCCAGCGGGGAGCCGTCCTTGCCGATGAGCCGGCCGCCGCTGGCCGGGCCGCCGTGGGTATCCACCGAGATGCGCAGCGGAGCCAGCGCCGCGGCCTCGGCGATCGCCGCGTTGACGGAGTCCTCCGACGTCGCGTCGGTGCGGACGTAGCGCACGCCGAGCTCGCTTTCCAGCTTCTTGCCCTTGTCGTCGGCCATGTCCGCGACGACGACCTTAGCTCCGGCCCCGTGCAGACGCCGGACCGTCGCCTCGCCAAGGCCGCCGGCACCGCCGACCACGATTGCCGAGCTACCCGCGATCTGCATATGGTTCCCCTTCTTGCAACTAGCACTCTCGGCTTGAGAGAATAACATTCTCATACGTCGAGACGGAGATACCCATGCCTGAAGCCGTGATCGTTTCTGCCCTGCGCACCCCCATCGGCACCGCGATGAAGGGCACGTTGCGAGACACCGACGCCTACGAGATGGCCGAGCATGTGATCGGCGCGGCCGCCGGTGAGGTGAACGGCCTGGCGATCGACGACGTCATCCTCGGCGAGGGGCTCTACGGCGGCGGGGTGATCGCTCGCCACGCCGCGATCACCGCGGGCCTCACCTCGGTGCCCGGGCTGTCGAACAACCGGCATTGCGCTGCGGGGCAGGCCGCGGTCCAGAGCGCCGCCGCCAGCATTCGCGCGGGCATGGATCAAGTGGTGATCGCCGGTGGCGTCAACTCCGCCTCGACCACGCCCCGCTTCACCCGCCGCGCCAGCAGCGCGAAAGACGCCGCGATGCTCGACTGGTTTCCCCCGACGCACCCCGACCGCGCCGACGCACCGAACATGGACATGTCGATCACCGTCGGCTGGAACGCCGCCGTGCGCGCGGGCGTGAGCCGCGAGGAGATGGACGAGTGGGCCCTGGGCTCGCACCGCAAGGCGATCCGGGCGATCGACGAGGGCCGCTTCAAGGACGAGATCGTCCCGATCGAGACGCCCTACGGGCAGTTCGACACCGACGAGCATCCCCGTCGCGACACCAGCATCGAGAAGCTCGCCGCGCTCAAGCCGCTGCATCCCGAGATCGAGGGCTTCTCCATCACCGCGGGCAACGCCTGCGGAGCCAACGACGGGGCCGCCGTGCTGACGCTGGCCAGCGACCGGCTCGGGCTGCCGTCGCTGGGCACCGTCAAGGCGTGGGCGTCGGTCGGTGTCGATCCCGCCTTCACCGGGCTGGCCCCCGTCGAAGCGATCCCGAAAGCCCTCAAGCGCGCCGGTATTTCGCTCGCCGACGTCGACCTGTTCGAAATCAACGAGGCCTTCGCGGCGATGTGCGTGGCGACCGTCAAACTGCTCGACATCGACCCCGACCGCGTCAATGTCAGTGGAAGCGGCTGCTCGCTGGGGCATCCGGTGGCGGCCACCGGCGCGCGCATGCTCGTCACGCTCGTGCACGAATTGCGCAGGCGCGGCGGCGGAATCGGCGTCGCCGCGATGTGCGCGGGCGGCGGCATGGGATCGGCCACGGTCATCGAGGTGGCCTGAGCCGCCCGGCGGCGACACCAAGCAGGCGATCCGTAGACTGCCATACGATGACCAGCTCAGACCGTCTTGCGGAACTCATCGAGGCGGCGCGCAACGGATCGGCCCGCGCGACCGGCCGATTGCTCAGCATCGTCGAAAGCCCCCGGCGTAGCGAACTTCTCGACACGCTCGGACCCGTCGACACTCCGCGAGTCGTGGGAGTGACCGGGCCGCCGGGCGCGGGGAAATCGACGACGGTCGGTGCGCTCGTCGGCGCGTACCGGGAGCGGGGCGAGCGGGTCGCGGTGTTGGCGGTCGACCCATCGTCGCCGTACAGCGGGGGAGCGCTGCTCGGCGACCGGATCCGGATGGCCGCCCACATCAACGATCCCGACGTGCTGATCCGGTCCGTCGCGGCGCGCGGGCATCTCGGCGGGTTGGCCGCGGCGGTACCCGCGGCAATCCGTGTTCTGGCGGCGCTGTCCTACGGGCTGGTGGTGCTGGAGACCGTCGGGGTCGGACAGTCGGAGATCGAGATCGCCGCGGTCGCCGATCCAACCGTCGTCATCCTCAATCCCGGCGCAGGCGACGCCGTGCAGGCGGCCAAGGCCGGGTTACTGGAAGTGGCCGACATCGTGGTGGTGAACAAGGCCGACCGCGAGGGCGCCGACCAGACCGTGCGCGACCTTCGTGCGGAGACCATGGCGCCGGTGCTGAAACTGGTTGCGGCCCAAGACGACGGCCTGCCCGAACTCGTCGACGCGATCGAAGCGCATCACCGTTCCGACAGTCCGGAACGACGCGCCGCGCGGGCCAGGGCGCAGATCTTGTCGCTGGCGCAGACGCTGTTGCGCACGCATCCGGAACTGGACCGGTTGGCCGCAGCCGTCGCCGACGGCGACGACGACCCCTATACCGCCGCCGAGCGCCTCTTCGTCGTACGGGAGGGGCCCTGAGCCCGCTCCGGTAGGTCGAGCAACCGGCGGGACATCCGAATCAACTGAGTGCGAAGCGTTTCGGCGTCGATATCGGAAACCAGTGGGTGCATCACGGCCACGCTGATCGCACTCGACAGCACCGCGGCGTGCAGTCGGGCCTCCGGGCCGGCATGGGTGCCCAGCAGCGCGGCATACAGGCGTTCGATGAATCGCTGGAACGGCTCATGTTCGGCCTGCAGCCGAAGGATCACCGGATCGAACTGCAGCGCACTGACGACTCCGCGCCGTTCGACGGCCTGGTCGATCATCCGGTCGAGCAAGATCTCCCGAGATTTGAGACCGTGGCCGGCCGCCTCGGCAACTTCGAGCGCGTCCTCGAGACGGCCCATCTCCCGTTCGGTGATCGCGATGACGATCTCTTCCTTCGTCTTGAACTGGCGGTACACCGCCGCCTTGGTCACCCCGATGGAATCGGCGATCATCTGCAGGGAGGTACCGCTGACCCCGTGTTCGGCGATCAATGCCAGCGCTGCGTCCAAGACCCTCGTCTGCGCAGCGGTGCGGGTGATCGCACTGAATCTCTGCTCTGCCGTGGCCATGACGTCGAGGGTAGCCCAGCATTGACCGCCTGGTTGCCGATCGGCTACCGTTCGAGTAGCCGATCGGCAACTAGCTTTGGAGCGCACATGAGACGAACTGATGGTGAGTTGATCATGCTGTGGGTCTTGCCCGCGATGGTGATCATCTGGGCGTCTGCATTCTTCCTGTTTCCCGGTTTCCTGCATCCGATGTCGCCGACCATGTCCGCGGAAGAGGTCGCGGCTTTCTACCGCGACGAGACGGCCCGAATTCGGTACAGCATGATTCTGTTCAACTGGTTCGGGGTCGGTTTGATCCCGACGGTGATCCTGCTGGCGATGCAAGTGCGCAAGATGGCACACCGCACGCCGATCCTGACCTACTGCCTGATCGCCTGCGCCGGCGGTCCGCCGACGCTGTTCTTGATCGCGAACATGTTCTGGCTTTTGGGGTCCTTCCGGCCCGAACGTTCCCCCGAACTCACCCAACTGCTCAACGATCTGGCCTGGGTCACCTTCACGGTGCTGGTGCCCTATCTGATCGCGCAATGCCTGGTGCTGGCCCTGGCGATCTACTGGGATCGCCGAGACCAGCCGGTCTTCCGGCCGTGGGTGGCGCACTTCAATCTGCTCATCGCCGTCGCGCTGATGCCGGCGGCATTCGGGGCGGTGACCTTCGAGGGCCCGTTGGCGTGGGACGGCGTGCTGTCCTTCTGGGTCAAGAACATCGCGATCGCCGTCTGGATCGTGGTGATGGGAGTTGTTCTCGCCCAGAACATCCGCCGCCAACGCGCAGAAGTCGCGGTCCCCGCATGAGCGCGCTCAGCGCGGAGACGGTAGCGGCGCCCGATCCGCCCAATGATTCACGGCTGGGTCGCCTGGTGTGGAATTTCCGCTACCACCCCAAGCGTGAGCTGTGGTTCGCGTGGTGGGTGATGGTGATCTTCTACCAGTTGTACGGCGTGTTGTTCTTCCTCGTGACGCGGGTGCAACCGCCGCCGAGCCCCGACTGGGACACGCCGTTGGTGGTGCAGTGGTTCGCCGACCGCCATCTCGGCCTGCTCACCGGATTCGGCGTCGTATTCCTGATTTCGGGCATGTGCGCGCCGATGAACGCCCTGCTCGCATACTCGATGTGGCGGATGTCGGTGAGTCGCGTCTTCGCCTATTCCTACCTGATCATGTACTCGCTCGCCGCCCTGCCCGGCATGCTGGTGATGGCCATCGCGATGACCGTCGGCGCGCTCAGACCTGATCGCGATCCCGAGTTGATCCTGTGGATGTATGACTTCGCGTTCCTGTCGTTCAGCGGAACGATGGGGGTGTTTCTGGTCGGCTCGGTGGTCTGGCTGGTGGCGATCCTGCTCGACAAGAACAACGTGTTCCCGAAATGGTTCGCGTACCTGGGGCTGTGCAACGCGCTGACCGAAGTCGTCGTCGCACCCGCCTGGATCTTTCAACGCGGTGCATTCGCGTGGAACGGTGCGATCGCGTGGTGGATCAACATGGTCGTGTTCATCCTCTACACCGCGGCGTTCATCGTGTTACTGCGAAAGATGATCGAGCGCGAGGATTTCGGCACCGGGCCGCTGCCCGACCTGCCGCCGAAAGGTGTAACCGAACCCTCGGCCTCGGTGGGGGCGGTGCGATGACCGACGTCGTTGGCGCCACGTCGAAACGGCTCGAGGACAAGCCGCAACGCCGTGTACCCGGCCAGCCGGACATGTGGTTGTTCGTGCTGTTCGAGGCCATGCTGTTCACCGGCTACTTCTCGGTCTACCTGGCGCTGCGCACACAGAACGCGGATCTCTTCCTGGCGTCGCAGGCGGATCTCGATCTGCGGATCGGCGTCTTCAATACCATTGTCCTGCTGACGAGTTCGTGGGCGATCGCCAGGTGCGTCCAGGCTTCACGCGGCGGTTCGTACCGCTCGGCGACGACGTACGCGTATGTGACCGTCGGTCTCGGTGTGACGTTCGTGGTCTCGAAGGTGTTCGAATGGATTCTGGAGATCCGACTGGGGAATACGTTCACCAGCGATGAGTTCTTCCAGCATTACTTCTTTCTCACGTCACTGCACTGTATCCACGTGTTGATCGGATTCATCGTGTTGGGTGTGGTCCTCTACCAGTTGCGGAGCCCGGCGCGACGCTCGCAGGAGCTCATCGAGACCGGAGCGACGTACTGGCACACGGTTGACTTCCTGTGGGTGCTGATTTTCGCGATGCTCTACGTGGTGAGGTGATCGGTGACCAACGCTGTGAACAAGAGACTCGTGATCGCCTGGGCGATCCTGACGTTGTTGACGTTGGTCTACGTCTGGATGGATGAAGCGGTCGACCACAACAGCACGCTGAAGGCCAGCACCGTGGTCACCGTCAGCGCGATCGTCATCGCACTCATCAAGGTGCGCATCATCTTCCGGGAGTTCATGGAGGTGCGCCACGCCCCCGCCTGGCTGTGCCGCCTCACCGACGGGTGGGTGGTCCTCGTCGCGACCTGCCTGTTGAGCAGTTACTTCATCGGAATGGCGGTCGCCTGAACAGCGCTGCACCGACCGGCCCGCGATGCCGAGTGCGCGGTTTCATACGCAACACGCCGCGATGGGCGTATCAGGATGCACAGTCGAGCACTGGCCGGCGCTGAACAGGCGAGCAACAGGCGAGCTACACGCGAGCCGAGGCCGCACGCCCGGCGCGGTAACCGAACACCATTGCGGGCCCGATTGTTCCACCGGCGCCGCCGTACGCCTTGCCGGTGGCTCCGGCCATCGCGTTGCCCGCGGCGAACAAGCCCGGGATCGCCGATCCGTTGACATGCAGCACCCGGCCGTCGCCGTCGGTGCGGGGACCGCCCTTGGTGCCCATCGCGCCGATCGACACCGGCACGGCATAGTAGGGCGGCGTATCGATCGGGCCGAGGGTGCGGCCGGCGGGCGTCGGTGCTTTGTCGTCACCCCAGTAGCCGTCGTAGGCGCTCGAACCGCGCTCGAAATCCGGATCGCGGTCGTGGGCGACGCTGTCGTTCCAGGACTGCAGTGTGCGTGCCAATCCTTCGGGGTCGATGCCGGTCTTCTCGCCGAGTTCGACCAGGTCTTTGGACGGCGAGAACCAGTCCGGCGCAGGGCCATCCGGTTCGATGCCGAGGAAGCCGTACTTCTTCAGATGCAGCGAGTCGAACACGATCCACGCCGGATCGTTGGCATACCCCAGCTTCGGATCGAGGTAGTGGAACGGCCCCGCCATCGAGTTGTACTCGCCGGCCTCGTTGAGGAACCGCTTACCCGCCCGGTTGACGATGATGCTGCGCGGTCGGGTCCGTTCCAGTCGAACGCTGCGGCTGCGCGGCTGGCCCTGGAACGTGTCGCCGGGAAGTTGGACGATCGGCACCCACCAGGCCTCGCCCATGTTGGCCAGATCGGCGCCGTGCGCCATCGCCATCCGCAGGCCGTCACCGGTGTTGTTGGGCGGTGAGACGGGTCCGCGCATCGGTCCCCGCAGGTACGCCTCGACGAGTTTGCGGTCCCACTCGAACCCGCCGGTTCCCAGAATCACGCCTCGACGGGCCCGCACGGTGAAGTCGTTGCCGTCCTGCGAGATTCGCACACCCGTGATGCCGAGCGGATCGGCGAGCAGTTCGACCGCGCGCGCGTTGGTCCGTGGTGTCACACCGAGGTCCAGCAGGCCCTTCAGCAGTCCGGCGATCAGGGCCGTGCCCGCCACGCAGTAGTCACCGGATTCGTCGTCGACCGACGCGTGGATGCGCGCGCGGGTTTCGGCGTCGATGCCGACGTTGCTGAAATCCGCCGGGAACGACGTGATCCGGTCGCGCCACTCACCGAGTCGGCCCAGGTCGAACGGCTTGGCGTTGAGCGAACGCCCACCCGACGGCCGACCACCGGGCAGCTCGGGTTTGTAGTCGGGGAACCCCTCGGCGACCTCGAACCGCAGATCGCTGTGTGCCTCAACGAAATCGAGCATCTCGGGGCCGGTGCGCACGAATGTCTCGACCAGGTTGTCGTCCATGTATCCCAGCGATTGGGCGCGCAGGTAGGCCATCGCGTCCTCGACGGTCAACTCACCCTCGGCGGCCCGGTTGTGCGCGGGAATCCAGATGATGCCACCCGACACCGCCGTCGTACCGCCGACGGTCGCGGCCTTCTCGTAGATCTCCACCGAAGCGCCATTGGCCGCCGCGGCGAGCGCCGAGGTCAAACCGGCCCCGCCGCTACCGAGTACGACCACGTCGACGTCATGATCCCAATCGGTCACGTGCTGCTCCTTCCGGCTGGAGTGCCCTTAGTTGAGAATCGCGGACAACTCGTCGGCCGCCCTGATGACCGCGTCTCGGCCGCGCGTCAGGACGTCCTCGCGATGCGAGATGAGGTTGATACATGTCGGCGGCGCCGGTGGCCGTCGGCGCACCGGGACCGCGAGGCCGTAGGTGTTGGGCTCGATCTCGCCGTGTGTGATCACCCAGCCCTGCTCGCGGGTCAGCGGCACCAGATCACGTTCGTCGGGACGAGGCGGCATGCTTGCCAGCAGCGCGATTCCGGCGGCGCCCCGGTCCAGCGGATAACGGCTGCCCTCATGGAAGGACAGCTGATAGAAGACGTTGGTCGGCACGACGACGGCGATCGCCACCTGCTGATCACCCTCGGCGACAAGAAGGGACACCGTGCTCGAGAGTTCGTCGGCGAGCCCCCGCAAGGTCGGCAGGCTCAGTTGCCGCACGTTGTTGTCGAACGACGCCCCGAGCACCGCGAGCGCCGCCGCCGAGCGGTAGCGACCGTCCTCGCCCTTGGCCACCAACCGGAACTGAGACAGCGTCGACAACAACCGATAGGCGATGGTCCGGTGCACACCGATGTCGTCGGCGACCTGCTGAGCGGTGAGGCCGGTAGGGGAGCTGGCCACCAGCTGCAAGGCGGCCAGACCCCTTGCCAGCGTCTGCGAGCCCGGCGCCCCGTTGGGTACGACGCTGATCGGCTCCGTCCCCTGTCGGGCTCCGCCCTGCTCGACCCGATGTCGGGCTCCGCCCTGCTCGACCCGATGTCGGGCTCCGCCCTCCGAAGGCATGGCGTCCCTTCCTCGACTTCCCTTGACATCACGCTGTCGCGAGAGTGATGCTCTGACTATAGTGCACGTGGGTGTGCGATAAATGAGCAGAGTGCTTACAAAATACGAGAATTCGATTCTCGCGGTCAAGAGAGGGTAAGCGTGTCTGAGCCGGATTCGCTGGTGGCGTCCGCGGCGGCCGACGGGCGTGCGGAGGTCGCCGAATTCGAGAGCGTGTGGAGCGATCTGCAGGGCGTTTCGTTCTCTCAGGGCTACCTCGACGCCGGTGGAACCCGCACCCGATACCTGCACGCCGGTGACTCCGGTAAGCCGGTGCTCGTCTTCCTGCACGGCTCCGGTGGGCATGCAGAGGCGTACGTGCGCAACCTGGAGGCGCACGCCGAACACTTCTCGGTCTGGTCGATCGACATGCTCGGCCACGGCTACACCGACAAACCGGGGCATCCGCTCGAAGTCCGCCACTATGTGGACCACCTGCTGGCGTTCCTCGACGCGGTCGGGGCCGACCGCGCCCACATCAGCGGCGAGTCGCTCGGCGGATGGGTCGCCGCTCGATTCGCGGTCGACCACCCCGATCGGTTGGACCGGCTGGTGCTCAACACGGCGGGCGGCTCGCAGGCCGATCCCGAGGTGATGAAGCGGATCATCACGCTGTCCATGGCCGCCGCCGAGAACCCGACGTGGGAAACGGTGCAGGCCCGCATCAAGTGGCTGATGGCCGACAAGAGCAAGGATTACGACGACATCGTCGCGAGCCGGCAGCGGGTGTACCGGCAACCCGGGTTCGTCGCGGCGATGCGCGACATCATGGCGTTGCAGGATCCGGACATCCGCGCACGCAACCTCCTCGGGCCCGACGAGTACGGATCGATCACCGCGCCAACCCTGGTGGTGTGGACCAGCGACGATCCCACGGCCGACGTCACCGAGGGGCGACGCATCGCCTCCATGATCCCGGGCGCGCGCTTCGAGGTGATGCCCGGATGCGGTCACTGGCCCCAGTACGAGGACCCCAAGACGTTCAATCGCCTGCACCTGGACTTCCTCTTGGGGCGGCTATGACGACGACCGACGTCGACGTCGTCATCGTCGGCGCAGGACCATCCGGTCTGACATTGGCTAACATCCTTGGGCTGCACGGGGTTCGGACGCTTGTCGTCGAGGAACGCGACACGCTCATCGACTACCCCCGCGGTGTCGGCCTCGACGACGAGGCGCTGCGGACGTTCCAGTCGATCGGCCTGGTCGACCGGGTGCTGCCGCACACCGTGCCCAATCAGATCTTGAGGTTCTTCGACGCCAACCGACGGCTGCTCGCAGAGATGGCACCGCCCGACGCCCGCTTCGGCTGGCCCAAGCGCAACGGCTTCGTGCAACCGATGGTCGACGCCGAGTTGTTCGGCGGCCTGGACCGATTCGAGCACGTGGAGGTCCGGTTCGGGTGCCGGATGGAGTCGTGCGTCGAGGCGAACGACGCGGTGACGGTTCAGTTCGCCGGCGGCAAGCCGACGGTCACGGCCCGATACGTGGTCGGCTGCGACGGCGGCCGCAGTGCCACCCGCCGGCTGATGGGTGTGTCGTTCGACGGCACCACGTCGTCGACGCGCTGGCTGGTGGTCGACGTCGCCAACGATCCGCTCGGCCATCCGAACAGTGAGGTCGGCGCCGACCCGGCGCGCCCCTATGTGTCGATCTCGATCGCCCACGGCATCCGCCGCTTCGAGTTCCTGATCCATCCTCACGAGACCGACGAACAGGCCGACGATCCGGCGTTCGTCAGAATGATGTTGGCGCAACGGGTTCCGTATCCCGAGCGGGTCGACATGATCCGGCACCGGGTATACACCCACCATTCGCGCATCGCCGGTTCGTTCCGCAAGGGCCGGATGCTGCTGGCCGGCGACGCCGCGCATCTGATGCCGGTCTGGCAGGGGCAGGGATACAACAGCGGTATCCGCGACGCGGCCAACCTGGGCTGGAAACTGGCAGCGGTGGTGAGCGGACAGGCCGATGACGCCCTGCTGGACACCTACGATGTCGAGCGCCGCAAACATGCCCGCGCGATGATCGACCTGTCCACCATGGTCGGTCGGGTGATTTCGCCGACCAACCGCAGGGTCGCCGCGTTGCGGGACCGGGTCATTCACGCCGCCTCGGTGGTGCCGTCGCTGAAGCGCTACGTGCTCGAGATGCGGTTCAAGCCGATGCCGCGCTATCAACAGGGTGCGGTGTTCCATTCCGCACCGGGTGCCGGTGCCGCCGGCGCGGTCTCGCCGACGGGCACGCTGTTCATCCAGCCGCGCGTCGACACCCGCACGGAGCAGAACGTGCTTCTCGACGACGTGCTCGGACCGGGATTCGCGGTGCTGTGCTGGAGCAACAACCTGCGAGCGATCCTCGGCGACAACGCGTTTCACCGGTGGAAGGCGTTGGGTGCGGAGTTCATCGAAGCGCGTCCGATGACACAGCTGCGCTGGCCGGGGCACGACGACGACGATGTGGTGGTGGTCGGCGACAGGACCGGCGCGCTCAAGGCGTGGTTCGACACCTACACCGACTCGGTGCTGTTCCTGCGTCCCGACCGCTGCATCGCCGGCGCCTGCATCGCCCAGCGCGCCGCCGAACTCAGTGAATCTCTTTTCGACGTTCTGTGTCTGACCCAGGGAGGAGGCTCCGGTTCTCATGGGCACACTGGCCCTGTGCTGCATGTCGCACAGCCCGCTACTGAACCTTCCGGGACCGTCACGGGAACTCCTTGACGACATCGAGGCGGCGATATCCGAGGCACGTCGGTTTGTCACCGCGTACGCCCCCGAACTCGTCGTGATCTTCTCGCCGGACCACTACAACGGATTCTTCTATCGGACGATGCCGCCGTTCTGCATCGGCACGGCCGCACAGGGTGTCGGTGACTACGGCTCGCACGCCGGGCCGTTGAACGTGCCCGAGGACGTCGCGACCGACTGCGCCCGAGCGGTTCTCGAATCAGGGATCGACGTCGCGATCTCGGCGAGCATGGACGTCGACCACGGGACCGTCCAACCGCTCCAGAGCCTGTTCGCGGATGCGGCGTCGGTGCCGGTGATCCCCGTCTTCATCAACTCGGTGGCCACCCCGCTCGGACCGGTGCGCCGGGTGCGGGCGCTCGGAGCCGCGCTCGGCACATATCTCGCGACGCTCGACAAGCGTGTCCTCGTCGTGGGATCCGGTGGACTGTCCCACGATCCGCCGGTGCCCACGCTGGCGACCGCGCCGCCGGCCGCGCTGGATCGGATCGTGCACGGCGTACCCATGACACCGGAACAGCGGCAGGCCCGCCAGGTCGCGGTGATGGACGCCGCGCAGGCGTTCGCGCACGGCGAGAGTCCCTTGCAGCCGCTGAATCCGGACTGGGACGCGGCCTTCCTGGAGCTGATCGACAACAACCGACTCGCCGAGGTGGACGGCTGGTCCAACGACTGGATCGAACGCGAGGCCGGCCATTCCGCGCATGAAGTACGCACGTGGATCGCGGCTTTCGCCGCACTTGCCGCGCACGGTCCCTACCGCACCGAACAGCGGTTCTACCGGGCGGCACCGGAATTGATCGCAGGGTTCGCGATCAGGACGGCGGTTCTGGATGTCTGACAGCAAGTTCGACCACACCGTCGATGTGCTCGTCGTCGGCTCAGGTGGCGGCGGAATGACCGCGGCACTGGCCGCCGACGCGTTCGGCCTGGACACGCTCATCGTCGAGAAGTCGGCGCACTTCGGTGGTTCCACCGCGCTGTCGGGTGGCGGTATCTGGGTGCCCGGCGCACCGGCGCAGCGCAAGGCGGGTTACGTGCCGGATCCCGACGGTGTCGTGGAGTACCTACGCCAGATCACCGGCGGCCTGGTCAGCGACGCGCGTCTGCGCCAGTACGTCGACACCGCTCCAGAGATGATGGAGTTCCTCGAAAAGCGCAGCCCGTGGTTCGAATTCGTGTGGAAGCCGGGCTACGCGGACTACTACCCGGAGCTGCCGGGCGGGTCCGCGCAGGGCAGCACCATCAACGTACCCGCCATCGACCTGCGCAAGCTCGGCGACGAGGAGCAGCACCTGCTGCAGCCGCTCGCGCTGGCACCGAAGGGTATTTGGTTCGCGCCCAAGGACCTTCGGTTGTTCTACCAGGTCCGCCAGAACTGGCGCGGCAAGGCCGTTCTCGTCAAGCTGATCTGGCGGATGTTCCGTGCGCGCGTCTTCGGGGACCGGATGGCGGCCATCGGCCAGTCGCTGGCCGCCCGCATGCGGCTGGCGCTCAAACAACACGACGTCCCGCTGTGGCTCGACTCGCCGATGAGCGAACTGATCACCGATGTCGACGGAGCGGTGATCGGGGCGGTGGTGGAGCGTGACGGCCACCAGCAGCGGATCAGGGCCCGGCAGGGCGTGATCCTGGCCGCGGGCGGATTCGATCACGACATCCAGTGGCGCCGGCAGCACCTACCGCTGCTCGAAAAGGATTGGAGCTTCGGCAATCCGGCGTCCATGGGCGATGCCATCCGGGCAGGGGAGAAGGTGGGCGGATCGACCGATCTGCTCGACGAGGCCTGGTGGTTCCCCGCGATCTGCTGGCCTGATGGGCGGTTGCAGTTCATGCTCAACGAACGCATGATGCCGTCCCAGTTCGTGGTGAACGGTGCGGGTAAGCGGTTCATCAACGAGGCGGCGCCCTACATGGACTTCGCGCACGCGATGATCGAGGGCCACAACAGCGGGGTCACGCACATTCCGTGTTGGCTGATCACCGACATCCGGTCGTTTCACCGGTACGTGGTCGCCGGGCATCTGCCAATTCCGAAGATCCCGTTCGCGCCCGTGCCGACCGGCTGGAAGGTGCCCAAGGCGTGGCTGGAATCCGGTGTCGTGCACGAGGGCAACAGTTTCGAGGAGCTCGCCGGCAAGATCGGCGTTCCGCCGGCCCAGCTGCGCCAGACCGCCGAGCGATTCAACGAACTGGCGCGCAACGGCCACGACGACGACTTCAACCGCGGCGATTCGGCCTACGACAACTACTACGGTGACCCCACGCTGCCGAACCCGAACCTGCACCCGCTGGGTAAGCCGCCCTATTACGCGTTTCAGATCATCCTGGGCGACCTGGGCACCTCCGGGGGGTTGCGCACCGACGAGTACGCCCGGGTGCTGCGCGCCGACGACGGCGTGATCGAGGGCCTCTACGCGGTCGGCAACACGTCGGCCGCGGTGATGGGCCGCAGTTACGCGGGCGCCGGCGCCACCATCGGCCCCGCGATGACCTTCGGTTATGTCGCGGCCAAGCACATCGCCGAGCAGCTGTCCGGTTCTGGAATTCAGACCGGCACTAGTACCGATTCGACACTCGATACACATCGGAAGGTAACGAAATGAAGATCTCGCTGTTCTACGAATTCCCACTGCCGCGGCCGTGGAGCGAAGACGACGAGCACAAGCTTTTCCAGGATGGTCTCGACGAGGTGGAGCTCGCCGACAAGGCCGGCTTCTCGACGGTGTGGCTGACCGAGCACCACTTCCTGGAGGAGTACTGCCACTCCACTGCGCCCGAGATCTTCCTGTCCGCGGCGAGCCAGCGGACCGAAAACATCCGCCTGGGCTTCGGGATCATGCACCTGCCGCCGGTCGTGAATCACCCGGCCCGCGTCGCCGAGCGGGTCGCGACCCTGGACCTGATCTCCAATGGACGGGTGGAGTTCGGCACCGGCGAGTCGTCGTCGGTCGGCGAACTGGGCGGTTTCGGTGTGGACCCCGCCGACAAACGCGCGATGTGGGAAGAGGCGCTGGAGGTTTCGATCCGCTGTATGACCGAGGAGCCGTTCACCGGTTTCAAGGGTGAGCACATCGAGATGCCTCCGCGCAACGTCGTGCCCAAGCCGCTGCAGAAGCCGCACCCGCCCGTCTGGGTGGCGTGCACTAGGCCCGCGTCGGTGGCCATGGCCGCCCAGAAGGGCCTGGGCGCATTGAGTTTCGCCTACACGGGGCCGGGTCCGCTGACCGAGCGGGTGAACGGCTACTACAAGGAGTTCGAGGAGAACGGCGCGCCGGTCACCCCGCAGATGAACCCGAACATCCTGGCCATCGGTGGTGACTTGTCGATGATGGTGGCGCCCACCGACGAACAGGCCATCGAACGGCTCGGCAAGGGCGGCGGCTTCTTCGCGTTCGGCATCATGCACTACTACATGACCGGTATGCACACACCGGGCCGGACCGGGGTGTGGAAGCGCCACCTCGAAGAGATCGAGAAGGACCCCAGCATCGTCTACGGGCCCGACCGCGGCCCGATCGGCAGCCCGGAGACGGTGCGTAATTTCCTGCGGGGCTACGAGGAAAGCGGCGTCGACGAGCTGATCTTGCTGCTGACCCCGCGCAGGCATGAAGAGACGATGGAGTCCATCGAACTAATGGGCAAGGAGGTGCTGCCCGAGTTCATCGAACGCGACGAGAAGGCGCGCGCGGCCAAGGCCAAACGACTCGAGCCGATCATCGAGAAGGTCGAAGCGCGACGGCAACCGTCGCAGGCGCCCATCTTCGACGAGAGCTATGCGTTCGGCGGACTGCCGACGGGCCGCCAGAACTACACGGCCAACGAGGTGTCGCTGGCGATGGACGAGATGAACGCCGGTATCGAGGCGGCGGCCGCCAAACTCAAGTCGGGAGAAGGGTGGGCCAGCCGCAACCCCGATGCGGACGCCAAGAGTGCGCAGTGACGGGCGCCGGCCGGACATGAGCCATGGGCCGAACTGACGAACTCTGGCGCTACGACGGGCGTCGGGTGGTCGTCACCGGATGCGCCTCGGGCATCGGTGCTCACGTCGCCCGTCAGGTCGCCGACCTCGGTGCGGAGGTGATCGGACTCGACATCAAACCGCCGACCGACCCTGTCGGCGAGTTCGTCGAACTCGATCTGTCGGATCCGGGGTCGATCGAGCGGGCGGCCGACGCCGTCGGCGAACCGATAGACGCGTTGTTCAACGTCGCCGGGGTGTCGTCGGGGATCAAGGACCCGCTGCGGGTCGTGACGATCAATTTCCTGGGCACCCGGCGGTTCACCGAGGCGCTGGTGCCGCGGATGCGCGCCGGGTCGGCGATCGCCAACGTGTCATCGCTTGCGGCGTCGGCGTACCGGCAGAACGCTCCGGTCACCGCCGGGCTGGTCGACACGGACTCGATCGAGGCCGGAATCGAATGGTGTCAGCGCCATCCCGAAGCGCTGGCCGACGGCGGCGGTTACCGGCTGTCGAAGGAGGCCATCATTCTCTACGGCATGGCACAGGTCAACGCGTTGGGAGCGAGGGGAATTCGCATCAACTGCACCGCACCCGGGGTGACCGACACCCCGATCCTCGACCAGTTGCGCAGCGCGTACGGCCAGGAGTTCCTCGACTCCTTCCGGACACCGCTGGGCCGGGCCGCCGAGCCGGCCGAGCAGGCCAGCGTCCTGACCTTCCTCAACAGCAGGGCGGCCAGTTATCTGACCGGCCAGGTGATCTGGGTGGACGGCGGCACCACGGGAGAGACGGACCTCGCGGGATCGGTTCGGCGGCGGTGAAGTGGAAGTCGGCACGGTGAAAGGCAATCCATGGCCAGCATGAAGGAGTTCCGTCGCGTCGCAGACGACGTGCGCAACTGGGGCCGTTGGGGTGACGACGACGAGCTCGGCACGCTGAACTTCATCACGCCCGACAAGGTCGCCGAAGCGGCCTCACTCGTGAAGAAAGGGACGGTGATCCCGCTCGGGGGCGACTTCGGATCGAACGGCCCGCAGGGCGCGTTCCAGTTCCGGCCGAACCCCACCCATGTGATGACGGTGGACGGCGGTGACGCGAACACCCTGGCGCAGTACGGTCCTCAGTGGCTGCGCAACTCGGTGGCCCACCAGCTCAGCGAATTCTTCGTGGACAACCCGTTCCGCTTCAACGACGACATGATCGTGATGCCGCTGCAGGCGGCCACGCAGTGGGACGCGATCTCTCACGTCTACTACGAGGACAAGCTCTACAACGGTTTCCCCGCGGATTCGGTGACCAGTTTCGGGGCGTTTCGACTGGGGATCGAGAAGGTCGACGTCAAGGGCATCACCTCACGGGGTGTGCTGCTCGACGTGGTCAAGCACCGCGGCGCCGACGTCTTTCTCGAGCCCGGAAATCCCGTGACACCGGCAGAACTCGACGACATCGCCAAAGCCCAGGGCATGACGATCACCCCCGGGGACATCGTCGTCGTGCACACCGGGTGGTGGACGCGGTTCCTGTCGACCGGCGACGGCGCCGAGCCGGGGTCCGGGTTGGACTGGACGTGCGCTCGATGGCTGCACGACCACGATGTCGCCGCGGTTGCTGCCGACAATCTCATGGTCGAGGATCCCGATCCGGCCAACGGAGTGGAAGGCACGTTCCTGCCCATGCACATGATCTGCCTGCGCGACATGGGCCTGATGTTCGGCGAGTACTGGGACCTCACCGGCCTGGCGGCCGACTGTGCCGCCGACGGTGTCTACGAGTTCCAGTTGATCGCCCCGCCGTTGAAAGTCGTTGGCGCGGTGGGCGCACCCGTCAGCCCGATCGCAATCAAGTAGTGGGTGAGGAAATGACTGCAAGCACCAGAACCGGCGGTGCGCCGTTCGTCGTCGGACTCGGCGGCACCCTCCGGGCGAATTCGTCGACCGAACGCGCGCTGCGGTACTGCCTGGCGGCCGTCGAGCAGCAGGGCGGGCGGACGCGGCTGTTCGCGGGACCCGACTTGGACTTACCGATGTACGCCCCGCACTCGCTGGAGCGCACGCCTGCGGCCCTCGAGCTGGTCAGCGCGCTGCGCGATGCGGACGCCGTGGTCGTCGGCTCGCCCGGCTACCACGGAGCGATTTCAGGACTGGTGAAGAACGCGCTGGACTACATCGAGGATCTGCGGGAGGACGCCCGCGTCTACTTGGACAACACGCCGTGGGGCTGTATCAGCTGCGCGTACGGCTGGCAGGCGGCGGTCAACACGCTTGGGCAGTTGCGGTCCATCGGGCACGCGCTGCGGGCGTGGCCGACTCCGCTCGGCGTGGCCATCAACTCCGCCGACGAGATCTGGGACGCGGCAGGGGAGTTGATCCATGACGCCACCCAGAACCAGCTGGACATGCTCGCCACGCAGGTGCTGTTCTTCGCCAAGGCCGCCCGGGAGACGGCGTGACACAGCCCCATCGCAAGTCGGTGCTGGTCGACGGGCTCGTGACCGGCTATCTCGAAGCCGGACAAGGGGATCCGGTCGTCCTGCTGCACGGTGGTGAGTTCGGCGCAGGCGCCGAGATCGGCTGGGAGCACAACATCGCCGCGCTCGCCACGGGCTACCGCGTGCTCGCGCTCGACATGCTCGGGTTCGGTGAATCGGCGAAGGTCATCGACTTCAACGACGGCCGCGGTATGCGGATCCGGCACATCGCGCGGTTCTGCGAGGTCGTCGGTGCCGAATCGGCGCATTTCGTGGGCAATTCGATGGGGGCGGTGAACCTGTTCGTCGACGCCACGTCCGAGGCGCCGGTGCTGCCCGCCCGCAGCCTGGTGACCATCTGCGGAGGCGGCGAGATCCAGCGCAACGAACACTCGGCCGCGTTGTACGACTATGACGCGACGTTCGCGGGGATGCGCAGGATCGTCACCGCGCTCTTCCACGACGCCTCCTACCCCAACGACGAGGCATACGTCCAGCGTCGCTACGAAGCCAGCATCGCGCCCGGCGCGTGGGAAGCACTGGCGGCGGCGCGGTTTCGGCGCCCCGGCCTGGAGGCCCCACCGCTGCCGTCGAGCGCGCGCGCCTACGAGCGCATCAGCGTGCCGACTCTGGTGGTCGAGGGTGGCGGTGACAAGCTGCTGCCCCGGGGATGGGCGGCCGAGATCGCGGGACAGATCCGCGGGGGCCGCTCCGCGGTGATCGACGCGGCCGGGCACTGCCCGCAGATCGAACAACCGGACGCGGTCAACGAACTACTGCTCGGCTTTCTGGCCGACTTACACGAAGGGGCGGCATGACCGGCGAACTCGAGGGCAAGGTCGCGGTCGTCACCGGCGGCTCGTCCGGACTCGGTGAAGGGTTGGTGCGGCGGTTCTGCGCCGAGGGCGCCAAGGTGGTCGTCGGTGACATCGACCGCGAGGGCGGCGCCCAACTCGTCGCCGACCTCGGCAAGTCCGTCCGCTTCGTCGAGACCGATGTGGCCGAGGTCGAGCAGGTGACCCGTCTGGTTTCCACCGCGGTCGAGGAGTTCGGCGGGCTGCACGTGATGGTCAACAACGCGGGCGTATCGGGCAAGATGTTCCCCAAGTTCCTCGACGACGACCTCGCCGACTTCCACCAGGTGATGGCCATCAACGTGCTTGCGGTCATGGCCGGTACGCGCGATGCGGCCCGGCACATGTCCGAACACGGCGGCGGGTCGATCATCAACCTGACCTCGATCGGCGGCATCCAGGCCGGCGGTGGGGTGATGACGTACCGGGCGTCGAAGGCTGCCGTCATCCAGTTCACCAAATCGGCGGCGATCGACCTGGCCCACTACGAGGTTCGCGTCAACGCGCTCGCTCCGGGCAATATCCGGACCGCGATCGTGCGCAAGTCGGCGACGGGGGAGGACCTCGAACGGCTCGAGGCGTTCGAGGCCAAGATTCGCGAACAGATGCGCAACGACCGGCCCTTGAAACGCGAGGGCACCGTCGATGACGTCGCCGAGGCCGCGCTGTACCTCGCCGGGGACCGTTCCCGGTATGTCACCGGAACCGTCCTTCCCATCGACGGCGGTACCAGTGCCGGGAAGGTGATCGTCCGCAAACCGAAGTCATGACGGCCACGACAACTTTAAATCAGTCGCTTGACTTAAGGGCCTGGGAGCGGTTGACTGTGACGGTGACCACTGCCAGAAGCGTGCGCACCGAACGAGCCAGCACCACGCGGGAAGCGATCTTGGCCGCCGCCGAGCGACTGTTCGCCGAGCACGGTGTCTATGCGGTATCGAACCGTCAGGTCAGTGAGGCCGCAGGTCAGGGCAACAATGCCGCGGTCGGCTACCACTTCGGCACGAAGGCCGACCTGGTGCGGGCCATCGAGCAGAAACACCGCGTGTCGACCGAGCGTCTGCTGTCGCGGATGGTCGGCGAGATCGGCGACTCGACCGATCTGCGCGACTGGGTCGCCTGCCTGGTGCGTTCGCTCACCGAACACCTGGCCCAGATCGGGACCCCGACGTGGTACGCGCGCTTCGCCGCGCAGGCCCTGGCCGACCCTGAGTATCACAAGATCGTGGTGAAGGGTGCTCTGGAGTCGCCGTCGGTGCAACGCGTCGTCGTCGGCATCACCCGCTGCCTGCCGGACCTGCCGCCCGCGGTGGTCACCGAACGAAACATCATGGCCCGCAACCTGATGATGCACACCTGCGCCGATTTCGAACGTGCCTTCGCCGAGGGGGCCGACATGCCGCGCACCACCTGGAACTCAGCGGCATCGGGGCTCATCGACGCGATCGTCGGGTTGTGGCAGGCGCCTGTCACGGAGCACCCGACATCATGAAACTGACTGTCGATCAAGACAAGTGTGTGTCATCCGGTCAGTGCGTGCTCAACGCAAGCGAAATCTTTGACCAGCGCGACGACGACGGTGTCGTGGTCCTGCTGAACGCCAGCCCGGCGGACGACCAGGCCGACGACGCCCGCAAGGCGGCGGCGGCCTGCCCCGCACTCGCCATCCACATCGAGGAATGAGAAGGACTGAATGTCTGAGACCTTGACCGGAACCCCCGACGTCTCCGCGGATATCCCCGAATACCCGATGGAGCGCGACGCCCGCTGCCCGTTCGCCCCGCCGCCGCAGATGCTCGAGATGGGTGAGGTCAAACCGCTTTCGCGGGTGCGGATCTGGAACGGCACCACTCCGTGGCTGATCACCGGGCACGCGGTGGCCCGCGAGTTGTTCGCCGATTCCCGGGTCAGTGTCGACGACCGGATCGAGGGCTTCCCGCACTGGAACGAGCACATGCTGTCCACGGTGTACAAACGGCCGCGCTCGGTGTTCACCTCCGACGCCGAGGAGCACACCCGGTTCCGGCGGATGCTGTCCAAGCCGTTCACCTTCAAGCGGGTGGAGGGACTGCGGCCCGCCATCCAGGAGGTGACCGACGAGTGCATCGACAACATCCTCGCCGGTCCGCAGCCCGCCGACATCGTCAGCAAGCTGGCACTGCCGGTGCCCACCCGGGTCATCAGCGAAATGCTCGGTGTGCCTTACGAAGACCATGAGTTCTTCCAGCACCACGCCAATGTCGGCCTGGCCCGCTACGCCTCGGCCGAGGACGGGCAGAAGGGTGCGATGAGCCTGGCGAAGTACCTGAGCGACCTCGTCAAGACGAAGATGGAGAACCCGTCGGAAGACGCGGTGTCCGACCTCGCCGAGCGGGTGAACGCCGGCGAGATCAGCGTCAAGGAGGCCGCGCAGCTGGGCACCGGCCTGCTCATCGCCGGCCACGAGACCACCGCCAACATGATCGGTATCGGCGTGTTGGCGCTGCTGGAAAACCCCGAACAAGCCGCGCTGCTGCGGGATTCCGACGATCCGAAGTTCATCGCCAACGCGGTCGAGGAGCTGATGCGCTATCTGTCGATCATCCAGAACGGCCAGCGCCGCGTCGCGATCGAGGACATCGAGATCGCCGGTGAGACGATCCGCGCGGGCGAGGGCATCATTCTCGACCTGGCGCCTGCCAACTGGGACGCGACCGCCTACCCCGAACCCGACAAGCTCGACCTGAGCCGCGACGCCGGCCAGCAGCTCGGCTTCGGCTACGGAAGGCATCAGTGCGTCGGTCAACAGCTGGCCCGTGCCGAACTGCAGATCGTGTTCCACACATTGCTGCGGCGCATACCGACGCTGCAGCTGGCCGTGCCGTTCGAGGATGTGCCCTTCAAGCATGACCGGCTCGCCTACGGCGTCTACGAACTTCCGGTGACCTGGTAGTCAGGTCCGTTCCCCAGCCCGATTGGAGTGTCAACGATGTCAGCACCAACTACCGCCACCCTGTATCCTCCGGAGGGTTTCGGCGCCCCCAAGCACCGCAAGGGCCACGCCACAGGCGATTTCGGGTTGCCCACCGGCACCGAGATCTTCTCCGCGGACAACCACATCTCGGTGGCCGACGACATCTTCTACGACCGCTTCCCCGAGGAGCTCAAGGGCGCCGCGCCACGCATCTGGTACGAGGACGGCGCCTACATGGTCGGCATGAAGGGCAAGGCCTGGACCGGCGGCGACTTCGGTCGCGTGCTCATGCAGTACGACGACCTCGCGGGAGCGGCGTCCAACAACATCGAGGCCCGCGTCCGTGAGCTCAAAGAGGACGGTATCGACAAGGAGCTGGCGTTCCCCAACGCGGTGCTGGCGTTGTTCCACTACCCGGACAAGGCCCTGCGCGAGCGCGTTTTCCGGATCTACAACGAGCACATCGCCGATCTGCAGGAACGCAGCAAGGGCCACTTCTACGGTGTCGGGCTGATCAACTGGTGGGATCCCAAGGGCACCAGGAGCACGCTGGAGGAACTGAAGTCGCTGGGGCTGCGGACGTTCCTGCTGCCGCTGAACCCCGGCAAGGACGACGACGGCAACATCTACGACTACGGCAGCACCGAGATGGACGCGGTGTGGGACGAGATCGAGGCCGCAGGCGTGCCGGTCAGCCATCACATCGGTGAAACACCGCCCAAGACGCCGTGCCAGCACAACAGCGTCGTGGTCGGGATGATGGTCAACGTCGACTCGTTCCGCGAGCAGTTCGCCAAGTACGTGTTCTCCGGCATCCTCGACCGTCATCCATCACTGAAGATCGGCTGGTTCGAAGGCGGTATCGCCTGGGTGCCAACGGCTCTGCAGGACGCCGAGCACATGCTTGCGTCGTATCGGCACATGTTCAACCACCAGCTCGAGCATCCCGTGCGGCACTACTGGGACAACCACATGTGCGCATCGTTCATGGTCGACCCACTCGGCCTGGAGCTCATCGACAAGATCGGCGTCGACAACGTGATGTGGTCGTCGGACTATCCGCACAACGAGTCCACATTCGGCTATTCGGAGAAATCGCTGAAGACGGTCGTGGACGCGGTCGGACCCGAGAACGCCGTGAAGATCGTGTCCACCAACATCAAGAATTTCCTGGGGATCTCGTGACCACATTTGCACCGCAATCGACGTCGATCGACATTCCGGACGTTCCCGACCTCGGCCGGATGTACCGCGAATGCGGTGCGCGGCTGCGCGACTCGATGAAGGACAAGGGTGTCGACGCGCTCGTCCTGCTCGGCAACGGCAACGTCGTATATGCGACCGGCGTCAGCTGGCCGCTGCTCGACGCCGGGCTCTCACACGTGGAACGCCCGGTGGCGATCGTGCTCGCCGACGACCCGCATCCGCACCTGTTCATGCCGTTGCGGGAGGGGTCGTCATCGCAGTGCGAGGTACCCGAGGACCATGTGCACGGGCCGCTGTACCTCGAATTCGACGAGGGCGTCGAACAATTCGCCAAGGTGCTGGCCGATCTGGTTCCTGCCGGAGGCAAGGTCGCGGTCGACGAGCTCACCGGCGCCATGCGCCGCGCGTCGGCAACGTTGTTCCCGTCGGGTCCTCCGTCGGACGCCGCGCAGGTCGTCGGGCCGGCCAAGCTGGTCAAGACGCCCGATCAGATCTCGTGCGTCCGAACCGCCTGCCGTATCACCGAAGAGGCGATGGTCGATGTGCAGAAGGCGCTTGCCCCCGGCGTTCGGCAGGTCGACCTTTCGGCGGCGTTCGTCCGGCGTGCGTTCGAACTCGGCGCGACGGCCAACATGCTCGAGGCCATCTGGCAGGTGATGCCCACGACGAAGACCAGCGGTTCGGTCTGGACCACCACCGGAGACCTGGCGCTGCCCTTGTTGACCACCGAACGGGAACTCGAACGCGGCGACGTGTTGTGGACCGACGTCAGCATCACCTACAAGGGATACTGCTCCGACTTCGGCCGCACCTGGCTGGTCGGCGACGAGCCGGACGACCGTCAGCAGGCGCAGTACGAGAAGTGGCGGGAAATCCTGTCGGCCGTGCTGTCGGTCACCAAGGCCGGCGCCACGAGCGGTGACCTGGCCCGCGCGGGGATCGCCGCCAACGGCGGCGCCAAGCCGTGGCTACCGCACTTCTACCTCGGTCACGGCATCGGCACCAACGCCGCCGAAATGCCGATGATCGGAACGGATCTGGGTGAGGAATTCGACGACAACTTCGTGTTCCCGGCCGGGATGCTGCTCGTGCTCGAACCCGTGGTGTGGGAGGACGGCACCGGTGGCTATCGAAGCGAGGAGATCGTGGTCATCACCGACGACGGTTATCAGTCCATCACCGATTACCCCTACGCCCCCTACGGACGGAACTGAACTGAATGGCACTCGAGATTCTGCCTGACGCAGCCGATCTGCGGCGCGGTCGCCGTGAGCGCGCGCTGGCCCAGATGGAAGAACGCGACATCGACATCCTGGTGCTGGGCCGGCAGGCCAATGTGCGCTATGTGACCGGTGCCCCGCAGTTGTGGGTGGCGGGCACCCGGCCGTTCGGACCGATCTGCGAGGTCGTCCGCTCGACCGGCGAAATACACCTCAACAGCACCTGGGACGAGGGCATCCCCGACGAGATTCCCCACGACCACCTCTACGGGCTGGCGTGGAATCCGATGACACTCGTCGAGGTGCTCAAGGCGCTGCCCGGGGCCGCCACCGCCAAGCGGGTGGGAACCGATTCGCTGACACCGACATTCGCGCAACTGCTGCCGATGGCGTTTCCCAACGCCGAACTCGTCGACGCCGAGCCGGCGCTGCGGGCGGCACGGCGGATCAAGACTCCCGACGAGATCGCGGTGCTCCGCGGCGCGCTCAGCGTGGCCGAAGCGGCGCTGGATGCCGCCCGAGCCGAGTTGGCGGCCGGAACGACCGAGAAGTCGCTGACCGGTGCGCTGATGGAAGCGATGGCCGCCGGCGGGGTCACCACGCCCGCCACCCAGGACGGCGCCTGGGTGACCAGCAAGGAACACCCGTGGCGGCGTGCCCGCAGCGACGGCCGTATCGAAGACGGCGATCTGGTGGCGTTCTCTGCCGGTGCCCTGGCCGACGGCTACGTCGGCGAAGTCGGCCGCACGTGGCCCGTCGGTGAGGTGGAAGGATCAGCGGTCCCGCGGCTTTACGATCGCTGGAACCGGCTGTGGGACAACCTCTTGGACGCGTGCCGGGCGGGTCGTCCCGCGAGTGGGCTGCTCACCGCCTACGAGGCGGCCGGCGAGCCGCTGCCCTCGATGCCCGTCGCCCACGGCCTCGGCCTGGGCTACGACTCGCCCGTCGTGACCCTGGCCCTGCGGTCCACCATCGCCGACGAACTGCTCGAACCCGGCATGGTGCTCGCGGTCAGCGGCTACGTCTGGCAGCAGGGTGTGGGGGCCGTCTTCAGCCGCGATGCCGTGCATGTCACCGCCGACGGGGCCGAGGTGCTGACCTCCAGCCCGCTCTGGAGTGGTGCGGGCGTCGGAATCGGTTGACGCGACATGTCGGATACCGGGAGTCGGCCCGCCCCTGAGGAAATCGTCCTCTACGAGAAGGACCCGGCGACCAAGATCGCGACCATCACGTTCAACCGGCCGGAGTACCTGAACGCACCGACGTCGGCCGCGCGGTTGCGGTACGCCGACCTGCTGCGGGGCGCCACCGTCGACGACGATGTGAAGGTCGTGGTGATCCGCGGTGTCGGCGAGAATCTCGGCAGCGGCGCAGACCTGCCGGAGTTCATGGACGGTGACGAGTCAGCTCGGTTGGCCGAGCTTCGGGTGGACGATCCGGCCGTCGCCTACCCGCCGAAGGGTTCGTTTCGGCACGGCGCGACGATGGGGCAGTGGTACGCCAACGCCGCAGCGGGCAACCGGGCGTTGCAGGAACTCAAGAAGATCAGCATCGTCGAGGCCAAGGGCTACTGCTATGGCTGGCACTTCTATCAGTGCGCCGACGCGGACCTGGTGATCTCCAGTGACGACGCGCTGTTCGGCCATCCGTCGTTCCGGTACTTCGGCTGGGGCCCGCGGATGTGGACCTGGGTGATGACCATGGGGCTGCGGCCATTCCAGGAGATGGTGTTCACGGGTCGTCCGTTCACCGCCGAGGAGATGCTCGCGTGCAACTTCCTGAACAAGGTGGTGGCGCGCGACCAGCTGGAGGACGAGGTCGCCAAGTATGCCCACGCGTGCGCGCGGAACCGGCCGGTGGACAGCGTCTTTCAGCAGAAGATGTTCTTCGAGGTGGTCAAGCAGTTCCAGGGCGAGTATCTAGGCAGCCTGCTGTCGGCGATGTTCGAGTCGATGGGCGGCGTGGCGCGGCCGGACGGTGACGACTTCATGCTCGCCGATGCGATCGATGTGGGCCTCGCGGACGCCGTCAACGATAACGACGACAAGTTCCCGCCCGAGTTCCGGCTGAGCAAGGCCAACCGCAGAAAGAAGGATTAGTGCCGGCGCTGGACGAGTACACCATCGTTGACCTGTCGAGCGGAATCGCGGGCGCCTACGCCACCAAACTGCTCGCCGACGGCGGCGCCACCGTGATCAAAGTCGAGTCGCCGCAGGGCGATCCGCTGCGGAACTGGTCCGCGTCCGGTGCGCACATCGAGCCCGGCACCGACGGGGCACTGTTCAGTTTCCTGGCCTGCTCGAAACAGAGCGTCGTCGTCGACCCGCAGCGCGCCGACGATCTCGAGGTGCTGCGCGCGCTGGTGCGGTCGGCCGATGCGGTGGTGTGGTCGCGCGGGTCGGAGGTGGCGGAGCTCGGCGAGTTCTCCCCGGCCGCGCTGGCCGACGCCTACGGTCATCTGACCGTCACCGCGATCACCCCGTTCGGGCTCGACGGACCCTGGGCCGACAAACCCGCCACCGAGTTCACGCTGCAGGCGTGGTCGGGCGGCGTGATCGGACTGGGCCGGGGAGCCCCGGATCGCGCGCCGCTGTTCGTCGCGGGTCAGATCGGGGAGTGGCTCGCGGGCGCGTACGCGGCCGCGGGCACCACGACGGCGGCGTCGGGTCTGGTCGACGTCTCGATCCTCGAAGCCCAGATCCTCTGCCTGACTTACTATTCGGTGTCGTTCAACGACGCGCTCGGGCGTCCGTTCCGCGACCGTCGCCGGTTGACCGTCCCCGGTGTCGCGTCCGCGGCAGACGGGCTTGTGGCGTTGGGGTGCGGCACCGCGCAACAGTGGTTCGACCTGTGCGCGATGGTCGGCCACGACGAGTGGATCGACGAGGGCGGCGATCTGTCGATCACCGAACAGGCCAACATCCACGCCGAGCAGATCTACGAGTGGGTGCGGGAGAACCGCGTCGAGGACATCCTCGAGCTGTCCAGCGCGTTTCGGATTCCGAATGCACCCGTCGGAAACGGCGCCACCGTCACCGGTTTCGACCAGTTCGTCGAACGCGGCACGTTCGTCACCAATCCGCGCGACGGCTTCACCCAGCCCGGGCCGCCGTACCGCACCACACCGTCGCTGCTGCGCGAGCCACAGCCCGCGCCCCGGCTCGGCGAGCACACCGATCTGTACCGTTCGCGAACGGTACAACAGGGTCGCGATTCCGCCGGGGACGCGACCCTGGGGTTGCTTCCGCGAACGGTACAACAGGGTCGCGATTCCGCCGGGGATACGACCCTGGGGTTAGTTTCGCGAACGGTACAACAGGGTCGTGATTCCGCCGGGGATACGACCCTGGGGTTGGTTTCGCGAACGGTACAACAGGGTCGTGATTCCGCCGGGGACGCGACCCTGGGGTTGGTTTCGCGAACACCGTTCGAGGGGCTACGGGTGCTCGATATGACGAGCTTCTGGGCCGGTCCGTCGTGCACCCACATGCTGGCGCTACTCGGCGCCGAGGTGATCCACATCGAGTCGACGGCGCGGCCCGACGGCACACGGCTCATCGCCGGGGTGCCGATCACCGAGGAGCAGTGGTGGGAACGCTCGCCGATCTTCTCCGGCCTGAACACCAACAAGAAAAGTGTCACGCTCGACATCCGGTCGGAGCGCGGCGTCGAACTGCTGCGCCGGCTGATCACGACCTGCGACGTCGTCGTCGAGAACTACACCCCGCGGGTACTCGATCAGATCGGTCTTGACTTCGATGCCGTGCACCGGCTGCGCCCCGACGCGATCGTGATGCGCATGCCGGGCTTCGGGCTCGACGGGCCGTGGCGCGACAAGCCGGCGTTCGCCTACGTGATCGAGGACTGTTCAGGGATCACCTGGTTGACCGGCCATCCCGATCAGAATCCGGTCGAGCCGTACTCTGTCGGCGACCCCAACGCGGGGGTGCACGGGCTCAACGCGCTGATGCTCGCGCTGGCGCACCGCAGGCGAACGGGCGAAGGCGTCCGGATCGAGGCCGCGATGGTCGACGCCGCGCTCAACGTCGCGGCCGAGCAGGTCATCGAATACTCGGCCTACGGGAATCTGCTGCAGCGGCAGGGCAACCGGGGGCCGGCCGCCGCGCCGCAGAACCTGTACCGCACCCGTGAACTCGACGAGTTCGGTCGCCCGGACGACTGGGTCGCCATCGCGGTGGCCACCGATGACCAGTGGGTGGGCCTCCTCGACGCCCTCGGGCGCCCGGCGTGGGCGACCGACGAGATGACCACGGTCGACGGGCGCCGCCGCAACCACGACACCATCGACGAGCAGCTGAGCGCCTGGTGCGCCGAGCGCACCGGTGGCGAGATCGTCGAAACGCTCTGGGCGGCAGGGGTTCCGGTGGCCAAGGTGATGCAACCGCACCGTGTCGGCGACCTTCCGCAGCTGGTGTACCGCGGCTTCTACGAGGAGGTCGACCATCCGGTCAACCCTCCGGCGCGGCACAGCACGCTGCCGATGCGCCTCGCGTCGGTGCGCAGCTTCCACCACAGCCCCGCACCGCTGCTGGGACAGCACAACCGCGAGGTCCTCACCGGTCTCGGGCTCAGCGAGGACGAGATCGCGGAACTGGAGGAGCAGGGGGTCATCGGATCGGCTCCCGCGGGTCTCACCATTCGCACGACCAAAACTGGTTGACTCGACCCGTGGCCATCGATCCGTCGGACATCCTGCTGACCGGGCGCGTCGCGGTCGTCACGGGCGGCGGCGCCGGTATCGGCAAGGGAATCGCCGAAGGGCTCGCCGCCTTCGGGGCGTCCGTCGCGATCTGGGAACGTGATCCAGAGACCTGCGCCGCGACCGCCGAAAGTATCGGCGCGCTGGGCGTCGTCACCGATGTACGCGACAGTGCGCAGGTGGACACCGCGCTGGCCACCACCGTCGGTGCACTCGGCGAGGTGTCGATCCTGGTTAACAACGCCGGCGGGGTGTTCAACTCGCCGATGCTCGAGACGACGGATAACGGCTGGGATGCGCTGTATAAAGCCAACCTTCGTCACGTCCTGTTGTGCACCCAACGCGTCGCGCGCCGGCTCGTCGAGGCGGGCAGGCCCGGCAGCGTCATCAACGTGACCTCGATCGAAGGTGTGCGCGCCGCACCCGGATACGCCGCCTACGCCGCGGCCAAGGCGGGCGTCATCAATTACACACAGACCGCTGCGTTCGAGCTTTCACCGCACGGCATCCGCGTCAACGCGCTCGCCCCGGACCTCACGCTGACCGAGGGGCTGATGCAGATCTCCGGCGGGACGTTGAACCCCGACATCGCCCCCGGCATACCGATGGGCCGACCGGGTCATGTCGACGAAATCGCGAGCGCCGCAGTATTTCTGGCCTCCGACATGTCAAGCTACATCACCGGCCAGACGCTCCACGTCGACGGCGGGACTCACGCGGCGGGCGGCTGGTATCACCACCCGCAGACGGGCAGGCCGACGCTCGGCCCGCCGGGGTGATTTCGGTGTCAGTGGGTCCAGCCGGCGGCAGCTTGGTCGTCGAAGGTGCGGTCGATGCGCTCGAAGCGGCGGCGAATCGAGCCGCGTGCCGCGCTGTGCGGTAGCACGTAGAGCCGGTTGGCTTCGATCGCGTCGGCAGTCAAGCGGGCCACCTCGTCGACATTGAGCACGGAGTCGTCGCTCGGATTCGACGCCAACTGCTGAACCGAGTCCGCGCCCGACGCGGTGGCTGGACCGTAGTCCTCACTGCGCACGCGTTCGGTGTTGGCCAGCAGATTCGTGTCGACGATCATCGGGCACAACACCGTCACACCGATGCCGTTGGCGCGCACCTCGCGCGACAACGTCTCCGCGAGCGCGACGACGCCGTACTTGGCGACGCAGTAGGGGCCGAGCCCGACGTTGGGGATCAGCCCGGCGAACGACGATGTGAACGCGATGTGGCTGTCGGCTTGCTGGGCGAGCAGCCGCGGCAGGAATGCCTCGACACCGTGGATCGGTCCCCACATGTCGACGTCGATGACGAACCGCCAGTCGTCATGGCTGGTCTGTGCGATCGGGCCGGCGTAGGCGATACCGGCATTGTTGAAGACCAGGTGCACGTCGCCGAACACGCCGAATGCCTCGTCGGCCAACCGGTTGACGTCGTCGAACTTCCGCACGTCGCACACCACGCCGTGGGCCTCGACGCCGTCGGCGCGCAGGTCGGCCACGGCACGGTCGAGCGCGGCCGAGTCGATGTCGCTGAGCATGATGCGCGCCCCGCGCCGGGCGAACTCTTGCGCGGCGGCGAAACCGATGCCGCTTGCACCGCCAGTGATGACCGCTGCGCGGCCGTTGAACGTCTCCACCCGCCGAAGACTAGGCGGTCAGGTCAGATCGCGGGGTCGATCCCACGCCGGCTCGCCCAGCCGGGCGCGGATCGCCGCCCACGGGTCCGCGTACTTGCCGGGTGTATTGCGGTATGCGCCCCGTCGCGCGAGCAGTGCGCGCGCAAGCGGCGCAAGCGGTGTCAGCAACCGCATCGCGTACCGCGTCCAGCCCGCGTTGGCGGCGGCCTCGGCTTTCATGTCAGGCCACGAGTAATGCTGGAACCGCAACGCTTCCTGCGCGCGCGTCGTGTCCATCCAATCGGTGACGAACCACGTGTCGTCGCGCTCGGGGTCGCCGGGTCTGCCGGGCGGCAGTACCCCGGGCAGGCCTCGGGCCGCCGCCAGCGCCGCGCCCACGTCGCCCTGGCGGATCCGGTGCGAGTCGTCGCCCGCGATCAGCAGGATCTCCCCGACGACGTCGGCGGTGGTCGCCGCGGCGAAGGCCCACGCGACATCGCGGACATCGACGGTGTGCAATCGGCCGTCGGTCGGAAGGAGGCTCTCGAAGTACAGGGCGTCGGCGCTCATCGGCATCGCGTTGGGATCGGTGCTCAACACACCACCGAGACGCAGAACCACCCACGGCAGTTTCGAGGCCCGCACGATCGCCTCGGCCTCCGCCTTGGTGCCGCTGTACAGGTCGCACGGCCGCATCGGGTCATCGGCCCGCACGGGCGCGCTCGCCGTGTGGGGGTTGCGCGCACCGTAGACCGCGTTGCTCGACGCCTGCACGAAGCGCGGCGGCGTCGGTTGTTGTTCGGCGATGCGCACCAGCGTGGCGGTGGCTTCGACGTTGACGCGCCGGGCGAGGTTGGGGTTCTTGTAGATCGGCGGCGGGATCACGGCGGCCAGATGGATGATCGCCTCGGGCGCGGTGTCGGCGACAAGTCGCTGCACTTGAGCCTCGTCGGTCAGGTCGGTCCATCGCACGGAGGCGCCCCGCGGGAGTTTCGCCTGTGCTTTCCTGTTCGCGGGTGTCTCCAGGTCGGCCACCACCACCGAGCGTCCGAGTTCCGCGAGCCTGCGCACGGTCGCCGACCCCACCAGGCCGAAGCCGCCGGTCACCAATACCGCCGCCATCCTGCCTCCCACCTGCGAATATGACATTCTCTTTTTACGAAAGTAGCATGTTCAGGTCTAGGGGAGGGGCGGCGCGGGGTATGACAGGTACGCCATGAACAGCAATGGGGCGCAGAAGCCGGAAGTCGCCAAGTGGGACCCGGCGTTCACCCGCGGCATCGTCAACACGGTCGGCCCGCTCATCCGGCGGTACTTCCGCGCTGAGGTGCGCGACGTCGACGCCATGCCGGCTGCCGGTGGGGCGCTGTTGGTGTCCAACCACTCGGGCGGCATGCTGACGCCGGACGTGCTGATCTTCGCGCCCGCCTTCTACGAGAAGTTCGGCTTCGACCGCCCTGTGTACACGCTTGGGCACGACGCCATATTCGTCGGGCCGGTCGGCACGTTGCTGCGGCGCGCGGGCGTCATCGGTGCCAATCGGGAGAACGCGGCGAAGGCCTTGCGTGAAGGCGCGGTGGTCCTGGTGTTCCCCGGCGGGGATTACGACTCCTACCGGCCGACGTTCAGCGAGAACGTGATCGACTTCGCCGGCCGTACGGGCTACGTCCGGACCGCGATCGAGGCCGGTGTCCCGATCGTGCCGATGGTTTCGGTCGGCGCTCAGGAAACGCAGCTGTTTCTCGCACGGGGCGACTCGATCGCCCGGCGCATCGGCCTCAAGCGGCTGCGCGCCGAGATCCTGCCGATCAGCGTCGGATTCCCGTTCGGGGTGTCGGTGTTCTTCCCGCCGAACCTTCCGTTGCCCGCCAAGATCACCACGCGGGTGTTGCCGCCGATTGATGTTCTCGAGCAGTTCGGGGAGGACCCGGACGTGAAGGAGGTCGACGAGCACGTGCGCTCGGTGATGCAGGCCGCGCTCGACGAGCTGGCCGCCGAACGCCGATTCCCGGTGTTGGGCTGAGAGATGGCCGACGTCCTAGGTCTCGTGCAGACGCTGTGGCGGGCGGGCCTGATCGCTCCGCTGCGCCCCGACAAATACCTGCGGATGGGGGCGGCGATGCGCCGCGTGGGCATGACGGCGACGGTCGGTTTCGCCGCGGCCGCGCAGCGCTGCCCCGACCGTCCCGGGCTCGTCGATGAACGCGGCACGCTGACCTTCAAGCAGATCGACGACCGCTGCGACGCGGTGGCCACGGCGCTGCAGAACCTTCCCGGCGGCACGCCGAAAACCGTTGCCGTGATGTGCCGCAACCACCGCGGGTTCATCGAGTCGCTGGTCGCATCGAACCGGATGGGCGCCGACGTCTTGCTGCTGAACACCTCGTTCGCGGGACCGGCGCTGGCCGAGGTGGTCGATCGGGAAGGTGCCGACGTCGTCATCTACGACGAGGAGTTCTCCGGGATCGTCGAACAGGCCATGGCAGACAAGCCGGACGCGACGCGCATCCTCGCCTGGACCGACGAAGTTACCGACGGCCCGACGCTCGACCGGCTCATCGAAGCCAATCTCGGCAAGCGGCCCGCCCCGGCCGAACGCAAGAGCGACATCATCTTGCTGACGTCGGGCACCACCGGGACCCCGAAGGGCGCCAAACGCGGTGAAGGCAGCGGCGGCGCAGGCGATCTCAAGGCGGTTCTGGACCGGACGCCGTGGCGCGCCGAAGAGGCGACCGTCATCGTCGCGCCGATGTTCCACGCGTGGGGCTTTTCGCAGTTGCTGTTCTCCGCGCTGCTGGCCTGCACCATCGTCACGCGGCGCAAATTCGACCCGGAGGCGACGCTGGAGTTGATCGACCGCTACAAGGCGACCGGCCTGGTCGTGGTACCGGTGATGTTCGACCGGATCATGGATCTGCCGGACGAGGTGTTGAATCGCTACAGCGGCAAGTCACTTCGCTTCGCAACAGCCTCGGGTTCCCGGATGCGTCCCGATGTGGTGATCAAGTTCATGGACCGGTTCGGCGACGTCATCTACAACAACTACAACGCCACAGAGGCGGGGATGATCGCCACCGCAACGCCGTCGGACCTGCGAGCGGCGCCCGACACGGCAGGAACCGCCGCCGATGGCACCGAGATCCGCATCTACGACGCGGATTTCAACGAACTTCCCACCGGGCAGACCGGTCAGATCTTCGTCCGCAGCGGCACATTGTTCGACGGATACACCTCGGGCAAGACCAAGGACTTCCACGACGGGTTCATGGCGTCGGGGGATGTCGGTTACCTCGACGAGGCCGGTCGGTTGTTCGTGGTCGGCCGCGACGACGAGATGATCGTCTCCGGCGGCGAGAACGTCTACCCGATCGAGGTCGAGAAGACGCTGCGCCAACACTCCGATGTCAAGGAGGCGGTGGTGCTGGGTGTCGACGACGAGCAGTACGGTCAGCGCCTCGTCGCGTTCGTCGTGCTGAACGACGGTGGAAGCGCCGGCCCCGACGACCTCAAGCAGCACGTCCGCGACAACCTCGCCAACTACAAGGTGCCGCGGCAGATCACCGTCCTCGACGAACTGCCGCGCGGCAGCACCGGCAAAGTGGCGCGGAAGGACCTTCTCGACCGCGTCGACTAGCGGGCCGCTCGCGCCGGGGCCATCGCCGTACCCACCACGGACAAGGCGGGAAGTCCTGCCGCAGCGCGGATCTCGTCGAGTCCGTGCACCATGGCGTCGGTGGCTTCGTGGATGTCATTGAAGGTTCGGTCGTCGGACAGGATCGAGATGTCCACCTGGTCGACGTAGCTCCACACCGTCATGTTGAACGCGCTACCGGCCGAGAGCACGCCGATCGAGTAGATCTCGCTCACCGGGGCGCCGCCGATGTGGCCGCGTCGGCGCGGTCCCGGCACGCTCGACACCGCGACGTTCATCAGCGGATTGTGCTTGGCGCGCTGGCTCTGCCAGCGCAGTAGCGCCGGTGTCAGCGGGGGAGGCAGGTACTCCATCAGCTGGCCCTGCAGTTTGGGGCCGAGCAGTTCATAGTTCTCTTTGGCCCGCCCCGTTGCCAGCGAGGTCAGCCGGACCCGTTCGAGCGGATCATCGATGTGAACGGGAAGAGATACCGACAGCCCACCGATTTCGTTGCCGGTGATCCGGTCGGGGGACAGGTCCGTGCTGACCGGGACCGACGCCATCAACGGACGGTCCGCGCGCCCGTCGTAACGCAACAACAGTTCTCGCAGCCCACCCGCCGCAGTGGCCAGCACAAGATCGTTGAACGTCACCTCGAGCTGCTTGGCCGTCTCCTTGGTCTCGGCCAGCGACAGCGACGCGGTGGCGAACGTGCGTCCCGGCGAGACCACGTGGTTGAGGAACGTCGGCGGCGTGCGGAACATCTTCGCCAGGTCCGGTTGATCGGCGCGCTCTTTGGCGCGGCGCCGCAACTTGGTGAACCCCCGGACGGCGTCACGGGCGAGAGTGGGCAGCGCGGCGACGTTCGTGGCGTGGTCGCGCATCGCGAACTTCATCAGCTCGGAGCGACCCGGGCTGTCACAGACGGCGTAGTCCTCGTGCTCGTGCTGCGTGCCGTCCGCGAGATCCATCAGCCGCGCAAGCAGATTCGCCGATGCCACACCATCGGCCAGTGTGTGGTGCACCTTGCCGATGAGCGCGAACCGGTCGTCGGCCATTCCCTCGGCGAAGTGGAACTCCCACAGCGGCCGGCTGCGGTCGAGCGGCGTGCTGGCGATCCGGCCGATGACCTCGTCGAGCTCGCGGCGACCACCCGGGCTCGGCACGTGCACACGGCGCAGGTGGTAGTCGAGATCCACCGGGCAGTCCTCGAGCCACATCGGATGGTGCAACTTCCAGGGGATGTCGACGAGCCGGTAGCGCAGCGGGTCGAGCAGGTGCAGTCGCCGGGCGATGGTTCGCCGGAAGTGATCGAAGGTGAATTCACCGTCGAACTCGGTGGCGTTGATGATCGCGACCTTCAAGGTGTGCGTGTGCAGGTTGGGGGTCTCGCTGTAGAGCAGCATGGCGTCCATGCCGTTGAGTCGCTTCATATGCCCACCCCTGCGGACCGTCGGTGTCCAAGGGCTTCATCGAACCACTCCGACGGTGATGATCGGGGGCTTTCAGTCAGCGGGAGCGCGGAACGCCTGCTCAGTTGACGGCGGGGATGACTTTGTCGGCGAAAAGCTGGGCGTACTCGACGAACCGTTCAGCGGGCAGTCCGGGGGGCCGCAGCATCATGAAATGCTCGACGGGTATCCGCTCGCGCATCGCGCGGAAGTGAGCGACGGCCTGATCCGGCGTGATGATCTGGAGGATTCCGCTGCGTTTGAAGGTATCGATATCCATCTGCTGCGTCGCGGCGTTGGCCATACCGATCGCGTTGTCCTCGTTCATCCATGCGCCGTAGCTGGAGAACACGTGGTGGTAGAAGGGGGCGAGCTCCTCGAGAGCTTCGTCGGGATCCTCGGCAACTGTGAAGAACAGCCCGGGAATACGGATGGCTGCGGTGGCCGGATCTCTCCCGCGGAGTCGCAGTTTGACGAGATAGGAGTCGCAGACCTCTTCATTTCCGAGGTAGCCGTCGGCGTGAACGGCGACCCGCTCGAGGGCCCGGTCCGTGAATCCGCCGATGTAGAGAGGAATTTGTCCGCGCGGTGGCGCGGGCATGATTCGCGCGTCCTTGACGGTGTAGTGCTTTCCGGCGAAGTCCACCGTCTCGCCGGCCCACAGCGCGCGAACGATGTGCAGGAACTCGTCGAAACGAGTTCCACGCCGGTTGAACGATTCTCCGTACATCTCGTATTCGCGGCGCCGGTAACCGATCGCGAGCGCTGTCTCGAGCCGGCCGTCGGAAAGGATGTCGAGAACAGCGCACTCTTCGGCGAAGCGCACGGGGTGATAGAGAGGCCCGATCGCGACGGCCGCGCCGATACGAAGCGTCGATGTTCGTGCCGCCATTGCTGCCAAAACCAGATTCGGCGTCGGGAGATAACCGTCGTCGGCACCGTGATGCTCGGGTAACCATGCGCCGCGAAACCCGACGGTCTCAGTCCAGGCAACTATGTCGAGCGTTTCCCGATACACGTCGACCGAGGGGCGCCGCCACTGCTCGGGATTCCGCATGTCGTACAGATAACCGAAGGTGAGCGCCACGGGTCTTACCTACCGCGCGTCATCCGACGCTACCGGCCAATGATCGAGCCATGTCGGCGGCGGTGGCGACCGACTGCAGCACCATGGACCCGAATGCGTCGGCGACCTCGCGGTCGCCGTCCGGAGACGTCGCGTTGCGCGCATAGGTTCGTTCCAACACGATGCCGATCTTGAAGTTGGCCAACACCAGGTAGTAGTCGAGGTTGTCGGTCGGCAGGCCGCTGATGTTCTCGTAGTGCTCCAAGAGTTCACTGCGCGGCGGCATGCCCTCCATCGGCAGGTAGAAATCGGTTTTCGGCTCGTCACCGTCGTAGCCGAGGACCGCCCAGGCGAGGTCCAGCAAGGGGTCGCCGATCGTGGTCATCTCCCAGTCCACCAACGCGGCCAATCGTGCCGGTGCACCGTGGGCGAACATCACGTTGGCGAACTGGTAGTCGCCGTGCATGATGCCTGGCGTGAAGTGTTCGGGCCGGTTGGCTCGGAGCCAATCGGCGGCGATGTCCAACCCCGGCAGCTCACGAACCTGAAAACCCGAGAGAAACGACAACCAACGGTCGACCTGACGTTCGTGGAAGCTCTCTGGCCGGCCGAAACCCTGGAGACCCTGCGCCCGCCAGTCCACCCGTGCCAATTTCGCGGCGCCTTCGACCAGCTGGAACGCGAGTCCGCGTCGAGCCTCCAGATCGGTGTCGAAGGGCGCCGCCCAGCCCCTGTCCATCGGGCTCCACCCGTCGATCTCGGCCATGACATAGAACGGCTTGCCCAGCACTTCACCCGTCTCGTCCGCAGCGATCAATTCTGCGTGGGGGACGTCGGTACCCGACAGGGCGCGCACCAGGCGGATCTCGCGCAGCAGGTCGGCCAGTCGCCGCTCATCAGCGCGATCACCCGGCATCCTCATGACCATCCGGCTCCCGCCGCGTTGGATCACGTACAGCGCGTTCTGGGACCCACCTGAAAGATGCTGCAGCACAGGCAGTTCACCGCTTCCGGTCACTTCCTGTTCGTCGAGCCATCGGCTCAGGCGGTGGACGTCGATGCTATTGTTCACGAAAGCGCTCCTGTTTATGTCCGGACTCGATTCAAGCAGTGGCTTTGGGACCGCGAGGATTCCAGAACGACAGACGCCAACTGGACATGTCCAGGCAGTCGGACATGACGATTCTTCCGGCCGCCACGCCCTCCTGGATCTTGTTCAGGATGGCATCGACATCGCCTTCCATCTCGTAGATGATCGCGTACCGATGCTCGGGTGCTGTTCCGCCCTCCATGTGATAAATGTCGGCGTCCTTGAGGTCGTAGCGTTGCGCCGACAGCATCCCGGGAATGGCGAGCAGGTCCGGAATGTGGACGTTGTCGTACCAGTCGTTGAACTCGTCGTCCCTGCCCTCCAACGGGTTTGAGAAGACGATCTGGATAAATCTGTCGGACATGTTGCTCCTGTTCTGATCTCAGGTGTTCTGTTCCATCGCGGCGATCCATTCTTCGTAGTCGGCTGCCTTCGCGGACAACAGTTCCTGGCCGAGGGTTGAGTCCAATATGAGGAAGCGCTCCGCGTCGATCGCATTGACCAAGCGGTCAGCCACCTGCGCAGGAGTCGCGGCATTCTGCACTATCGGGTGGTCGGCCGGTATTCCGTCACCCAGCAGCATCGGCGTCAGCATCGGGCCCGGGCAGAAGCATGAGACCTTGATCCCTTTCGGTCGGTACGTGGCGGCCAGCCACTCCGAAAATCCCAAAGCCGCTTTCTTGGTAACCGAGTAGGCCGGCTTGTCGGGGTGTAGCGCCAAAGCGACGATCGACGCAGTCTGAAGAAGATAACCCTCGCCGCGCGCGAGCATCGCCGGCAGCACTTCCCGAACGGCGTACACGTGCGACATCACATGCAGGCGCCAGCTCACGTCCCACAACTCGTCATCGGCGATGCGGCCGTGCTGAGCAGGACCGGTGTAACCGGCGTTGCTGAACCAGATGTCGACATCGCCGTGGGTTCGGCGAGCCAGGTCTGCAACGGCGCGGACGTTCTCCTCCACCGTGATGTCGCACGCCAGACCTACGGTGTCGACCGCTTTGCAAACACGCTCGACACCCTCCGGATTCTTGTCGGTGACAACAACTTTCGCGCCCTCATCGGCGAATCTGTGCGCGCACGCCTCACCGATTCCGCTACCGGCTCCGGTGATGACGACGACTTTGTCGCGCAGCTGCATCTATAAGGCCCGCTCCGAAGACGCCATGGCGGGGCGCAACTCGCTGACCGACTTGACGCTGATGTCCCAATCGCCGACCTGAGCACGCAGCGCGCCCACCGTCGCCTGTTCACGGGGGACGTGCGCGAACGGATCGTACCGGAAGTGCCGCATGGCGTTGAGGTGTGTGATCTTGTTTATCTCCTCGTCGGGGACGTCGACAAGTGACTTCATCAGCACCTCCGGCGCCTGCGGCCACGTGGTGTCCGAGTGCGGGTAATCGCACTCCCAGGTGATGTTGTCGATGTTCAGGTGATGGCGGTTTTCGATGCCCACGAAATCGTCGATGAAGCAGAAGATCACGTGCTCCTTGAAGATCTCGGATGGCAGGCGATCACCGAGGTCCATGCCGCTCCAGTGCTGTGTGTGCTTGTAGATGTAGTCCACCCGCTCGCAGAAGTACGGCAGCCACCCTGTGCCCCCTTCGGACAGGGCAATACGAAGCGAGGGGAATTTCCGGAAGACCGGGCTCCACAGCAGATCCGCTGCGGCGGAGAACAATCCGATCGGAGAGAGGGTATAGATGAGCTCGATGGGCGCATCCGGAGAAGTCATGGGTGGCGCAGAATTCGACCCGAGGTGGATGCACACGACGGTGCCCTCGTCGGCGCAGGCCTCCCAGAACGGATCCCAGTGCTCGTCGTAGATGCTCGGCAGGCCCAGGTCATAGGGGCTGGAAGAAAAGGTCACGGCGTGGCACCCACGTGCAGCGAGGCGCCGCACTTCGGCGGCAGTACCCTCCGGGTCCCACATCATGGGTAGTCCCAGAGGGATGATCCGGCCGGGGTGTGTGCCTGCCCAGTCTTCGACGTGCCAATCGTTGTAAGCGCGCACCATCGCCGCGGCCTGGTCCTTGTCCGCGGTCTCCATGAACAGCTGGCCGCAGAATCGGGGGAAGGATGGAAAGCACATCGAACCGAGAACGCCGTTGGCGTTCATGTCCTTTACCCGAGCGTCGATGTCGTAGCAGCCCAGCCGGATCTCTTCGATCGATGTGGGTTCCATGCCGAATTCGCTCGGTGGACGCCCCGCTACGGCGTTGAGCGCGGGGTTGAGAATCTCCTGGTTCTCATAGGTCCAGGCCATCGTACCGTCGTCACGACGGATGAACCGGGGTGCCTTGTCTTCATATTTCTTGGCGACCCGCCCCTCGAACATGTGGGCCGGTTCGATCACATGGTCGTCCACGCTCACCAGAATCAGATCATCGACGTTCATTTTCTTCCTTTTCTTCGGTGACGGTTCGCCGCGACGGTTGTGCACAACGGATCAACCCATCAGGTCGAGCATCAATCGCTCACTGAATTCCGACTCCTCGGCCCACGCCACATTGGCCGCCATGGCCCGCGTCCACACGGACACCGCACGGGCTGAGTCATGATCAGCAGCCGCGCTGACGAACTGTGAGAAAAGGCCCTGAGTCCGGCGATTGGATTTCGTGACCCAGGGAAGGCCCGTTACGTCGGCCGTGATGCTCGGTTCGACGGCAACGCGAACCCAGTGCAGAATCTCGGCGATCACGGTGAGTGCGGGATTCTTGACGGCAGAGAATGCGATCTTCTCTGCCTCTCGATAAGTGGTGACGAACCTTGCGGTGTCTTCGACGGATTCGGCGAGGTCGGTGTTGATGCCGTTGAGAACGGTGAGTTGTCTCGCTCCGATCCGCGATGCGACCAGACCCATGATGGAGGGTTCGATCAGCCGAAGTCCCCGGTGGAAGTCGGCCAGGGTGGTGCCGCGCGCTTCGAGCACGATCCCGGCCAATTTGGCGGCGACACGTGTGGTGGGAGTCCGGATGGCAGCCCCGGCCCGGTCGCCCGTGCGCAGATCCAGAAGGAACTCCATCTCCAGAATCCGTAAGGCCTCCCGCAGTGTGGGTCTGGATATGTCGAATTCGGCGGCCAACTCGGCCAACGGCGGCAGGCGGTCCCCCTCACCCAGCCGGCCCTCGGCGATACGCGCTCGGATCTCGGTGGCCACCACAGACGCCCGGCGGGGTGCCGATTCGCCACTGTCGTGCCCGGCCTGGGCCCGCCACAGCGGTGTGACATCGATCGGTTGCCGGCTGACGTTCCGGCTTACCAGCATCCGATTGGTGGTGTAAAGGTAGTCGCTCCAAGTATTTTGGGCGAGCGCCCCGTCCCTGCGCCTGGCCGCGTCCAGGAAGGCGCTGTGGCTGACCACCACGCGCCGAGCTATCTGCTCGGCCGAAGAGTTGTCGGTGCTGCCGATGGAGGAGTAGACCTGCCCGGCGTAGATGTCCCGGAAGACGCCGGCGATGACCGCAAGGGTGCGGTTTCCGGACAGCTCGATGACGGCCTGGTCGAAGGCCGACATCGCGGTGACGAAGGCGAGCGGACTGTCGGCCGCCCGTTCCGCATCGTGGAGTTCGACCAGCGTTTCGATGTCTTCGAATCCGGCTTGGGCAGCGAGTAATTCCGCTGCCGGCGGTTCGACGACCGTGCGCACCTCTTCCAGATGAGCGAGGGTGGTCTTGCGCAGTTGCAGAAGAAGCGCCACGTATCGGGCCACCGCGTCCAGGCCGGGCCGCCGGACCACCGCGCCACCGCCGCGGCCGCGCCTGATCTCGACGAGCTGCTGGGACTCCAGGATCCGCAGCGCCTCGCGCAGTGTCTCGCGGGAAATCTGCAGTTGCGCGGTCAGGTCTGCTTCGGGTGGGAGCTGCTGATCGGCGGCGAGCTGGCCGCTGAGGATCTGGCGCCGAAGGTCGTCGGCGAGCAGATGCGAAACCTTCCTGGTGTTGCGCCTCGGCAGGGCGCGCCACACCGGGTCGCCACCGTCCATGGGCACAGGTGTGACGGCTTCGCGGGTCTGCGTATCGCGGTTTTCGGTCATACCGCAGTCAATACCATCGCGCCGCATTGTGGATACAGGCCGCTTGCCACCAATGCGACCTGAGCCTCGGGAACCTGCCGGGCCCCGCCCTGACCTCGCAGTTGCAGCACCGCCTCATTCAAGAGGCCGATTCCGTGGAGTCGGCCTTCGGCAAGCTGGCCGCCCGCTGTGTTCAGGGGGAAGTCGCCACCTGGCGCCAGGCGTTTTCCATCGCCTACCCAGTCGCCGAATTCCCCTCGAGCGCAGGCGCCGAGCGTTTCGATCCACGCCACGGTCACCGGTGTGAAGCCATCGTAGAGTTGCGCGACGTCGACATCATCGATCGTCACCGATGACCTGCGCCATAGCCGCTGAGCGCAATCGGGCATACCTCCGTAGAGGAAGTCGACATCGAAGACCCAGTCCGCGCCGCGTCCGGTGGCGTAGCTCATCGCGTCGACCAGCACCGCGGGTTGGCGTAGATCCTTCGCACGCTCGGCGGTGGTGATGACGGTGGCCACCGCGCCGTTCACGGGGTAATCGCAGTCGAGTACGCGCAGCGGGTCGACGATCATCCGTGAGGACAGATAGTCGTCCAGGGTGACTTCGTCCCGCAGCACGGCACGGGGGTTGAGTGCAGACCACCTTCGTGCGTTGACCGCGATGCGGCCGAAATCTTCTTCCGGGCGTTCGTACTCATCCATCCAGCGGCGCTTCTTCAGCGCGAGATTCACCAGGATGCCGCCGAGGTAGCCGTAGGGGGTGAGGAACTGATCTCGCCCGGTGATCTCGGCCGGCCCGCTGACCACACCTCCCTGGTGGCCGGCGGCGCGGGTCAGGCACCGGAAGGTGAGTACGGTTTCACACACCCCGGAGGCCACGGCCATGACGCCCGCGAGGGCGCCAGCCATTCCCGACGGGTTCGATGCCATGATGTCGGCGAAAGCGGCCAGGTCTGGCACCCCGAGCAGTCGCGCCATATCCTGGGCGCCAGGCGATTCCGGCCCGAACTTGTACTCGAAGATGCCATCGATGTCTGTTGCGTTCAGCCCGGCATCCGCCAACGCATCGGCGGTCGCCGCGAGCGCGAGCGAGTTCGGGTGGGGCTCGCCCTTGCGGCTCAGTTCGGAGTAGCCGACGCCGACGATTGCGACGGGACGGGTCAATGAACTCATCAGGCGGCCTCGGAGAGTCGGAACTGCGGAAGCGTGAGCGAACCCCGGTTCGCGTACACGACCTCGACCCGCATGCCGCAGGAAAGCGCAGTGCCATCGGGAACACCGACCAGATTGGTCAGGATGCGCAGGCCGGGTTGTTCGTCGAGTTCGACGAGCACGACAACATACGGCAGAGCGTCGATGAAGCCGGCGTGCAGCGGCCGGTCGACCACCGCGTAGGAGTAAATGAAACCGCGGCCGGAAACTTCGGCTGGCTCGAAATCCTGTGCCTGGCAACGGGAGCAGCATACTTCAGGCGGATACTGCAATGTGCGGCACGAGCCGCAGCGCTGAAGTACCAGTCGATGCTCTGCGGCGGCGTTCCAGAAGAACCCGCTGACATCGTCGGGCGCCGGCACCGGCCGAGGATCGGCCGACGTTTGGGCGTCCTTCTCAGTCACCGATCTCCTCCGCTCGCGGTGTCGTAACTACTAAAGCTAAAAAATACGACAGAGTCAACTATTTAGCACGCTCCGCCACGGCGGCGGCTACAGCACCCGCACCTGGCCTTCAATGGCCGGAACCGTCTCAGGGAGTCGGTAGGTAGAGATCCCGTTGCGGTACATCACGTTTTCGCGGGCGTGCTCGGGTAAGTGCTTGACGAGCCAGCGGGGGTCGTCGAACGTCCAGTGCGGGTAGTCCGAACTGTAGAGAAGGATCTTGTCGCACTCCATCCACTCGAATGCGCGAAGCAACTCCGTCTTGTCCTCGGGATAGTCGAGCGGTTGGGTCGTGAACTTGATGTGATCCTTGACGTATTCGGACGGCCTGCGCTTGATGTCGACCCAGGGCTTGCGCGCCTCGTAGATGGCGTCCATCCGCCACATCAGCGGCAGGATCCAGGTGAAGGCGTGCTCGATGAAGACAACGCGCAATGCGGGAAATCGGTCGAACACTCCGTCGAAGATGAGGCTCATCACCTGGTTCGCAGCCAGTAATGAGTAGGTGACCATAAAGTCGTGGTTGTAGCTGGGTATCCCGACTGGTGGCATCGGAAGTTCCTCGTGATGGCTGCGGCCAAGGTGGCAGCTGACGGTGATGTCGTGTCGGGTTGCCGCTGCCCAGATCGGGTCGTATTTCGGATCGCCCCATGACGGCCGGGGTTCGGCATTGATGAGGACCTGGGCCATGTAAGGGTGAGGGGCCCACCGCTCGATCTCGCGGACACACGCCTCGGGTTCCTCGATTGCGAGGCAAATAGATCCACGCCATCGTTGGTGCCAGTTGTTGCGATCGTCGAGCCAGTGGTTGGCTTGCCAGCTGTTGTGGGCGGAGCAGATCGCGGCGGTCGCCTCCGGCAGTCGGCAACTGCCGTGTATCGGCTCCAATATCGCGATGTCGGCACCGGCCTCGAGGATCAATTGTTTGAAGGCCAGTTGAGGATCGCTGCCGGCAAACTCGCCATCTGCCGGAAAGGTGTCTACGCGCATAGCGCGGGCATGGGCGTAATCCGGTGCGTCGTAATAGATCTGTTCACCCACGGGTCGGCTGAGAAAGTACTTGCTGCGCCACGGCTCGGGGATGTACTGCGTCAGATCCCCGCTCCTGGGAACGGGATGCACGTCGGAGTCGACACAGCGAACAGCGATCCGCTCGGCGGGTGCCGTGCGTTCACCTGTGTGGATAGTGGGCATCATCTCTTCTTCGTCACTCGAAATACGCAGCAGTCAACAACTCGGAAGATCGTTGTTCTACTGGAGCGCCCGTTGTCGACCAAGCTTCGAATCTGGGTCGGCCGACATCTCATCGAGAACGATGGCCTGTTCCGGACACGACTGCGCTGCCTCGCGCACTCGTTCCTCCTGGTCGGCCGGTACGACTTCAGCGACCGCGGAAGAGCTACCGTCCACTTCGCTGAGTTCGAACATGTCGGGCGCGATCATCGCGCAGAGCGTATGCCCCTGGCAGCGGGTCGAATCGACGTGGACCTTCACGAAAATCTCCCTCCGAGAGCTCCGGGCCGTGATCGCGTCATACCCAGCGGGCAGCGATCACCGACGCACGGCCACTCGATCAGCTAACCGCAGACAGCCGACCTAGTCAACTATTTTTCATGTTAGGGTCGCATCGCTACTGGCGAGGGTTCGTTCCGCGCACCGTGCGGAGCCACGAAGGCGGGAGGGTTCGATGCCGACTGAGCACACGACGAGCACGGGGACGGTGGCCCCGCCGAGACCGACAGCCGATCGGCAGCTGCTCATCGACGGCCGATTGGTGGAAGCGGACAGTGGGCAGGTGTTCGCGTCCGTGAACCCGGCAAACGGCCAGGTCTTCGGCCACGCGCCTGACGCATCTGTCGCTGATGCGGAACGCGCCGTCGCAGCCGCGCGACGGGCATTCGACCACACTGAATGGTCTACCGACACCGCGCTGCGCACCCGTTGCCTCGAACAGCTGCACACCGCCTTGCTGGATCACGCTGGCGAGCTCAGGGAGCTGACCATGGCCGAGGTGGGCGCCACCCGGATGCTGACCGAGGGTCCGCAGCTCGACAACCCGATAGCTTTGGTCGCCTACTACGCCGATCTGCTCAAGAGCTACTCGTTCGTCCAAGACCTCGGCGTGGTCGAGAGCCGGGGACAGCAGCATCACCGCTGGGTCGAAAGGGAGGCAGTCGGCGTCGTCGCCGCGATCATCGCCTACAACTATCCCAACCAACTCGCGCTGGCCAAGTTGGCTCCGGCACTCGCGGCGGGTTGCACAGTGGTCCTCAAAGGTGCGCCGGACACGCCGCTGGTCACGTTGGCCATCGGTGAGTTGATCGCCGAGCACACCGAAATTCCGGCGGGAGTCGTGAACGTCCTCTCCGGTGCGGATCCGCATGTCGGCGCTTTGCTGACGACGAGTCCCCAGGTGGACGCGGTCACCTTCACCGGGTCCACCGCGACCGGCCGACGGATAATGGCGGCCTGCAGCGAGACCCTCAAGAATGTGTTCCTCGAACTCGGCGGAAAGTCGGCGATGATCGTCCTCGACGACGCCGATTTCGCGAGCGCTGCCATGATGGCCACGTTCATGATCACCTCGCACGCCGGCCAAGGGTGCGCACTGATGAGCCGAGTACTGGTGCCGCGCAAGGCCAAAGACGACTTCGTCGAACTTCTGGCCCAGAACTTCGCCGTGGTGACATACGGCGACCCGCTGGACCCGAACAACTACATGGGTCCGCTGATCAGCGAGCGTCAGCGTGACAAGGTCCATCACATGGTGCGCAGGGCGGTGTCTGCAGGCGCGAGGCTGGTCGTGGGAGGGAACAAGGTCGATCCCGGATTCTTCTACGAGCCGACACTTCTGACGGATGTGGACCCAGACAGCGAGATCGCCCAAGAGGAGGTCTTCGGGCCGGTCCTGGTGGTCATGGACTATGACGACGACGACGACGCGGTGCGGATCGCGAACAATTCCATCTACGGATTGTCCGGCGGTGTGTTCGGCAGCCACGACCGTGCCGTCGGTGTGGCGCGCCGGATCCGCACCGGAACGCTGAGCATCAACGGCGGGGACTACTCGGGGCCCGACTGCCCATTCGGCGGCTACAAACAGTCGGGCATCGGCCGCGAAATGGGGGTTGCAGGTCTCGAGGAGTTCTTGCAACGCAAGACTTTCGCGGCGGCAGTCCAGTGAAACCGCTCGACGGCATCCGAGTCCTCGAGGTGGCCATGTACGGGTTCGTCCCGACGGCTGGTGCGGTATTGGCCGAATGGGGCGCCGAAGTCACGAAAGTGGAGCACGCGGTGACGGGTGACCCTCAGCGCGGGTTACGCCAGATCGGTGCGTTGGTGGTCGAGGGGGAGCCCAACCCCAATGTCGACAACGCCAATCGCGGTAAGCGGAGCATCGGTTTGGACCTCTCGATACCTGAAGGGCGCGAGGTGCTTTTCGAGCTCACGCGACGGTCGGATGTGTTCCTGACGAGCTTCCTGCCCTGCGCTCGAACGAAGTTCGGCATCGACGTCGACGACGTCCGTGAGATCAATCCGACAATCATCTACGCTCGGGGGAGTGCTTTCGGTCCTCGTGGGCCCGAGGCCGACAAGGGCGGTTACGACATGACGGCGTTCTGGTGCCGCGCGGGTGCCGCTGCAACGGTCACGCCGCCGGAGATCGACGGCATGATCAGCCTGCCCGGTCCTGCCTACGGCGACACGATCTCGGGGACGAATTTGGCGGGCGGGGTCGCGGCGGCGTTACTGAAGCGCGAGCGTACGGGTGAGCCCTCGGTGGTCGACGTCTCCCTGTTGGGCAGCGGAGCATGGGCAATGGGGCACACGATAACGCTGACCAACCATCTGGGTCAGCGGCTCGTGGCCCAACCCGCGAACGCCAACAGGTCGCCCAACAATCCATTGGTAGGGCTGTATCCGACGGCCGACAATCGATTCATCTCGTTCGTGATGATGCAGCCGACGAAGTTCTGGTCCGACGTGTGCCGGCACATGGATCTGCCGGAGCTCGCCGACGACCCGCGATTCAGCGATGTCGAGTCGATCGCCGCCCATGCACCAGAGGCCGCGGAGATTCTGTCCAAGACCATGGCCAGCCGCACGCTGGCCGAGTGGTCCGAGCGGTTCTCGACCCTGGCCGGACCGTGGGCGCCCGTACAGGACACCCTCCAGGTCGCACGCGATGTCCAGATCCGGTCCAACGAATACCTGGTGCAGGCGGGCCAACTGGAGTTGGTGGCCAATCCGGTGCAGTTCGATGTGACTGCGCCTCAGGTCGAGCCCGCCCCGGGGTTCGCGGAGCAGACCGATGAGATCCTCGCCGAACTCGGGTTGGACTGGGAGCAGATCATCGATCTGAAGACGCTGGGTGCCGTGACCTGACGTCCAGAACGTCGAATTCGATCGGTACCTTCGCACGTCTGCCAAAATAGTTGACTCGGTCGTCTGTCTGAGGTTAGCTAGGCGCGGCACCGGTCGCCCGGTGGCCTACAGACCCTCAATGTTGCGGGAGGGAGAGCACCGATGCCGCATCCGATCGCGCGTCCCCTGGTAGGCGTGGCAACTATCGCTGCGGTGGCAGGAATTGCGGTGCTGGTCGCGCAGTTGTTCCGTGGCGGATTCACCGAAGCTGTACCGGTCACAGTGGTTTCGCCCCGGGCGGGGCTGATGATGTACCCCGACGCCAAAGTGCAGATGCGCGGAATCCAAGTCGGCAAGGTCGCATCCATCGAGTCCTTGCCATCCGGCAGGGCCGCAATACATCTCGCGATCGAGCCCGGACAACTGGAGATGATCCCCGCAGATGTAGAGGTCAACATTGCATCGACAACGGTGTTCGGCGCCAAGTTTGTCGAGCTCGTCCCGCCGGCCGGATCCTGGTCGCAGAGCCTCACCGCCGGCCAGACGCTGGAGGCCGGAGATGTCACAGTCGAAATCAACACGATCTTTCAACGGCTCTCATCGGTGCTGGCGAAGATCGACCCTGCCAAGCTCAATGAGACTCTCGGAGCGATCTCGTCGGCCGTGAACGGCCGGGGCGACCGCTTCGGTAGAACTCTTGAAGGCTTCGATTCGGTTCTCGCGGAGGTCAATCGGAGTCAGTCCAGTCTGGAGCACGACATAGCCGTCGCTCCGGAGGTCCTGGCCGCCTACGCCGACAGTGGGACCTTCATCACCGAAACCCTCGACAACGCGGCCCATGTGAGCGAGTCGATAGTGACAGAAGAGCACAACCTCGATGCCTTCCTGGTGAGTATGAGCGGTCTCGCGGATATCGGAAACGACGTCCTTGGTGGTAACCGTCAGGCACTCACCGACGTGATGCATCTGTTGATCCCCACAACCGATCTCACCAAGCAATACCACGAAGCATTGACGTGCTCATTGCAAGGGGTTCTGCCGCTTGCCAATTCCGCGCCAGAGTCCGTACCCGGTATCACGATATCGACCGCTTTCACCCTCGGTGTCGATCGCTATCGCTACCCGGCGGACCTGCCCAAGGTGGCGGCGAAGGGCGGACCGCGATGCGCTGATGTGGGTATGCCCAACCTGCCGTTCGAGTCCAGGCCGCCGTTCGTGGTGGCCGACGTCGGCAGTAACCCCTGGAAGTACGGGAACCAGGGCTTGCTGCTGAATGCCGACGGGCTCAAGCAGTTCCTCTTCGGTCCCCTCGACGGGCCGCCGCGCAACTCGGCGCAGATCGGGCAGCCGGGGTGAGGGGCCAGCGGCGCACTGGTGTCAAATTCGGCATCTTCGCATTGATCATGGCGCTGTTGACCGCGGGCCTGTTCGTCACCTTCAGTGAACACCGATCCGGCTCGGCAACAACCTTTTCCGCAGTATTCGTCGACGCCTCCGAGATCACCAGCGGTGACAGCGTGCGGGTGGCCGGCATCCGGGTCGGCACGGTGCGCGATGTAACTTTGCAGCCGGATAAGACGGTCGAGGTCACGTTCGATGTGGATCGTGGCGTGGTGTTGACGACCGGCACGAAGGTGGCGGTTCGGTACTTGAACCTCGTCGGAGACCGCTACTTGTCCCTCGTCGACGGGCCGGGGTCCACGCGGATCCTGCCGGCAGGGTCCCGGATACCGTCCGATCTCACCGTGCGGGCGCTTGACCTCGACGTGCTGCTTGGTGGATTGAAGCCTGTTGTACAAGGGCTCAATCCGCAGGACATCAACGCCTTGACGGGCTCGCTGCTTCGTATTCTGCAGGGCCAGCAAGGAACGCTCGAATCGATCTTCACCCATACGTCGTCGTTCACCACCGTCCTGGCCGACAACGGTCAGGTGGTTGAGCAGTTGATCGCCAACCTGCGGTCACTCCTGACCGTCCTGTCAAAGGAGGGCGGTAAGTTCTCCGCCACCATTGACCGCCTCGACGTGCTGGTCGGTGAATTGTCCGCCGAGCGCGACCTCATCGGTTCGGCGATCGACTCGGTTGCGAACGGAACGGCGTCGCTGGCCGGTCTGCTGGCCGACGCGCGTGCGCCGTTGAACGGAACCGTCGACGAACTCGGCCGAGTGGCACCCCTGCTCGAAAAGGACCTACCCCACCTGGAAGCGGCGCTGAAGAAGGCTCCCGGAAACTACCGCAAGTTGGTTCGCATTGCCTCGTATGGAAGCTTCATCCAGTTTTATATGTGCGGCATGACCATTCGGGTCAGCGACCTTCAGGGCCGCACGGCGGTCTTCCCCTGGTTCAAGCAGCAGACGGGGCGGTGTGCGGAGGAATAATGCTGAAATACCGAGGCTCCCACCTGCCTAGAGCGGGCTTCATCGGTGTCGTCGTCATCGTTTTGACGATTGCTGTCGGGTTGCAGCCAGAGCGGTTGGTGTCGTGGGCTACCGACGTCAGATATCAGGCGTTGTTTGCCGAGGCCGGTGGACTCGCAGTCGGCAACGACGTGACCGTTTCGGGCACCAAGGTGGGTTTGGTGCAGGAAATCGAACTTGACCGCGGTAAGGCGCGCGTCACCTTCACTGTCAATTCCGGGGTGTCTCTGGGATCACTCACCACGGCGCACATTCGCACCGGCTCCCTCTTGGGTGAGCGCAAACTGACCCTCGAGTCGGACGGTCCTGACGTCCTCGCGCCGTTGTCGACGATTCCGCTGACGAGGACGTCGTCGCCGTACTCGCTTACTGACGCGGTGGGTGACTTCACCACCAACTTCGCCCACACCGACACGCAGGCGTTGAACCAATCCCTGGACATGTTGTCGACCACGATCGATCACATCGCGCCACAGCTGGGCCCGACATTTGATGGGTTGAGCCGTCTTTCGCGGTCGCTGAACAATCGCAACGGGTTTCTCGTCGATCTTCTGAAGAATGCGAGCGACGTGAGTGGAATTCTTTCCGAACGAAGCGGCCAGATCAATGCGCTCATCCTCAATGCCAACGACCTCCTCGAGGTCTTCAACGATCGCAGACATATGATCGTCGAACTGCTCGCCAACATCTCAGCGGTCGCCAAACAGCTGACCGGCATGGTTGGAGACAATGAGCGGGAACTGGCCCCAGCCCTGGAGAAGCTCAACGCTGTCACCGCGATGCTGGAGAACAATCGCGATGACATCGCGGATGCCCTGGCGGGCTTGAAGAAATTCTCGATCACCCAGGGCGAGATCGTGGCAAGCGGAAGCATATACAACGCCTTCGTTCCCAACATTGCCATGCCGGCGATGCTTCAGCCGTTCCTGGATTACGCGTTCGGCTTCCGCAGAGGGGTTGATGCCGGCCAACCGCCGGACAATGTGGGACCACGCGCCGAATTCCCGTTCCCAGTCAACGGGATTCCCGAAATACCCCTTAGTGCGATTCCCGAGGGCCACCGGTGAACCGCCGGCGGCTGGCCGGGGTGACCGCGGTGACACTGATAGCAATAATGATCGCGGCTGGCCTGGTTGTGGTCCGGCAGGCGTTCCTCGGCCCCAAGCTGATCACAGCGATCTTCAGCACGGCAACCGGGATCTATCCGGGTGACGACGTGCGCGTGGTCGGTATCAAGGTCGGCCACGTCGATTCGATCCAGCCGAGCGGACAAACCACCAAGTTGACACTGTTCGTCGACCACGACGTTCCGGTGCCCGCGGACGCCCGCGCCGTCATCGTCGCCCCCAATCTCGTCGCCGCGCGCTACGTCCAGCTGACGCCGGCCTATGAGGATGCGGGACCCACGATGAGCGACGGGGCCCAGATCCCGCTTGAACGCACCGCAGTGCCCGTCGAGTGGAATGAAGTGAAGACGCAGCTGATGCGGCTGGCCACGGACTTGGGCCCTGCGGGGGATGTCTCGCGCACGTCGGTGGGCCGCTTCATCGAAAGTGCCGCGACGGCAATGGGCGGCAACGGTGACAAGCTTCGCCAGGCACTGGCTGAACTGGCTGGGGTCGGGCGCATCCTGGCGGAGGGCAGTGGCGACATCGTCTCCACGATCAAGAACCTTCAGATCTTCGTCAGTGCGCTGCGTGACAGCGGTGAGCAGATCGTGCTGTTCCAGGATCGGTTGGCCACGCTTTCGAGCCTGCTCGATAACAACAAATCAGCATTCGATGCGGCGCTGAGAGATCTGTCAGAGGCCATCGTCGATGTGCAGCGATTCGTCGCAGGCAGCCGCAACCAGGCCTCCGAGCAGGTCCAGCGGCTGGCAGGTGTCACGCAGAATCTCGTCGACAACCGTATGACCGTAGAGAACATCCTCCACATCGCACCCAACGGAATTGCCAACGGCTACAACATTTACAACCCAGATACCGGCGCTGTCTCGGGCGCGTTCGTGATCAACAACTTCTCGAATCCCGTTCACTTCATCTGCTCTGCGATCGGTGGCGTGGAAAACATCACCGCCCCCGAAACCGCGAAGCTGTGCGCACAATATCTCGGACCGGCACTGCGGCTGCTCAACTTCAACGGCGTGCCGATGCCGATCAACCCGTATCTGCGCAAGTCGGCAAACCCGGCGAATCTCATCTACACCGATCCCGTCTTGGCGCCGGGAGGTGCGGGGCCGAGTCCTGCTCCGCAGGAGCCACCGCCGGCAGTGTCGGCCTTCACCGGTGCCGGTGATGTCCCGCCTCCGCCCGGGTACGGGCTGGCTCCCGCGGTGGCCCCGGGTCCCGGGGCCCCCGACCATCTGCCGGCCGCTCCCTCACCCGCGTTGTTCCCCGGCGCACCGATCCCGCCGGCGCCCGGCCTGCCGCAAATGCTGCTTCCGGCAGAAGGAGGACCCCGATGAAGGGCTCCGGCTCCAAGGCGCTGCTCCGATCACTCGCCGGAATCGGCATCGCGGTCACCGTCGCGGGATGCGCCTTCCAGGGCTGGAATTCGATTCCGCTGCCGGGTGCGGTCGGTCGCGGCCCCGGCGCCGCTGTCTACCACGTGCAGGTCGCCGACGTCGGCACCATGGAGTCGAATTCGCCAGTGATGATCGACGATGTCATCGTGGGCAGCATCGGCAAGATGACGGTTCGTGACTGGCGCGCGGACGTGGAGATCTCAGTCAAGCCCGAGGTTGTCGTACCGGTGAATGCAGTCGCGACCGTCGGACAGACAAGCCTGCTCGGGTCCATGCACCTTTCGCTCAACCCGCCGATCGGTGAATCCCCCGTGGGCCGTCTCGAACCGGGGGCGACCATCCCGCTCGCAAGGTCGGCGACCTATCCCTCCACCGAGCAGACGCTGGCCGCCTTGTCGGCCGTCGTCAATGGAGGAGGGCTGGGGCAGATCGGCGACATCATCCACAACTTCAACGCGGCAATGGGCGGTCGCGAAGATGCCATCCGCGACCTGCTGTCCCAAGCCGACATCTTCGTCGCCACGTTGGACAGGCAGAGTGATGCGCTTGTCGCATCGATACGGGAACTGGATCGCCTGGCCGGACAGCTCGTTGGGCAACGTGACGTCATCAAGCATGCACTGCAGCGCATTCCGGAGGCGGTCGACGTCCTGATCCGCGAGCGGCCGAACTTCACGACGGCGCTGGACAGGCTGCGGGTGTTGAGCGACACGGCAACGACCCTCGTCGCCGACACCAAGGAAGAGATAGTCACCAACCTGCACAACCTCGAACCAACCATCAGGGCGATCGCCGACGTCGGGGGGGATCTGGCGCAAGCACTCGGATACGTGACGACCTTCCCTTACACCCAGAACCTCATCGATCGTGCCGTTCGGGGTGATTTCATGAACCTCTACGCCGTCATCGATCTCACCGTACCGCGGCTCAAGCGGACCCTGTTCCTCGGCACGCGGTGGGGAGAAGAAGGGGCGAAACTCATTCCCGCTCCTGGTGATCCGGAGTGGATGCAGTATTCGTATACACCGCTCCAACTGGGTGTGACGGAAACGCCCACCAACGCATCGAACCAGGTTCCAGCTAGTGAAAGAACGTCCCCGCCGGAGGGGGCTGCGGTCAGCGGGCCGGTGCTGCCGGTCGCGCCGCGTCGGGAATCCTCAACGCCAACGGCTGCCGGCCAACCGATCTTCGCCGGCCCGTATCCAGTCGAAGCTTCATCGATGCCAAACGGTGGTGGCTGATGCTGACCCGATTTGTCCGGAACCAGTTGATCATCTTCGTCATCGCATCGGTAGTCGGCGTCACGGTGATGGTCGTGCGGTACATGCAGGTTCCGACCCTGCTCGGCATCGGGCGGATCACCGTGACCTTGGAGTTGCCCGCCTCCGGCGGCCTCTACCGATTCGCCAATGTGACCTACCGGGGCTCCCAAATCGGGAAGGTCACCGAGCTCCGGCTTACTCGCTCCGGCGCAGAAGCCATGTTGTCCTTGGAAACCTCGCCGCGGGTTCCCGAGGATCTCGAGGCTGCGGTGCGCAACGTCTCCGCGGTCGGCGAACAGTATGTGGACCTGCGACCCAACACCGATGCCGGACCGTACCTTCGGGATGGTTCGGTGATTCCGGTGCAACGCACCAGCCTTCCACAGCCCGTCGGCCCGCTTCTCAACCGCGTCGAGAGCCTGGTGGACAGTATCCCCGAGGACAAACTCGGCGCGCTGCTCGATGAATCGTTCAAGGCCTTCAATGGCAGCGGCTATGACTTCGGCTCGCTAGTTGATTCGTTCTCGACTCTGGCCACAGACCTCAGAGGAGTTTCTGGCCAGACCCGTTCCTTGATCGACGACAGCGTTCCGCTGCTGGACGCGCAAGCCCAGTCGGCCGATTCTCTGCGCTCGTGGATTCGGAGCCTGGCCGGCGTCACGGGCCAGCTTCGTCGCAACGACCCACAGATCAGAACGTTGCTCGGCTCGGGACCCGAATTCGCCGAGGAGGTTTCGGCGCTGTTGACATCGCTGAAGCCGACCCTTCCCATACTGCTGGCGAATCTGACGACAATCGGCCAGATCCTAGTGACCTACAACCCGTCCCTCGAGCAGCTACTCGTCTTGCTTCCGCCGCACATCGCGGCCACGCAGTCGCAGAGCAGCGCGAACAATGCCACCGGAATCGCACAGGGGGACTTCGCGATGAGCATGGGTGATCCCACCCCGTGCACGGTCGGCTATCTTCCGCCGTCGGCTTGGCGTTCACCCGCTGATACCTCCGAGGCAGATACTCCGGACGGCTTGTACTGCAAGCTGCCTCAGGACTCGCCGATCGCCGTCCGTGGAGCCCGCAACTTCCCGTGTATGGGGCACCCGGGGAAGCGTGCCCCGACGGTGGAGATCTGCAACAGCGACAAGCCCTTTGAACCGCTCGCCATGCGGCAGCATCCCATTGGGCCGTACCCGATCGATCCCAATCTGGTATCCCAGGGCATTCCCGTCGACGACCGGGTGGATCTCGACGGCCGCATTCACGCCCCCGCGGGGGGAACACACATGCCGCCGCAGGCCTCGCTGCCGTCCGCCGACCCGGGCCGCAGCGCCACCCCCGCGGCGCCGAGCTCCTTTGGGGGCGGAGAATCCGCCCGTGGCCGCGTCGCCGTCACGACGTACGACCCGCGGACCGGCCGATACCTCGGCGCCGATCACCGGTTGTACGAACAAGCCGGCCTCACACCCGGTTCCTCGCCCACGTCGTGGAAGGACCTGATGCCGACATGAGTTCGGACCGCACATGTGAGCGGGAGCCGACGCGGATGTCGCCGGATTGGCATGCCGCTCGGAGTCCGGGAGCACCCGCCATTGTCATGGGCCACAGCGGCGAAACCGTCACCTATGGGCAGCTCGACGAGCGGTCGCGGCGGTTCGCCGCCGCGCTTCGTCAGTGGGGTTTGCACCCCGGTGATCACGTCGCGCTGTTGATGGGCAACGAGCGCGCGTTCCTCGAGGTCGCGTGGGCGGCGCAGCGCGCCGGCCTGTACTACACCGCCATCAACAGCCATTTGCGCCCCAACGAAGTGCAGTACGTGCTGGACGATTGTCACGCCACCGCGTTGGTGTCCAGCACCGATATGTCCGCGGTTGTGGAGCGCCTCGACGTTTCGAGGATTCCGGCGCGGGTCTCGGTCAATGGGCAATTACCCGGCTTCGTCCCCTACGACACCGTTCTCGCCGCGTCATCCGCCGGTCCGATCGAAAGCGAGTGCGAAGGGCGCGAGATGTTGTACTCGTCCGGAACGACAGGATTTCCGAAGGGTGTACGTAAACCGCTGCCAGGCACAGTGTTCGGGGACCCGGCAGCGGTGCCCGCCCAGATCGCCCTGGGCATGACCGAAGGCGGCGGAATCGGCTCGGTCTACCTGTGTCCTGCGCCGCTGTATCACTCCGCGCCGCTGGTGGGATCCATGTCCTGGCATCGTGTCGGCGGGACCGTGGTCTTGATGGAGAATTTCGATCCCCGTGAGTGCCTCGAGTTGATCGAGAGATACCGGGTCACCGAAGCGCAATTCGTTCCGACGATGTTCGTCCGCATGCTTCGACTGCCCGAGGAGGTTCGCATGCGGTATGACGTCTCGAGCCTGCGCCGCGTCCTGCACACCGGCGCGCCATGCCCGGTCAGGATCAAGCGGGAGATGCTCGAGTGGTGGGGTCCAATCATTGACGAGTATTACTCGGGCACCGAGGATCTGGGCGCAACGTACATCTCGGCACGGGAGTGGCTGAGCCATCCGGGTTCGGTTGGCCGACCCATCGACGAATGCCACATCCTCGGTCCGGACGGCCAGGAGTTGGGCCCCCGCGAAGTGGGTGTGGTGTACTTCGCGGGCGGCAGACCGTTCGAGTATCACAATGACAGCCGCAAGACCGAGTCAGTGGCCAACGACAAGGGCTGGCGGACCCTGGGTGATATCGGCTTCCTCGACGAAGAGGGCTATCTCTACCTGACCGACCGGCTGGCGCACATGATCATCTCCGGCGGTGTGAACATCTATCCGCAGGAAGCTGAGAATGTGCTGACCGCACACCCGGCCGTGGCCGACGTCGCGGTGATCGGCGTGCCCGACGACGAGATGGGCGAGGCTGTGAAAGCTGTTGTCCAGCTGGCCGACAGCTCGCGAAAGGGAACGACCTTGGAGGCGGAGCTCATCGATTACTGTCGCGCAGAGTTGGCGACTTACAAGTGTCCGCGGACCGTCGACTTCGTCGACGAACTGCCGCGTGACCCCAACGGCAAGCTCTACAAGAGGCGGCTGCGGGACCGGTATTGGGCCGGCCGCGAGTCGCGGGTGATCTGATCCAACTGTTCAAACGATGCGGGCTTCACCCTTGAATTCCGTTATGGGGCGTGCCAGCCCCTGCTCCTCGCAGATTCGCTGGAGCCGGTCGAGTGTCTCCTCCAAGCCCGCACCGCTCTTCTTGCCCGGCGTGAAGGTTGCGGGAAGATGGCGCATGCCCTGGATGGTGCCAATGGTGTCGTAGTGGACCGTCCGCTCAGGATCGCAGCGGTAATCGGGCATGCGATCCAGCACCGCGGTGAGCATCGATTTGAATACGACCCGCGCCAGGTTGGAGCCGATACACCGATGCACACCGAGTCCGAAGGCGAAGTGCCGGTTGTGCTTGCGATCGAGGAGTATTTGGTCCGGCTGCTCGAAGAGCAGGGGGTCACGGTTCGCGAACGCCCAGGATATGTAGACCCGGTCGCCCTCCTTGAAGTCGATCCCCAGCAACTCGGTATCGGTATCCATGGTGCGACCGTCCCCGGGTGCGGGTGTGTAATAGCGAAGAAACTCCTCGGTGGCCGAATCCAGCAGCGCATCCCGTTCGCTGATCAACCTCTCACGTTCGGCCGGGTTCTCCGAAAGCCACTCCAGCGAATGCGCAGTCAGCGCGGTCGTGGTGTCGAAGCCGCCGCCGATGAGCAGGTTCAACATCCCGAGCAACTCCATGTCGGGCGGTGCCCCGCCATCGATTCGCAATCGAGCCAGCGCGTCGATGATCCCGGGCCGAGGGTTGTCCCGGATCTCAGAAAGATTGTTCATCAGGTCCATGCCCATCGCCACGTACATCTCCATGACGCGTTGACGATCGGGGGAATCGGGCTTCGTGTAGACGAATGCGTGTGTGGGCTCGCTGTACATGGCCCACTTCTGGACCGGGATCCCCAGCATGGCGAGCGTCAGGACGGCCGGCACCACGTTGGCGAGGTCATCGACGAAGTCGATGCTGCCACTTTCGATCTTCTCGTCCAAACACGCGCGGACCGTCTCATCGATGAACGGCAGCCACCGCTTCACCGCAGCCGGCGACATATAGGGGTTCAGGACATTGCGGTAGGTTCGATGTTCTTGCCCGTCCATTTCGAGCATTCCACCCCGCACACCTGCCGCCTCGTCGGGCAATGGGATCGAGATGCCTTGGTATCCGCGCTTTGTGCCGTCGATGTCATGTTCGTTCGAGATATGCGGACACCGTGCGAGTTCGAAGACGGCGTCGCTGCCGCCGGCCACCCAGTAGCCGCCGTAGGTGTCATTCCACGCCACGGGGCACCTCTGGTGCATTTCCTGGGCAATGTCGTCGAATCGTTGCCGGAACTCAGGAGTGTGTCGGTCGAACTCGATACGCGGTTGTTTGCGGGTGTCCTCTCGGACAACATCTTCCAGTGTCATGGCGTGTCTCTTCTCGGTTCGTGGGTCTTCGTCGATGAACTGATCCGAATCAGGTGTTGCCGATCTCGAGTTCGAGATATTCGGCGAGCTTCTCACGAGCAGCCTCGAGCTTGGCCGGAATCCACTCGCGTGGCCACATACCCTCGCTAGGCGAATGGTCACGCAGAACTTGACGCGCCACCGTCGTCTTGTGCACCTCGGTTGGACCATCGACCAGACCCATCGCGGCGGCACCGTGGATCATTCTGAACAGCGGCATCTCGTTGCTGACGCCGAGCGCACCGTGGACCTGCATTGCCCGCCACGCGATATCGTGCAGCACACTCGGCATCGTCGCCTTCACGGCAGCGATATCCTTGCGAACTCGCTTGTAGTCGTTGTACTCATCGATCTCCCAAGCGGTGTAGAGCACGAACAATCTGAACTGCATGAGCTGAGCGTAAGAGTCGGCGATGAACCCTTGGACGAATTGCTTGTCCGACAACCGCGAGCCCGCAGTCTCACGGCTCAGTGCGCGTTCGCACATCATGTCGAGTGCCTGACGCGCCAGGCCGATCGTCCGCATGGCGTGGTGAATTCGTCCGCCGCCGAGTCTCGTCTGCGCGATTGCGAAGGCTTGACCCTCACCGCCGAGCAACGCCTCCGCCGGTACCCGGACGTTGTCGTAGTGGATCAGGGCATGAAAGCCCTCGTTGACGGGCTCGCCGTAGAGACCGACGTTGCGTTCGATCGTGACGCCCGGGGCGTCAGTGGGAATCAGGAACATCGACATCCCTTGGTAGGGACTGACATCCGGGTTCGTCACGACCATCACGATGAGAAACGATGCGGTCCTGGCGTTGGAGGAGAAGTATTTCCAGCCGTTGATCACCCAGCCGTCGCCCTCGTGGTGTCCGCGCGTTTGGAAGCGAGTGGGATCGGCTCCTGCTTGAGGCTCGGTCATCGAATAGCTCGAGAACATCTCGCCGTCCAGCAACGGCTGCAGATAGCGCTGTTTCTGCTCCTCGGTGCCGTAGTGTGCGATGATCTCGGCGTTTCCGGTGTCGGGCGCCTGGCACCCGAACACGATCGGCGCCCACAACGAGCGGCCCAGGATTTCGTTCAGTAGGGCCAGCTTGAGTTGCCCGTACCCCTGGCCACCCAGTTCAGGGCCGAGGTGAGTCGCCCACAACCCCTTGCTCCTCACCTGCGCCTTGAGCGGATCGATTGCCTTGCGCCGAGCGTCGGTGAGCGGTACGAACTCCTGACCCGGCCATACAAGGTCCAACGGCTCGACTTCCTCCCGCACGAAATCGTCGGCCCAGTCCAGCAAGCCCTGGTACTCAGGATCCGTTCTGAACTCCCACGCCATGCCGCCTCCTGTGTACGCGTACCGGTGTACGTCCCAGTCGATTGCGGTCAGCGTGATCGCCGCTCCATGCCTGTTGCCGCGAATCATGGTCGAGCGACAGATACCGACCTTTCGACAAGGTAGTAGTGTATAACAGACCGAGTCAACTATTTTTGTTGCGGGAGCGGTGGATGCCATCTCAGGCGGGGACCAAGCCCGCGGACGACAGGGGAGCGGGCTCCCCAGAGCATTCGGCCGGCCGGGTTGAGCGACACATGCTGATTGACGGCGTGCTGTCGGACGGTCGCAGCCGCCAAACATTTCCGTCGGTGAACCCGGCGACCGGTGCGATCATGGGCTTTGCGCCAGACTGCGACGTCGATGATGCACAGCGGGCCGTCGCGGCGGCCCGGCGTGCTTTCGACTCGACGAAGTGGTCCACCGACATCACGTTCCGGGTCAAATGTCTCACGCAGCTCCACGCGGCCCTGATCGGGCATCGCGAGGAACTGCGGCGGCTGACCGTTGCCGAGACGGGGGCCACCTGGCGGCTGACCGAAGGGCCATACCTCGATGCGCCGATCAACGCGGTAGGCCGTCATGCGGATACGTTGGCGGCGAATTCGAGCACCACTGCCGGCGACGGCGATGCGGGCCGGGGGACGCATTGGACCGAGAAGGGTCCGATCGGCGTGGTGTCGATCTGCACCGGCTCCAGTCACCCGATGCGCATGGCGATCGCCGCCTTGGGCCCGGCTCTGGCCGCAGGTTGCACGGTGGTGTTGAAAGGCGGCTCCGACGCTGCATTGACAACGCTTGCGCTCGGCGAGCTGATCGCGACGACGACCGAGATCCCCGCCGGGGTGGTGAATCTGCTGGCTTCCCTGAACCCAGCCGTGGACAGCACACTCGCCAGCCACCGAGATGTCGACTTGATCTCCTTCACCGGATCAGTAGCAGCGGGGCGCCGCCTCATGGTCGCAGCCAGTGGGGCTGTCAAGCGGGTGTGGATGAAGCCGGAGCGAAAGTCGACCGCGATCGTGCTCGACGATGCCGACGTCTCGACCTGTACTGAGCAGATAGCGCTGATGGCAACGTCGCATGCGGGACAAGGCTCGGCTCCGATCTCACGGGTCTTGGTGCCTGCCCACCGCTGTGACACAGCGGTGGGTGACCTGGCGAAATGCCTGGCCGCGGTGCGCTATGGCGACCCCGCCGATGTCTGCACCTGGATGGGACCGCTCATCAGTGATCGGCGTCGCGACGAGGTCGATGAGATGGTCAAGCGGGCCATCGCGTCCGGTGCAACGCTCGTCAGGGGCGGCGGAATGGTGCGGCCGGGTTACTTCTACGAACCCACGTTGCTCACCGGGGTCGACCCCGAGAGCGAAGTGCTGGCGGCGGAAGTCGGTGGTCCGGTTCTGGTTGTGGTCCCCTACGACGACGATCGAGACGCAATTCGGATCGCGAACCGTTCGATATGCGGACCGTCCGGCGTCGTCTTTGGGTCCCACGAGCGTGCGCTCGCGGTGGCGCGCCGGGTGCGGACCGGCCGGATGAGCATCAACGGCGGCAACTATCTCGGTCCCGACAGCCGCTTCGGTTACGCCGAGGAGCACGACATTCCGGCCGACGGATCCGTAGAGCTCGAGAAGTTCCTCGAGCACAAAACGTTCGCCGCTGCCGACCCAGAGGAGTATCGACGTGCCGTGGACTTTTGAGGACCGAGTTCAGCTTGCCCGCGAATTCCTCGACAGTATAGGAGATCTCGACTTCGACCGGGTCGCGCGTCATCTCGCCACCGATGCCGTGATGGTGCTGCCATTCGTCGAGGATCTTCCCGCGACGCGGGGAAGCGCCGCGATAGTCGACCAGTTGCGCACTTCGATGCCGGCGATGTTCGTGCGGATGGACTTCATCTACGACCGGTGGTACGAGGTGGCCGGCGAGCAGCTGGTGATCGCGGAGTACCACAGCGAAGCTTCACAGCGGGGGAACGGGGGCATCTACCGGAACACCTACATCACCCTATTCGGCTTTGAGACCGACAAGATCACCCTGTACAAGGAGTACCTGAATCCGCTCGGATTCGTCGGTCTCACGCCGCCGGGCCCGGCGGGCGAGGTGGCAGCGTCACGAGACGAGCGGCTCTTGCCTTGACGACGAGGACCTCGGTATCGTCTTCGATTAGGCGATCGACTAATCAGCCGGGTCAGGCGGCATCTGGCCAAGAGAAGGAGTCCGACTTGACGGTTGCGAGCCCGAGCGATGTCTATTACGACCCTTTCGACCCCGTCATCGACGCCGATCCGTATCCGGTCTATCGACGGCTGAGAGAGGAAGCGCCGTTGTACTACAACGCAGCACATGACTTCTTCGCCGTCAGCCGAGCCGACGATGTCGAGCGGGTGCTGTTGGACCACCGAACATTCATCTCGGGCCGGGGTGCGATTCTGGACTTCATACGGGCCGATATCGAGATGCCGCCGAGTATGTTCATCTTCCAAGATCCGCCGGTCCACACCAGATATCGCAAGGTGCTGCATGGTGTCTTCACCCCGCGCCGCGTAGCCGAGCTGGAGGACAAGGTTCGCGAGTATTGCGCGCGCAGCCTCGATGCGGTTATGGGCGCCAAGAAGTTCGACTTCATGGCGGACCTCGGCGCGCAGGTTCCAATGCGCACGATCGGCATGCTTCTCGGTATTCCGGAGTCTGCTCAGGAGGCGCATCGGCAGGACACCGACCGCAGCCTGCGTGCCGACCCGGGCGAACATCTCACGCCGCAGGAGGGTTTTGCCGACGGCTCAAGTTATGCCGAGTACATCGATTGGCGCGCCAAGAACCCGTCAGACGACCTGATGACCGATTTACTCAACGCCGAGCTCGAAGAAGAGGATGGCTCGACCCGCCGACTCACCCGTGACGAAGTGCTGACCTACACAACGCTTCTCGCCAGCGCCGGTGCCGAGACCACCGGGCATCTGATCAGTTGGACCGGCAAGACACTCGCTGACCATCCGGACCAACGGCGCCAATTGGTCGAGGACCGCACATTGATTCCCAGGGCCATCGAGGAAGTTCTGCGTCTCGAATCGCCCGCGCAGCAATTCGCCCGGTACGTCGCGACCGACACAGAGTTCCACGGTGGGACCGTGCCCGCTGGCAGTGTAATCCTGTTCCTGATCGGGTCTGCCAACCATGATGATCGACGGTTCCCCGACGGGGATCGCTTCGATATCCACCGCGAGTACATCAAGCACTTGTCGTTTGGCATCGGCGCGCACTATTGCCTGGGTTCGGCCCTGGCGCGGTTGGAAGGTCGCATCGCCCTCGAGGAGATCCTCGACCGCTTCCCGGAGTGGGAGATCGACGTCGACAATGCCCGTATGGCGAATTCACCCGCGCTGCGGGGCTGGGATTCGTTGCCCGCGTTCGTCTGACTCTCAAAGTGGTGAGGGTGGTGTCATGACCATTCGGGTGGTGCAGTGGACCACCGGTCAGGTGGCTCAAGCCGCGGTTCGAGCGGTACTGGCGCAACCGGGACTCGAGCTCGTCGGATGCTACGCATGGAGCGAAGGCAAGGTCGGCAAGGATGTCGGTCAACTGTGCGGTATCCCACCGCTCGGGATCTCGGCGACAAGCGATATCGACACGATCCTCGCACTGAAACCCGATGTCGTGCTTTATATGCCGATGGCCCCGAATCTCGATGAGATGGCCCTCCTGCTCGAGGCAGGTGTCAACGTGATCTCGACGGCGGGATTCATCACGGGTCATTCCTTCGGCGAGCATGAGCGGCAGCGCTTGCACGATGCGGCGGTGCGGGGTGGCGTGTCGCTGTACGGGTCAGGGATCAATCCCGGGCTGGCCAGCGTGATCGCGCTCGTCTCCGCGGCCGCGTGCCGCGAAGTGGACCGAATCACCATCCACGAAGCGGTCGACTGCACACCCTACGAGTCCCCGGAGACGTGGCTGGCGCTTGGATTCGGTTCGCCACCGGACACACCGGGGCTGATTGACATGATGCGACAGCGGATCTCGGCCTTCGAAGACGCCATCGAGATGATGGCCGGCGCGCTACATGTCGAGCTCGACGAGGTGCGGTTCACGCCGCAGCTCGGTGTCGCCACAAAGCATCTCGACCTCGGCTATATGGAGATCAGCGAGGGCACGGTGTGCGGTATGAAGGCGATGTTCCAGGGTATGAAGGCCGACCGGCCACTCCTCGAGATGGATTTACTGTGGCGTCTCGGCGATGCGATGGAACCCGATTGGCCGATCGAGCACGGCTACGTGATGGAGATCTCCGGCGTGCCCAATATCCGGGTTCGTTACGAGCCGGTCTTCGGCGGCGCCGAGGAGGAGTACGTCGCCGCCCCGACCGCCAATCCCGCGGTGAACGCAATCCCGGCCGTCGTGGCGGCGAACCCGGGCCTGGTCACTGCGGGTGAATTACCTTTGATCACCGCGAATTCGATTCGCAGAAGTGGGGGATGACCTTTCCCGCGAAGAGCTCCATGCTCGCGCGGATCTGGTGTACCGCCATGCCAGGTAGTGCCATCGCGGCAACTAGGTGCGTCAGCCGCGCTCCAGCTCGGTAGGTCTCGATCTTCTCGATCACGTCGTGCGGTGAGCCGACGAGCATGTCTTCACCGAAGAAATCCATCGACTGCCGTTTCACGATCTCCTCGGCGGAGGGCAACGCCGGCAAGTCGGCGTCCGCAATGCCCTTGGCCTCGGCTGTCCACTTGAGATAACTCGCCGCCATGTAGCGCAGAGGTTCAGCGGCGATCTCCCAGGCCTGTTCACGCGTGCGCGCGACATAGGTCGGCACGGTGGCGGCCACGTGGAAGTCACGTGGATTGCGGCCGTGGGCACGTAGCGCGTCGTCGTAGAGGGCGGCCGATCCGGGACCACCACTGAGGAAGTGCATTCCCATCGCCGCCGCCCGCTCGATCGCCTTCGGCGCAGTGCCCCCCACCCACATCGGCGGGTGCGGCTGTTGCAGTGCAGGCGGAGTGATCCGAATGTCGTTCAGATTGCTGTATTTGCCGTCGATGGTGACGTTCTCGCCGGACAGGAGCCGCCGCACTATGGGCAGGCTTTCTCGCATGCGACTTGCACGCTCGCGGGCCGGGATACCCTGGTCATCGAATTCGCCTGGCCGATAACCGAGGCCGACTCCGAGGTCGAAACGACCGCCGGAGATGATGTCGAGTGTTGCGGTGTCCTCGGCGACCTGAACCGGATTGTGCAGGGGGAGTAACAGTAGGAACGTCCCGATGCGGATCCGGTCGGTGCGCGCGGCGATGGCGGCGCCGATCGGAAAGAGTGACGGTGAGTAACCGTCGTCGACGAAGTGGTGCTCGGTGAGCCAGGCTTCGTCGAAGCCCATCCGCTCCGATTCCACCACGAGGTCGAGGTGCGAGCGGTAGAACTCGTCCCAGGGCACAGAATCTGGGTTCCTGAACGGCCACAGCAGGCCGAACTGCAAAGTCATCGGCGGCCTCGACGTCGCGCAGATCGCCGCTTCCCCTCGAATTCGCCGATCAGCCTCTCCATTACGCGTGCCGCCTGTTCGTGCCCGAGGCTGAGGCCATAGGACCGCTCCTCACCCATGAACCTGCCGACACCGTCCATGAACAACATCACCGCTTCGGGCGGCCAGGCCTGCGTGTCGATATCGTAGCGGGCCAGAACCTCCGACAGCCCCTCGAATTGGATCCGGCGGAACCGCACCGAGAACTCCTTCATCTCCGCCTTGACCGCCTGACGGTGGTTTCCGAGCGCGAGGAATTCGAGATTCAGCGTCGTGTTGGACTGCTCGCGGATCAGGTCCCAGAGCGCCCAGAGCGGCTGATCAGAAACGAGCGCCTCGGCTTGGCGGCCGAGCATCCGGGCCGCGCTGCGCCGGAAGACCTCGATGAAGAGGTTGTCCATCGGGCCGAAGTAGTAGTACACGAGGCCGGGATTGACGTCCGCTTCCGCTGCGACCCGGCGGGACGTCACCGCGGCATAACCCTCTGCGAGCATGAGTCGCTCTACGGCATCGAGTAGTGCCGTCCGGGAGTCGGGTTCCTGGGCATCGGTGGGTCTTTTCGGTGCCATTCGAGCAAGGTAACCCACCGTATGCCCGGTCATGTCATTCGCGCGCCGGGATCGCCCGGCGCGAGGCCCATCCCGAGCAGCCACCGGGCATGCCGGTCCATCATCACGTCGTATTCGCCGTGCACGGCGTGCGTGGATATCATCGCGATGTCCTGCGACATCCTGCGTAGATGGTTGTCGGCTCGGTAGCCGCTGGATCCGTTGCCGTCGACGAGTTCGCGTAGGGCTTCCCGGACCGTGCGCAGAATCGTCACCCCGTGCAGCCCATTCATCGCCTCCTCTTCGAGTGTCTGAGGGACCCCGCGCCGAGCGACCTCGAGGGCCTCGTTGATGGCAGCATCCCGGACCAGGTGCATCATCCGCGCTGTCTGGAACGCGTTCACCCATCGAATGCGTGCCATAGGGCGTTCGTTGCGGGGCGCGCTGTTGATCCCGGACGCCGTGTTCATGCGCTCCCGCGTCATCTCGACAGCAGCGTCGAGCGCGCCGACGTAGAGCGATGAAATGGCAGTTGTCATGACGGAGAAGGGAAGTCGCATGACCTCCTCCTCGTGGAAAGTGCCTTCATGGTCGGCCGCCGACATCATCTTGGCGAAGGGGAGCGCCCATGTGTCGGGGATGACGACATCCTTGGCGAGGATCGTGACGCTGCCGGTGGCCGCCATGGCTGCCACGTCCCAGTCGTCGACGAGTTCAAGCTCGTCTCGCGGCACGATCACCCACGACATGTCGTCGTCGACGATGACGGGAACAAGCGCATGGGAGGCGTGCAGGATTCCTGTCGCGTAACCCCAGCGACCATTCACTCGCAACTTGCCGTCGGCCCGCTCGGCAGTGCCGGGAGAGGAGAGGATTGCCGCACAACGCACTGAGGCACGGTCGGCGAACAATAGTTCCTGGACTTCACGCGGATACCGGCACAGGAACCAGTTGTGGAAGTTGTAGAAGCCCGTGACCCACGCCGTCGAGATGTCCGCGGTGGCAATGAGCTCGATCACCTTGTTGAGTTCGTGAGGTCCGAGGCCGCAGCCGCCCCAGAGTTTCGGCACCACCACCGAGAACAGGCCGGCCGCCTCCATGTCATCGACGAGCTGGTCATCCAGGCGCCGGTCGATCTCCATCTGACGGGCGAGGGCGCGGATCCGGGGGACGAATTCTCGTGCCGTGTCCACCACTACCGCCGTGCCCGAGCCACCGGGGGTAGAAACTCGATCCACGACCGTCATAACATCTCCTCATGTTAGTCGAATGCCTAATCTGGACAGTACCGAGACAACTGGACTCGGGGCAAGCGAACGTTGATCGGGGATGTGGATGGCAACGCTGACAGGCAAAGTCGCTGTCGTGACGGGCGCCAGCCGCGGCATCGGAAAGGGCATCGCCCTTGCGCTCGGAGAACAGGGTGCCACCGTCTACGTCACCGGACGTACTTGCGCCCCGCATATGCACGAGCTTCCCGGCACCGTCGGTGAAACCGCCGCCGAAATCGACCGACGGGGAGGACACGGGGTGGCGGTGGCAGTCGATCACGCCGACGACGCCCAGGTTTCCGCATTGTTCGACAGGGTGCAGCGCGAACACTCTCGGCTCGACATCCTCGTCAACAACGCCTTCGCACTGCCCGAGGACCTGACCGATGGGAAGCCGTTCTGGGAAAAGCCGCTCGATTACTGGGGCATGGTCGACGTGGGCGTCCGGTCGAACTACGTCGCAGCCCGGCACGCGGCCCAGATCATGGTGCCGACAGGGACTGGACTGATCGTGGCGATTTCGGGGTACACCGGCATCTCCTACACCTATGGCGTCGTGTTCGGAATGTGTAAGACGGCGGTCGACCGCATGGCACACGACATGGCCGTCGAGCTCGAACCGCACAATGTCGCATCTGTCTCGCTCTGGCAGGGCCTCACGTATACCGAGCGCGCACAACGGAATCTAGCGGCCAAACCCGCGATGAGGAATGCGGCGGCGACGAACCCCGCGGGGGGCTGCTCGCCCGAGTTCCCCGGCCGTGTGATCGCTGCAATGGCAACCGATCCGCAGGTGATGAGGCATTCCGGCGGAACGTTCATCACCGCGGAGCTCGCGGCGGCTTACGGCGTCACCGATGTGGACGGCAAGGCCATTCCATCGATGCGGTCCGAGCGGGGTTCACCCATCTGGCAACCGATTTCAACAGTGAGCCCTTGAGAATGCGGCATCGTGCGGCTGTCGGCTCTGGCCGCACCATCACCGAAGGACCGCGCCTCCGTCGACGTTGATGGTCTGGCCATTCAGCCAGGCGCCTTCATCGGACATCAAGAAGGCGACCAAAGCGGCGATGTCGTCGACCTCCCCGACCCGGGTGCTGCGCATACCCTTGAGCGCGGCCGCCTGAAGTTGTGGCCACTCGGGCAACGACCGGATCACCTCTGTTGCGGTCAGCCCGGGAGCAATTGCATTACAGCGTATTCCGTGCCTTCCCCACCGGGATGCGATGTGGCGGGTCAGCGCACACACGCCAGCCTTCGCGGTGGCATAGGCCGGCCGGGTCGGCTCGCCTTGGAACGCAGCCGCCGATGCCATGTTGACGATAGCCCCGCCACCGCGCGCCAGGAGATGGGGAATGCTGTGCTTGAGCGTCAGCAGGTAGCCGCGCAGGGTCACCGTCATTGTCCGTTCCCAGACGGCCAACTCGATATCGACGGCGTCGGTGTCGCCGGGCAGCAGGGTCATATCGGAGCCGACATTGAACAGCAAGTCCACACCGCTGAATTTAGTGACGCTGGTGTCGATGAGCTCGGCGACGGAGCCGGGCTCCGCCAGGTCGAACCAAACCGCCGTGGCCACCCCGCCATCGGCGGTGATCTCTTGAGCCGCAGTCGCCGCGCCGTCGAGGTTGACGTCACCGATTACGACCGAACAACCCTCCGTGGCCAGACGTCTGGCGGTTGCGGCGCCTATTCCGGTTGCGCCCCCGGCGACCAGGGCAACCTTGCCATCGAGTCCAGCGAGACTCATTGGGGCTCTCGCCGGTTCAACCGTTCCCGCACTCGCTCGACATCCTCGAGCACGTCGGCGATCGTCTGCTTCAATCGCTTGTTCTCCTCCTCGGTGGCTATCCGCTGATGGTCGCGTGGCAAAAGGCCATGAACGAACAACCGGACGCAATACCGGGTGTGCCGGTCGACGGCCTTCTTGTCCAGCACCACACCGCGAGCGCTCGCGTTGGCAGGACCGCCGGGGATGAGGTCGATGAAGGCTTCTGCGGCCAGACCGGCGTCCTGGACCGATATCCCGTCCGGGCCCAGCCGTCGCCGGAACAGTTCGGCGAGATAGGCGAGCGTCGGCTCGGTACCCTTCTGCACGTTGAACGCCGCGATCTCGGGCATCTGCGCGGATACGGCGTTGGTCAGGCGCAGCAGCCGCAGGCCGCCCGGTCGCAGGACGTTGGCCACCAGGATTCGTCCGATCTCGAGAAGAGTCTCCTCGAGATCGTCGGTCTCGACAGCCTGCAACTGTTCGACCGGCACAATCCAGTCCTCGATCGCCCGGGTGAGTGCCGCCTTGAACAAGGTCGTCTTGTCCTCGTAGCGGGCGTAAACGGTGCGCTTGGCCATCCCGGCCGCGGTCGAGATCGCCTCGATGCTGGTGCGCTCGAAACCGTTCTCCAAGAAGAGGTCCAGTGCGGTATCGAGTAACTGCTCGTTGCTCAGTGTCGGCCGACCGGGTCGGCGCCTCGTCGCCATGCTTCCCGAAGAAGCCGGCGGCGGGGACGCGCCTGCGCGTTCGATCACACATAGATCTTCCATGCCAGGTCTCCCGGAGTTCCAGCGGGCTCATGATATTTGTGACGCTGATGGTGACTTTTTATCACATAATTCGCCGAAAGCTTGTCTAAAAGAAACGATCAGGGTAACAATCGATTTCTGTCATCCCTCACGGCGGCGGACCGCCCTGACGAACTGGAGAGACCATGAAGGTAGGCATGCATCTGGGCTATCAGAATCTCCACGGCGTGCCCGACGTCGAGAGCTTCATGAAGGAGTCGAAGCTCGCCGTGGAAGCCGAGGCGATGGGCTTCGACTATGTCGGTCCGGTGGAGCACCACTTCACCGACTACGGCGCGTGTCCGGATCCCTTTCAGCTGCTGTCGTGGGTTGCGGCCCAGACCAAGAAGATCAATCTGGTCACCGCCGCGGTGATCCTGCCCTGGAACAACCCGCTGCGCGTCGTCGAGCAGGCGATCGAGCTCGACATCCTGTCCGGAGGCCGCCTCATACTGGGCATGGGCCGTGGTGCCGCCCGACGCGAATTCCGGTCCTTCGGTGTCGAACTCGCCGACTCCCGGGAGATGTTCGACGAAGCGGCGGTCATCATCATGGAGGGCGTCGAGACAGGTATCGTCGAAGCAGACACAAAGTGGTATCAGATCCCTCGCACAGAGATCCGTCCCGGGCCCTTCAAATCCTTCAAAGACCGGACCATCATGGTGACGATGTCGCCGAGCTCGGTCGACGTCGCCGCCAGATTCGGGCTCAAGGCGTTGCGCTTCTCCCAGGGTGACTGGCGCAACGCCATCCCCGAAATCACCCAGTATCGAACGAATTTCGAGGCGTTACACAACAAGACCGCACCGCCGTTCATCATCTCCGATTTCGTGTGCTGCTTCACCGACAAACAGCGGGTCGCCGATTACACCGACAACTACTTCGCCAGGATGTTCTCCACCGTGGCCAACCACTACGAGTTCATGAGTGATCACTTCAAGGACCTGCCCTCGTATGCCGCCTGGACCGCCATGGGTGAGGCCGCCGCCGCGGCCGGCGGCCCGGACAAGGCTTACCGTGACTACATCGCGGGCAACATGATCGGTACCCCGGAGGAGCTCGTCGAACATCACCGCGTCCGCAAGGAGATGGTCGGTGACTACGAGATGCTCGCCAACTTCAGCTGGGGTGGAATGCCGTATGAGCTTGTCTACGAACAGCTGAAGTTGTTCGCAGATAAGGTGTTGCCAGACCTGAAGGGCTGAGTGGATGGTGGCCGGTGGACCGGGCACATGAAAGGACGGGTTGATGAAGGCCATCGTGTGTCGTGGGTACGGCGAGCCCGAGGACCTTGTGCTCGATGAGCTACCCGATCTCACACCCGGGCCTGGTCAGATCGTCATCAGGGTGCGCGCGGCCGCGGTCAACTACCCCGACGTCCTGTTGATCGGCGGCAATTACCAGGTCAAAGTGCCGCCACCGTTCAGCCCGGGCAGCGAAATGGCCGGAGATGTCGTCGCGGTCGGCGACGGCGTGGACGTGCGCGTGGGCGCCCGGGTATGCGCGACCACCTTCGTCGGCGCCTTCGCCGAGCAGGCTGTGGTCGACGCCCGAACGCTGACACCGATTCCTGACGACATCGACTACGCCGAGGCCGCCGCCTTCGGCGTCACTTATCGAACCGCCTACTACACGTTGCGCACGATCGCGCCGGTGCAGCCGGGTGATTGGGTGGTCGTGCTCGGGGCCGCGGGCGGTGTCGGGCTCGCCGCGGTGGACATCGCCAAGCTCATGGGGGGAAGGGTTCTGGCCGCGGCGTCCGGCGAAGAGAAGCTCGATCTCTGTCGCCTGCGCGGCGCCGAGGCATGCGTGGACTACGACCGCGAAGATCTGCGAGAGCGGATCAAGGAGATCACCGGCAAGGCGGGCGCCCAGATCGTCGTGGATCCCGTCGGCGGACCCTATTCGCTGCCCGCGCTTCGTGGCCTCGGACGTCACGGTGTCTTCGTCACGTTGGGCTACGCTGCCGGACCCATTCCCGCCATCCCCCTCAATTTGGTTCTACTCAAGGGGATTACGGTGCGCGGCATGGAGATTCGGACCTTTGCCTCCGACTATCCGAATGAGGTCGTCCGCGATGACGAGGAGCTACACCGACACTATGTCGCGGGCAGGCTTCGTCCCTACATCGGTGCGCGGTTCGCGCTGAGTGACGCGGCGCTCGCGTTGCGCTACGTGGCCGACCGCAAGGCGCTGGGCAAGGTCATCATCGATATGTGAACAAGCACGGGGTCACTGCCCGGGACCGTTGGGCCACTTGGTCATGCAGCCGGCGTCGATCGGGATGCTGGTCCCCGTCATGTGTTTGGAGGCGTCTGAAGCCAGGAACAGCACCAACTCGGCAACGTCTTCGGGTTCCAACCACGGTGTGGGAAGCGCGTGGTAGAACTCCGAGGCAGCCTGGAAATCGTCTTTGGTGACGGTGCCTTCGATGTCTGGACGAAAGACCTGGTAGATCCCATCGGCGTTCATCAGATGGGTGTTGCAGTTGGTCGGATGCACGATATTGACTCGAATTCCGTTCGGCGCCAGATGCAACGCCATCTGTTGGGTGTAGCCGACGAGCGCCTGCTTCGACCAGCTGTAGCCGGCTCCGCCGGGCCCCATGATGGTCCGGGGGTCCACGTTGGCCGTCATGGTGTTCGGGATCAGCGCAGCGGTGGAGCCGGTGATGACGATCGACGCACCGGTTCCGGCCGCGATCAGGTGTGGAACCGCGACCGCCACGGTGTTCATCACTCCGATGAGATCGACGTCGACGGCATCCTGGAAGTCCATCGGCTGCGGGTCGCCCATGGCCAGCGGCAGGATGCCGGCATTGGCCATCACCGTGGTGAGCCGGCCCAGCTGGGCCACACCCTGACCCAGTGCGTCAGCGAGCTGTTGACGGTGGCGAACGTCGGCCTTGGCCGTCACGCAGGTGCGGCCTTCCTTCTCGACAAGACGTCTGGTCTCTTCGAGGTCCTCCCAGCTAGCCATCGGATAGGGGTTCGACTCGATGTCTTCACAGATGTCGATCGCGATGATGTCGGCGCCATCGCGCGCCTGCAGCACGGCGTGTGCACGACCTTGCCCGCGGCCCGCGCCGGTGATGAACGAGACCTTTCCCGACATGCGTCCTGTCATGGTTCCTCCGTGGTGGTGTGAACGTTCAGAGCGTCCGGAAAAGGCCGCCGTCGACAAGCACCTGTGCGCCGTTGATGTAACCGGCGGCATCGCTGGCGAGAAAGACGCACAAACCTACGAGATCCTGTGGCACACCGATTCGCTTCATTGGGTTGATCGCTGCGGCAGCGGCCTGGCCCTCGGGGCCCCACGCCCTGGACATGTCGGTGTCGAAGGCACCGGGCATCACGAGGTTCGCCCGCACCTTCGGTGCCCAGGCTCCGGCCAGGGCGAGGGTGAGCGCATTCAACCCCGCCTTTGCCATGGCGTAGGGGAGGTCGGCGGTGTCGGGGCGCAGGGTTCCGGCCGATGTGACGTTGATGATGGAACCACCGTGGGTCTCGGCCATGCGGGCGCCGAAAAGCGCCGACAGGCGGAACGGACCACGGGCGTTGACGGCCTGAACTTTGTCGTACAGTTCTTGAGTCACCGTCGAGAGATTGTCATAAACCGGTGACATGCCAGCGTTGTTCACCAGCACGTCACAGCGGCCGAAGGCGTCGTAGACGGATTCGAAGAGGCTCTCGGCGTCGTCCCACCTACCGACATGGCAGGCGACGGGGAGTGCTCGTCGTCCCGTACTGGCTTCGATCTCCTTGGCGGCAAGCCGGCAGTTGTCGAGTTTGCGGCTGGCGATGACGACGTCGGCACCCGCGTTCGCGAAACCCTCGGCGACGGCTCGTCCGATGCCGGTGCTGCCGCCGGTGATCACCGCGACCTTGCCGGACATATCCAGCAACTCCGCTGTCGACTTCTCTGTCACAGGACTCCCGTGTGGCTCGCTCGGACATGAGGTTCTGCTGATGCCGCGTCGCGGCCTATCAGGCCCTGGAAGCGGTGCGGCGCCCAGAACAGCTAACCGAGTATATGCGACCGAGTCAACTATTTTGTGCGGCCTGTGTAGAGTGGCAGTGCGATTTGCGAACAGCCCTATCATTGGTTAGTCATATGTCTAATAGGGAGCATCGGCATGGTCGAGGATCCGGACTCGAGTGTTGACCTCAGATACCGGCTCGACGTCGCCGCTCGCACACCTGTGGACGCGGTTGAACGTGTCGGCGGTTGGCTGTTCGACCGGGCCAGGGCGGGCTGGGATGTCACCGTGTTCGTCGCCGAACCCGGCGACCCCCGGCCGCTGTGGATCCTCGGCGTCGAAATGGGTGATCTGGAAAAGGCGTTGGAGCTTCCGCATCGGTTGCCGGCGGCCCTCAGTGTTGCGGCCGAGTTGTACACGATCGACCCACGGTTGCGGGATGTCGTGCGTACCACCCTCAGCCGTCGCACGCCCGAGATCACGGTATGGGGAGGTTCTTCCCCGGAGCTGGGCCGGAAAACCGTCGCCGCGTGCCACGCTCTCGGCGCCGCTGCAAGAACGCACAAGGCCCACGCGTTAGCCGCCGCACACGTTCGAACCGCTGCGGTTGATTCCACCGAGATCCTCGGTTTGGTGAGACGCAACCCGAGAGTGGCCGAAGACCACCTCTGTGAACAATCGGCGAGCCGAGTCGTCGGTCCGGTCGCATGCGCTTTTCTGGCGGGTGGGGGAAGGGAGGGCGCCTAATCCAGAGCCGACAGCGCTGCGCGGGTATCGAGATCGACGAACGCCGCCGAATACCGTTGCGCCAGAGCCAGACAGATGTCCGCGCCCTGCCAGGCGTCACCCCCGGAGAGGGTGGCCATCCAGATGGCCAGCCCGTGCGCGACCGACGCACGGTAGCGCAGCCACACCTCCTCGGCCGACGGAAGTTCGTCGGCGGGCAGAGTAAGTGCGGCCCGGTACTCGGCGAGCAGATCCCGCTCGGCTTTTCTGCGATCCTCGATCGTCAACGCACCCTGCACGAAGTAGCCCAGATCCAGCGACCAGTTACCGCGTCGGGCCATCTGCCAGTCCAGGAACCCCACGTCGTCATCGGGCAGCACGTAGGTGTTGCCGATGTGCGGATCACCGTGCAGCAGGGTCTCGGGTGACTTCGAAGTTCCGGTGAGGGTGCCGATGTAACGGGCCCAGATGTCGACGAAAAGCTCTGTGCCGCTCATCTCGACGATCTCCGAAGAGACCGTCTTGCCCAGTCGCTCACGAGCGATGTCCAGCGGGGCGTGCTCGAGGCCTTCGAAAGCGACGAACGGCTCGAGCCAGTCGAGTGCCGGGTTCGCGGTCAGCCGCTCACCCCAGAACTGGCTGTGCATGCGCGCCAGCCCGCGCACTCCGTTGGCGACCTGCTCGACCGTCATCGGCCGGGTGGAGTCGCGCGGGTCGGCGCCGCGCGCGACCACATCCTCCATGATCATCACGAAGTTCGATCCGGGTTCGTCGATCAGCGCTGCGTAGACGCTCGGATGGTCCAGCGGCAGTGAGACCCCCGAACTGAACAGCCGCGGCTCGTGGAACAGGCCGCTGGTGAGTGCGACGAGTTCGGCGTGGTCGGGGTCGACTGCCTTGGCGAACACCGTCGCCGGACCCGACCCCGCCGAATACCTCAGTGCCAGCCGCGCCCGGCGGTTGGTGCCGTCGTCGCGCAGCGCGACGCTGACGGTGTCGACGGTGGCGCCCGGGAAGTGCTTCCCGAGCACCGCCGTCATCCACCCCGGCGTGATCTCCTCCCAACTGCGCGGAAGCGACAGCTCGGCGGCGGTCATCTGCCGGGCCCCGCTACTTGAGGCAGCTGCCGCCGTCGACCGGCAGCGTCACGCCGGTGATGTAGCGGCTCTCGTCGGAGGCCAGGAACAGCACCGCGTTGGCGATGTCCTCGGGCTCCACCCAGCCGATCGGCAGCGTGTGCATCATCTGCGCGACGACCTTCATGTCGTCGGGGCCCGGGTTCTCCAGGTCGGGACGGAACAGCTTCATCGTCCCCTCGTTCATGTACAGCGGCGTGTTGACGTTGGTCGGATGCACGGAGTTGACCCGGATGTTCTGTGCGCCGAGCTCGACCGCGAACGTCCGCATCAGGCCCACCACACCGTGTTTCGCCGCGACGTAATGGCCCGTGTGCGGGTAGGCCTTCAGGCCGCCGACCGAACTGGTGAGAATGATCGAACCGCCGCGGCCACCGGCCAGGATGTGCGGGACACCGGCCTTGACGCTCTTCCAGACGCCGCCGAGGTTGACGTCGATCATGTCGGTCCAGTCGCCTTCGCTGGTCTTGTCCAGCGTCGCGCCGCCGTTGCCGATGCCGGCGTTGGCGACGATGATGTCCAGCCGGCCGAGCTGTTCGACTCCGGTGTCGACCGCGGCCTTGAGCGCGTCGAAGTCGCGGACGTCGACCTCGGCGGTGTAGATGCGGCGGTTGAGGCCCTTCACCAGATCAGCGGTTTCCGCAAGGTCTTCGGGCGTCGACAGTGGAATCTGCACGCTGTCGATCTGCTTGCAGATGTCGACGGCGATGATGTCGGCGCCTTCCTGGGCCAGCCGTACGGCATGTGCGCGGCCCTGGCCGCGGGCGGCGCCGGTGATGAAAGCGACCTTGCCTTCAACGCGTCCGGTCATCGGTTACCTCAATTCGTTGTGGTTACAGGGGTCTCGGTGCTATTTCGAGTTCACGAAGGTGGGCATGGATTCCCAGCCGCGGACCGCGGTGGTCTGCGACGGGCGCGCGTTGGGCCAGTCGACCTCCCAGGTCGGGAATCTCTTGAGGATTTCCTCGAGCGCGATCCGGCCCTCCAGTCGGGCGAGCGCGTTGCCCATGCAGAAGTGGGTTCCGGCGCCGAAAGTCATGTGTGAGTGCAGCTCTCGGTGGATATCGAAGACGTCGCCGTCCGGCGGGAAGCGGCGATGGTCGCGGTTGGCCGCACCGACCAGCATCAGCATGGCCGATCCCTCGGGGACCGTCCGGCCGTAGTACTCCACATCACGGGTCACGTAACGGGCGATCTGCAGCGCGGGCGGTTCCCAGCGCAGGATCTCTTCGATCGCCTGCGGAATGAGGCTCGGGTCTGCGGCCAACTCGGCGCGCTGGTCGGGGTAATCGGCGAGTGTCTTTCCGGCCCAACCGATCAAGCGCGTCGTGGTCTCGCTGCCCGCCGTGGCGATGACCGTCAGGTACATCAACAGTTCTTCCCGGCGTAGTCGGCGACGGGTGCCGGTTTCGTCTTCGAACTCGGCGTTCAGCAGATCCGTCATGATGTCGTCGGAGGGATGTTCGGTGCGGTAGTCGATGAACTCGGCGAACACCTCACCGCTTGCCAGTAGATCGACCGAGTCGCTCTGCAACGTCGCTTCACCGTGTTCGGTGACGCGGCGCTGGTCGGCTTCGGGAATGCCCAACAGCATTCCAATGACCCGCATCGGCATCTGCGCGCCGAGATCGGTGACGAAGTCGAATTTGTCCGTGCCGGTCAACGGGTCCAGGCAACGGGCGGTGAACTCGCGGATCTGAGGCTCCAGCGCCTGCACTTTGCGCGGGGTGAACACCCGGGACAGCAGGTTGCGGTGGATGTTGTGGATCGGCGGGTCTTCGAAAATCAGTGTGCCCGGGGGGATTTCCATGCCCGACTTGATGATCTCGAGCAACGCACCGCGACCAGAGATGAAGGTCTGGTGGTCGATGACGGCCTTGTTGACGTCCTCGAAACGGCTCAACGCGTAGAAGTCGTGCTTGTCGTTGTAGTACAGCGGGGCCTCTTCACGCAGACGCGCGAAGACCGCATAGGGGTTCATGTTGAGGTCGACGCTGTACGGGTCGTAGTACAACTCGTCTTGCTTCGCTTCGTGCACGTCGGGATTTTCAGCGCTGATCGTCACCGGATCGCCTCTCGCCGGTCAGGTCGCATAAGACAGTGGGCTGGCATTTGTCTCACAACTCTGGCATTCGCTCCGGAGGAGTGTCAATACGGGATTCAAAACGGAATATTTAAGCTCTTCGCTGGGAAGAATCCGATTCTCCACAGAGCGTGTCGGGCGCCCGCGGGCAAAGCGCTGGGAGCCGAGAACGCGATTCTCGCGCCGGACGTGAGAACGAAGTTCTCCGCCTATTGGGCGGCAAAACCGTGCGAGACGAAGTCCCAGACCTCGTCGGCGGTGATCGGGTGCGTTGTGCCGTCCTCGGCACCGTTGGACTGGGCCACGAACATGACGGTCTGCATCGTCATGGCCGCCATCCGCTTCGGGTTGATGCCCTCCCGCAACTGGCCCGCCTCGCCGGCCTCTTCCATCAGTTCCGTCAGCAGTGCGAGCAGTGGTGCGTGCGCGACCTTGACCTCGGCGGGGTGCGAGAGCAGCAGCCGAGGCGCGAAGTCGGTGAACAGCGGGCGCTTGGCGGTCGGGTCCGGACGCGAGGATTCGAAGAGCAACTGCACGGCGACCTTGAGTCGCTCGATCGGCTCGTCCTCGGTGGTGGTGGCGGCGCGAATCTGGTCGGCCGACCGGCTCAGTGCATCCTCGAAAAGCGCCAGCAGCAGCTCATGCTTACCGTCGAACTGCAGGTAGAAGCTGCGTAGCGACTGCCGCGAGCGGTCGACGACCTCTTGGACGGTGAAGTCGGTGCTGCCTTTTTCGATGATGATCGCCTGAGCGGCGTCCAGGAAGCGCTGCACGCGTTGCGCGGCCCGGAGCTTCGCCGTTTTGATCGACCGTTCGACCGCACGCTGCTTCCAGGCGGGCTCTTCGCTGGGGCTTGTCACCGGTGGCTCAGACGCCGGCCGGGTGGGGAGAACATGAACTGACTGTACCGGAGAACGTCTCGCCATTGCGGTCCTCGACCCCCTCGCGGCCAACGTGTCAGAGATTGTAACTTTCTCACGATGAGAATAGTATTCTCATTTTGGAGATAACAATAGTTCTACCAAAGATTTGATCCGGCGGGAGTCCCGTGCAGCTCACCTTCGATGCTGATGTCGAGGCGTTCCGCGCCGAATTCAACGCCTTCCTCGACGAACATCTTCCCTCCGATGACGTGGCGCTCGAGCGCTCGCGCTCCAGCAGCGACGTGCCGGGCTGGGCTCGAGACTGGCAGCGGCTGATGTTCGACCACGGCTGGCTGCTGCCCGGCTATCCGCCGGAATTCGGCGGACGCAACGCGACGATCCTGCAGCAGTACGTCCATCAGCAGGAACTGGCACGTCGGCGCGTGTATTTGACCTACAACCCGCAGGGCGTGGGCATCATCTCCGCGTCGTTGATCTCGTTCGGGACGCCCGAACAACAGCGCCGTTGGGCGATCCCGATCCTGCGCGCCGAGATCACCGCGTCGCTCGGGATGAGCGAGCCGGGCGCCGGCTCGGATCTCGCGTCGCTGCGGACGGCCGCGGTGCAGGACGGGGACCACTTCGTCGTCAATGGGCAGAAGGTGTGGACCTCGGGGGCGCACGACGCCGACGTCCTGCTGACTTTCGTTCGTACCGATCCGAAGGCGCCCAAGCACAAGGGCATCAGCGTGCTGATGATCCCGACGGACCTGCCGGGCGTGGTGCGGCGCCCGTTCGCGTCGCTGTGTGACGCCGACGACCTCGATTTCAACGAGGTCTTCTTCAACGACGTGCGGGTGCCCGCGGAGAATTTGATCGGACCGCTGAACGAGGGTTGGCGGGTCGCCAACGGTTCGCTCGGGCATGAGCGAAACATGTTGTGGCTCAGCTATGCGGACCGCCTGCAGGAGCTGGTCGAGGATTTCCGTCCCACCTCTGCACTCGATCGCGACCGGTACGCCGGGCTGGTGATGGACAAGCAGGCGCTGCGCCTGCTCGGTTCGGTGGCACTCGCGCGTGCCGCCCGCGGCGATGAGGATGTGCCCGCTCTGTCGGTGCTCAAACTCCTCGGCTCGGAGGCGTCGCAGTCGGCGGCCGAGTACGCGGTGGGCGCGGCGGGGGTCGACGCGTTGGCCCATCCGACGTTCTCGGGGCCCTACAGCGCACAGCATCTCGAGCTGTACCGGTGCGGCTGGTTCGAGCGGTACGTTCGCACATTCGGCGGCACGATTGCCGGCGGCACCTCAGAGATCCAACGCAACATCATCGCCCAGCGACTGCTGGGACTGCCTCGAAACTAGAAGGACTGCACCATGTACATCGAATACGAGGTCGCCGACCGCATCGCGACCATCACGTTGAACCGGCCCGAGGCCGCCAACGCCCAGAACCCGGAACTGCTCGACGAACTCGACGGGGCGTGGACCCGCGCGGCAGAGGATCCCGAGGTGTCGGTGATCGTGTTGCGCGCCAACGGGAAGCACTTCTCGGCCGGGCACGACCTGCGCGGCGGGGGACCGGTACCGGACAAGATCACGCTGGAATTCATCATCCAGCATGAAGCGAAGCGCTATCTGGAGTACACGCTGCGCTGGCGCAATGTGCCCAAGCCCTCGATCGCCGCGGTGCAGGGGCGCTGCATCTCCGGTGGGCTGCTGTTGTGCTGGCCGTGCGATCTGATCATCGCGGCCGATGACGCCCAGTTCTCCGACCCCGTGGTGCTGATGGGCATCGGCGGCGTCGAATACCACGGCCACACATGGGAACTCGGGCCGCGCAAGGCCAAGGAGATTCTGTTCACCGGCCGCGCGATGACGGCCGAGGAGGTCGCTGCCACCGGAATGGTGAACAAAGTGGTGCCTCGCGATCAGCTCGACTCGGAAACCAGGGCGATGGCCGAACAGATCGCGAAGATGTCACCGTTTGCGCTGCGCCAGGCCAAACGTGCGGTGAACCAGACGCTCGACGTGCAGGGGTTTTACGCCGCCATCCAGTCGGTGTTCGACATCCACCAGACCGGCCACGGCAACGCGCTCAGCGTCAGCGGATGGCCGGTGCTAGTGAACCTCGACGAGATGAAGGCCAGCATCCAGTAATTCTTTGTTGGCGCGAGCGTGCGTGTCTGCGCGCGACACACCGCCAGATTTCGACACTTTGCGCGCGCTCACGCGGCGCGAGCGTGACGGAGCTGTCGGTCGATCCTGCCTACGAAGTCCGCCGCCCGGTGTCGCACGTCGTCTGAGACGATCGCGATGACGGTCCAGCCGACGTCCTGCAGGGCGAGTTGGCGTCGGCGGTCATTGCGCAGCACGTCGGGATCGGTGTGCCAATCGATGCCGTCGTACTCGACCGCGACATGAGAATCCGGCCATGCGAAGTCGAGACGTCGCAGCTGTCCGTGGCCGTCGACGACCTCGTACTGCAGTTCGGGCATCGGCAAGCCACCGTCGATCATTGCCAGCCGCGCTTCACTTTCCATCGGGGATTCGGCGCGTCCGTCGGCGAGAGGAAGTAGGTCGCGCACCGCGACAATGCCGCGCCGGCCGGCCTGTTGGATTGCCGCGCGCCACAACTCAGCCCGGGTGCATGTGCCGGAGCGGAGCGCGGCATCGAGCGTTGCGAGTGCGCGGGGCCGTCGCAAAGCGCGGGCCACTTCGATCGCGGTCCATGCCGGTGACGTCGCGATCCGGTCGGCGGTGTGGACCAGCGGTGCGCCTTTCCGGCGGTGCACGACAAGACCGTCGGCCGGGCGCAGCTGGTGACCGGGCGGATTGAGCACGTGAAGTGCGGAAGGCCCTTCGGTGTCAAAGCCGAACAGGGCCGCGGCGGTCGACAGGCACACCGGTACCGTCGTGCCGCACGACAGATCCAGTCCGCGCAGCCGTAGCTCGTCCGTTGGCTCTCCGAGACAGTAGATCCCGTGCCAGATTCGCTCGAGATACTTGGCTTTCAGCACTGATTCGAATGTGTATCTCGGAATGATCGCCAGGATCTGGGCGCTGGTCGCCACGCCACCTTGCTCGTCGAACAACTGCCTCAGGGCGGTATCCATGGCGGCAATCCTCGCGCCGACGCGTCAACAGCTCGGACGCGAAGAACACCGTCTGTGGATGAAACCGCCTTTGTGCACAGTCGGTGGCGCCGAACGCGCGCAAAGTGCTGAGATTCCGCGGCGTGTCGTGTGCAGACACGCACGCTCGCGGCAAAGGGGGAGCTCGCGGAAATGAACTAGAGGTGGGCGAGGCGGGGGACCGAGCCTCTTGCCCGCAGGCCGGCTCCGGCCCTCTTGGTGAGTTCGCGTGAGCTGCCGAGCAATCCGTCCAGCACCAGGGCCCGTTTGATGTGCCGGTGCAGATCATGTTCGGCGGTGAAGCCGATGCCGCCGAGCACCTGCTGGCAGTGCTTGGCCGCAGTCATCGCCGCCTTGCCCGCGGCCGCCTTGGCCAGCATCGCCGTGAGGTCCGCGCTTTCCGTACCGGGCAGACCCAGCGTCGCCTCGGCGCCTTCGATCGCTACGAGCGTCTCGGCCAACCGGTGCCGGATGGCCTGGAACGACGCGATCGGCTTACCGAACTGGACGCGGTCCAACGCGTGCTGACGGGCCAGTGCGAGCATTCCGCGTGCGGATCCGACCAGCCACCAGCCCACCGCGCGACGCGCCTCGCCCATTCGCATCAACTCGCCGTCGGGCACCCGGCGCAACGGCAGGTCACCCAGCGTCGGCTCGGTGTTGGCCGTGCGCTCCCAAACCACCCAGCTGCCGCCGGTGTAGGGCATCGGCGGTGTACCACCGGGCAGGCCGCCGATGGTCTCCAGCAGCACATCGTTGAGAACCGAAGCGTGCGAACCGGTTTCACCCAGCAGGCGGAACACCAGCGGAATCGCCTGGTCGGGCGCGTCCGCCAGCATCTCGGCCCAGCCCAGCTCCGCCAGCGCAGCGTCCAGCTCGGCTCCCGAGGCGGACAGCATCGTCTTGCGCAGGGTGTCTTCGAGCATCGCCAGTGATTCGGCGTCCAAACCGGATTCCACTCCTCACTCCTTACCGAGATCGAGCAGGCGACGGGCGATGATGTTGCGTTGCACCTCGGCGGTGCCGCCGTAGATGCTCGCGGCCCGCGAATACAGGTACTCGGTCCGCCATACGTTGTCTTCGAGTTCGATGCGCCCCGGCAACAGGTCGCGCACGGTGTCGTAGAGCCGCTGCTCGGCGCCCGCCAGCAACACCTTGTCGATCGAGGTGTCCGCACCCAGTTTCTGTCCCTCGCCCAGCCGGTGCTGGGTCGCGCGCGAACGGCAGCGCAACGTGTGCAGCGCCAGGTATACCTCGCCGAGATCCGAATCTGAGGCAGTGCCAAGTCCTTTGACTTCGTTGACGAGGTCGTCGAACCGCGAGTACAGGTAGGCGATGCGCTGCCAGAAGCACGTGGAACGCTCGTAGGGGAGCAGGTCCATCGCCAGTTTCCAACCGTCTCCGGGGTTGCCCAGCATGCGATCCGCGGGCACCACGACGTCGTCGAAGTACACCTCGCAGAACTCATCGACGTCATGCATGGTGCGCAGCGGCCGCACCGAGACACCCGGGGAGTCGAGGTCGACGAAGAATGCGGTGATTGCCTCGTGGTTGGGCGTATTCGCGTCACCGGTGCGGGTGAGCAGGATGCAGCGGGTGGCGTACTGGGCGAAGCTGGTCCACACCTTCTGGCCGTTGACCACCCAGTTGTCGCCCTGTGGCACAGCGCGGGTGGTCAACGACGCCAGGTCGCTGCCCGAACCGGGTTCGGAAAAACCCTGACACCACGACTCTTCACCCGAGAGCAGCCGCGGCACCATCTCCGCGGCCAGTTCCGGCCGGGCGTAGTCGATCATGGTCGGCGTGAGCACGTCGAGCATCGAATACGGGCCCGGGTGGTCGAGACCGCGTCCCACGACCTCCTCGCCGACGATGGCGCGCAGGATATCGGGTCCGCCGAGCCCGCCGGCCGACTCCGGCCAGCCGTAACGCATCCAGTCGGCGTCGTACAGCGCCTTGAGCACCCGCAGGTGCTGGGCTTGATGCGCGTCGAGGGAATGGTCATCGGTGAGCGGGGTCAGTTCACCGGAATCGAATCTGGCGTCCAGCCATTCCCGCAGCCTGGCGCGGAATGTGGCGGGCTCGAAGAGGTCGTCACTCATCCAGCTTCGGGCCTCCCGATCGCGTGTGGGCGGCCGGAGTCGTGGTCACCGCTGCGCCGAATGAACGTCATGGCACGGGTTTTCAGCCGCCAGCCGTCATCGGTGCGGACGTAGGTGTCGTTGTAGTAGCCGATGCGCATGTCGTGTTTGGAGTGCTCGATGAAGCACAGCGGCTGGGTCCCCGACGCCTTGTCGGGGTCGTCCGGATCCAGATGCACCAGTGACGTGCCGGTCATGAACAGACCCTTGGGCGCGGCTTCGACGAGTTCGGGGAAGCGGTTCAGCGTGTACGTGGAGCCGAACGCGCTGTACGTCCCGTCCGGGGTGAACACCGAAGTCAGCCCCTCGATGTCGCCCTGGGTGATGGTGACGGCGTACTTGGCCAGCAGCTGCTGGATCTCGACGAGGTCGTCAGTTCGAGTCATGTCGGAAGACCTTACCGCCCTTCATTACAAAACTGACATCGCGTGTAACACTGATATCGGCGAGGGGATCCCCGGGCACCGCGACGATGTCCGCGAGGTACCCCTCGGCGATGCGGCCCAGGTCGCTTCTGTCGATCAGATCCGCGGCGACGACGGTGGCCGCGCGCAGCACGGCCGCGGGTGGCATGCCCCAGTCCACCAACGTGACGAGCTCGTCGGCGTTCTTGCCGTGGGGGATCGCCGGGGCATCGGTGCCGACGGCGATCTTCACGCCTGCCTCATAAGCGGCCTTGATGGATGTGCGCGCCTTCGGAAACATCTCGGCGGCCTTGTCCTGCAGGGCTTTCGGAGCACGGGACACATCCATGGCCTCTGCGAGGCGCCGCGTGGTCACCAGCCACCGGTCGTTGTCGACGAGCATCTGGATAGCTTCGTCGTCCATCAGGAAGCCGTGCTCGATGCAGTCGATACCGCACGCGACGGCGTGCTTGACCGCCTCGGCTCCGTGGGTGTGCGCGGCCACCTTCAGGCCACGCCGGTGCGCCTCGTCGACGATGGCCCGCAGTTCCTCATCCGAATAGTGTTGCGCGCCAGCCTCTCCGGTCAACGACATCACACCGCCGGACACGCAGACCTTGATGAGCTGCGCGCCGTGCTTGATCTGGTAGCGCACCGCCTTGCGGATCTCGTCGACGCCGTTGGCGATGCCCTCCTCGATGGTCAGCTCCAGTGCGCCGGGCATGAATGCCGCGAACATCGTCGGGTCGAGGTGGCCGCCGGTCGGGGTGATCGCGTGACCGGCCGGGATCACCCGCGGACCGTCGATCCAGCCCGCGTCGATCGCCTTGCCCAACGCGACGTCGAGCAGGTACCCGCCGGTCTTGACGAACAACCCGAGGTTGCGAACCGTGGTGAAACCGGCCCGCAATGTGCGCCGGGCATTGCCGACGGCCCGCAGCACCCGCGTCGCGGGATCGTCTTGGACCTGGGATAGGCCGGGGTTCTCGCCCCGGCCACCCATCAGGAGGTTGACCTCCATGTCCATCAGGCCGGGCAGCAGGATGGCGTCACCGAGATCGATGACCTCACCCTCGCCGTCGGCCGCACCGCCGAGGCCGACGATGCGGTCGCCGTCGATCCGAACGATGCCCGGCCGGACGATCTGTCCGGCGTCGACGTCGAGCAGACCCGCCGCTTTGAGGGTCAGCACTCCTAAACCACCGGCTCCCTGATACAGGTGATGTAGGTTGCGCCGCTGTCGAGGACGCGCGGCTGCTTCCACACCTCGATCGGGAACGACACGTTGACCAGCGACTGCATCATGTGGATGAGAGCCTTTGCGTCCTCGGGCATCCCGTCCAGCGGGAAGCGGGCGTCGCAGTACTCCATGACAGCCTCGAGGCGTTCCATGCCGGCGTCGTAGAACTCCTGCATCTCTTCCATCGTCGAGGACAGTCGCTTCTGGTAGCGCTCTTCCTCGGTGGGCAGGCACCAGTCGGTGAACCGCTCCAGGTCGGCGAATTCTTCCGGCAACTTAGGCATTGATCGCGTCCTTCTCGCTCGCGCTGGTGGAGGTCTGGCCGTTGGTGAGGCCTTTCTCCTTCTTGTAGGCGTTCACGTGATCCCACGCAGTCTTGTGCAGGTGACGCAGCAGGACCTCCTGGTCGCACAACGGGAAATCCTTGACCACACGGGTGTTGATCATCGTCTGGGTGGCCTCGAGAGTGTTGGCGTCCTGGAACGCGTACTCCTTGAACGTCACGGCCGCGAGTTCGTGAGCAAGCCGCTCGCGGGTGTTGGTGGCGGGCACGAAGTACAGGGTGCACTCGAAGATGTGCTTGTCCACGTCGGTGGGCCAGTAGTGGTAGGTCAGGTACCAGCCCGGTGCCCACAGCAGCAGTGTGAAGTTCGGGAAGAACTCGAAGGAGTCCTGACCCCAGGCGTGGTGCCGCGACGGGTTGACCGCCGGCGGCAGTTCGTCGGGCAGGATGCCCTTGATCTTGGGTCGGTCCCACGGTCCGAACAGCCCGCTGTGCAGGATGCGCTCGATGGGCTTGACCATGTTGATGTCCTTCGGCGGGCTCATGCCGCCCCACGAGGACACCATGGAATGCCTGCCCTTGATGTCGTAGGCCAGCGCCTCGAAGCCGTAGCTCGCCAGCTTCTCGGCCTCCTCCTTGACCGCCTGCTTCATGTGCAGGATCGGCGCATGGTAGAACTCGACGAACGCGTCGATGAACAGCTTCCAGTTCGAGTTCACCTCGGCGCGATACGAATAAGTCTCGGTCATCTCGTGGAACGGATAACCCTCCAGGCCCTTCGCGAAGTCGCCGAGGTAGTCGATCAGCGGCTCGGCGTCGTTGTCGAAGTTGATGAAGATGAAGCCTTCCCACACCTCGCACCGCACCGGCACCAGGCCGTAGTCGGCCTTGTCGACGTCGAAGAACTCGCCCTCCTGCTGGATGAAGGTCAGATCACCCTTGAGGTTGTAGCGCCAGGCGTGGTACTTGCAGGTGAACTGGCGGCACGTGCCCGAGACCTCTTCGCCGGGATAGTCGTTCCACACCAGCTTGTTTCCACGATGGCGGCACATGTTGTGAAACGCGCGCACCTCGTTGTCGCCGTCCTTGACGATGATCACCGACGTGCCCGCACCGGCCGAGGGCATCTCGCGCGTGAAGTAGCTGCCCTTCTTGGGAAGGCGCTCCACACGTCCGACGTTGAGCCAGCACTTGCGGAAGATGGCCTGCTGCTCGAGCTTCCACTGCTCCGGGTCGATCGAATCGGTGTAATCGACCGGTGCGGTGCCGAGTTCGGGCCAGTGCTCGGTCCAGCTACCCTCTTCTGGTTTCGGGAAAAATGCCACGGTGACTTACCTCTCTGCGAGATTTTCGGAGTCTGGTTCCACGCCGAAAGTGTTGATGGCCATGGCGAGTGCGCCATAGCAGCCGATGGTGAAGACGAGGTCCATCAGCTGACGTTCCTCGAGGTGTTCGGACAATGCGGCCCACGTCGCGTCGGAGATGGTGGCGTGGGCTTGTAGTTCGTCGACCGCATGCAGTACGGCCCGGTCGAGTTCATCTGATGCCTCGCCGCGCTGGAGGGCGTCGATGACCTCATCCGTCAGGCCTTCGTCGCGGCCCATCTCGACGTGGTGCCGCCACTCGTATTCGCAATTGGTCAGATGCGCGACGCGCAGCACCGCCAACTCCCGCAACCGCGGCGGCAGCGTCGACCCGTAGAGCAGATGGAAGTTGAACCGCAGGAAGGCGCGGGTCAGTTTCGGATGGCGGACCATCGTGGCCAGCAGGTTGCCCGCCAACTCGGGATTCCGCCGTTCGGGCGCCATGCTCGACAGGGCCTTGTCGACGGCTTCGTCCCACTCCTCTGCGGGTAGCGGTGGCACGCGCAAGGCGCCTCCTTCCTGTGTGCTCTCGACTATGAGAATCAGGTTCTCATATTTCGCCAATAGATTTCCACCTTTCGCGCCGATGGTCAATGCGGGACGTCATCGACGGTGGTCACGGGGGTGTCTCGCGGAGGCCAACTGCCCTGACAGGAGGGCATAGGGTGGCTTTCGGACATTGATTCTCGTAGGGTGAGAAGATAGTTTCCTCACATTGAGCAAGGTCCTGATAGCTAGCCTCGGAGGACGCGACGAAAGGAACGGGCATGAACAAGGACGAGATGATCTTGATCAGCGTTGATGATCACATCGTCGAACCGCCCGATATGTTCAAGAATCATCTGCCCAAGAAGTACATCGATGAGGCGCCGCGGTTGGTGCACAACCCGGACGGGTCAGACACCTGGCAGTTCCGCGACACGGTGATCCCGAACGTGGCGCTCAACGCGGTGGCGGGGCGGCCGAAGGAGGAGTACGGCCTGGAGCCGCAGGGTCTGGACGAGATCCGCCCGGGCTGTTGGCAGGTTGATGAGCGGGTCAAGGACATGAACGCCGGCGGCATCCTGGGTTCGATGTGCTTTCCGTCCTTCCCCGGTTTTGCGGGTCGGTTGTTTGCCACCGAGGATCAGGAGTTCTCGCTGGCATTGGTGAAGGCCTATAACGACTGGCACGTCGAGGAGTGGTGTGGGGCCTATCCGGCGCGGTTCATCCCGATGACGCTGCCGGTGATCTGGGA
>NZ_LQIH01000006.1:0-163618 GCF_001499835.1 Mycolicibacterium novocastrense
CCGGGCACACCTCGCATGATCGAGACGACGCCGTCGTGGGCGGTGACGTAGAAGTTGCTGCGGATGATCTCGCGGCCGACGGCCAGTCCGGCCAGGACGACCAGTACGACGAGGGCGGCGGCGATGAACATTCGCCGCCGCGACTTGGGCGGTCGCGGCGGTTCCTCCGGTTCCGGTAGCGCGCGCTTGGCTTCGTTGCGTCGCGGGTTGAAGGCCGACGCGCGACCGGCGGCGGTGTTGGGCGGCGGCTGGTCGTCATCACCGGATACCGCACCGGCGATGATCGGTTGGGTCTGGCCGTAGTCGTAGGCATTGTTGTCGATGACGTCGGCCACCACGACGGTGACGTTGTCGGGACCGCCGCCGCGAAGCGCCAATTCGATGAGCCGGTCGGCACTTTCGGCGACATCGGGGATCTGCAGCGCCTCGAGGATGGTGTCCTGGCTGACCGGGTCGGACAGGCCGTCAGAGCACAGCAGGTAACGGTCGCCTGCCCGCGCCTCGCGCATGATGAGGGTGGGTTCGACCTCGTGGCCGGTCAGTGCGCGCATGATCAACGACCGCTGCGGATGGCTGTGAGCCTCCTCGGCGGTGATGCGGCCCTCGTCGACGAGCGTCTGGACGAACGTGTCGTCCTTGGTGATCTGGGTCAGCTCCCCGTCGCGCAGCATGTAGCCGCGCGAGTCGCCGATGTGCACCAAGCCAAGTCGATTGCCCGCGAACAGAATTGCCGTCAACGTGGTGCCCATGCCCTCGAGCTCGGGGTCGGCTTCCACGTGGGCGGCGATCGCGGAGTTGCCCTCGCGCACCGCGGCGTCCAGCTTGCTCAGCAGGTCGCCGCCGGGTTCGTCGTCGTCGAGGTGGGCCAGCGCGGCGATCACCAGTTGAGAGGCCACCTCGCCCGCGGCGTGCCCGCCCATACCGTCGGCCAGCGCGAGCAGGCGGGCGCCGGCGTACACCGAGTCCTCGTTGTTCGCCCTGACCAGGCCGCGGTCGCTGCGCGCGGCGTATCGAAGCACCAGGGTCACGGGCGCAGCTCGATTACCGTCTTGCCGATCCGAACCGGCGTGCCTATCGGAACGCGTACCGCCGTCGTCACCTTCGCCCTGTCGAGGTATGTGCCGTTGGTCGATCCTAGGTCCTCGACGTACCATTCCGAACCTCGAGGCGACAGCCTCGCGTGGCGCGTCGAGGCGTAGTCGTCGGTGAGGACCAACGTCGAGTCGTCGGCCCGCCCGATCAGCACCGGCTGACTGCCGAGCGTGATACGGGTGCCGGCCAGCGCACCCTCGATGACCACCAGATGCCGGGCCACGTTACGGCGGGCTCGGTTGGGCAGCAGCGACGCGCGCAACGGCAGCCCGCGGCGGACCATGACGGCACCGGTCGGGGCGTAGAGATCCGTCCGCAGGATTCGCAGCACCGACCAGATGAACAGCCATAGCAGCAACAGGAATCCGACGCGCGTCAGTTGCAGTACCAACCCCTGCATCTGACGTCCTCTCCGTCTCCATCCCGTTGCACCGCCTCGGCAACGCAGCCAGCCTCGGCACCGTCACGATACTTGGACGGTTACCGACATGAGGGGGAAGCGACAGCTTCTCCGCCCCGCCAGGCGCTCAGTGCACGCGGACGATGATCTCGGAGTGCCCCAGCCGGATCACGTCGCCGTCCGCGAGCTGCCACTCCTGGACGGGCGCGTTGTTGACGGTGGTGCCGTTGGTGGAGTTCAGGTCGGACAACAGCGCGACCTGGCCGTCCCACCGGATCTCCAGATGCCGCCGGGACACCCCGGTGTCGGGCAGCCGGAACTGTGCGTCCTGACCGCGACCGATCACGTTGGTGCCCTCACGCAGCTGATAGGTGCGGCCACTGCCGTCGTCGAGCTGCAGCGTGACGGTCGCGCCACTCGTGCCGTAGTCGGCCTGGCCGTAGCCACCGCCGTAACCGGCCGGTTGACCGTAGTCGTAGCCGCCGCCTGCGGGCTCGGAGTAGCCCGGTTCGGCGTAGCCGGCGGGCGCGTCACCATAGCGGCCGTAGTCCGGCGGGGCGCCGTAGCCCTGGTCCTGACGACCGTACGGTTGGCCGCCGTAGCCGCCCTGGTCGGGGTAGCCACCCTGATCCGGGTAGCCGCCCTGATCCGGATAGGCGGGCCGGGGTTCGGGACGGCCCTCGGGACGGCCGTAACCGCCCTCCTCGTGGCGGCCGGGGGCCGGGGGACGACCGTAGTCGTAGTCGGGTGCGCCGTAGCCGGGCTGCCCGCCGGGTGGGGGACCGTAGCCGCCCGGGGCCTGGCGGTAACCCTGGTCGGGATAGCCGCCCTGCGGCGGGCCGTAACCGGCCGGGGGGCGCTGCTCGTATGACGGCGGCGGATAGCCCTGGTCGGGGTAGCCGCCCTGGTCCGGGTAACCACCTTGGTCGGGATAGCCACCCTGGTCGGGGTAACCGCCCTGGTCGGGGTAACCGCCCGGGCGCGGGGCGTAGGGGTCACCCTGCGGCGGGTAGCCGCCCTGCTCGGGCGGGGGGTACGGGCCGCGGTCGTCGGGGCGGCCGTAGCGATCGTCTTGCGGGCGGTCCTGCGGACGGTCATAGTACTCGTCGCCGGGTCTTCCCGGCCCCTGGCCGCCGCGGTAGGTCGGGTTGTCGCTCATCGGTGGTACTCCTGATTCTGCGCTGGACGCACGTACATGGGGTGGTGGTGCGGATTGGCCAGTGGTCGTGTCGGGATTGACCGCTCCACGCGCGCGAAACTGTCCGGTGTGCAGGGTGGGTGATTGTTCGAACCTGACGACCACATCACCATACGTTTGCCACCCCTGCTCACGGATGTATCCCTCCAAGTGCTTGGCAAAAGTCGCTGACGTGAGGTCTGGATCGGCGCTCACCTTCTGATAGTCAGGCACACTGAGGGTAATGACGTAGTCGTTCGGTGCCAAAACCTGACCGCCGAGCACTTCGCGCCCTCCGGTGTCGGCCTCCCGCCGAAGCACCGCCTCGACCTCCTGCGGGACGATCGAACCGCCGAACACCCGGGCGAAGGCATCACCGACCGTCGACTCGAGCTTGCGCTCGAAGCGGTCGACTAGACCCATGTCACCGCCCGCCTCACTCGGTCGTCATCCGTCGGCCCTGCTCACCGCGACGGGAGCCAGCGTGTCGGCTGGCCACATTGTTCACGTGCATGGTATCGGCCGAGCGCCCGACAGCGGGACCAACAGAACTCTGAGAATCGGATCGCCGCAGCTCAGGACCCCGGATCACGATCGGCCGAACGCCGCCAGGGGGCAGCCGGTACGGTTGGGGAGCCGGGTGTTGTGCGTGATAGGCTCCCCCGGTTGTTGGGGCGAGTGGCGGAATGGCAGACGCGCTGGCTTCAGGTGCCAGTGTCCTTCGGGACGTGGGGGTTCAAGTCCCCCTTCGCCCACAAAATGAAGACGAGCCACCGGATTTCGGTGGCTCGTCTCATTTCTATGACGTCCGCCGCGGCGTCGGCACGCCTGAATCTCCGGCCGACCCGGCGCGGGTACTTTCCACAGACATGCGGAACGCGATCCTTGCGCTCATCTCTGTCGTCGCGCTGCTTGCCACGGCGTGCACATCGACCATCGAGGGATCCGCGGTCAGGGCCGCCGGTGGGCCCGCGCTGGATTTCGACCGGTTGGACCCGGGCCGGTTTCCCACGGCGCCGCGGGATCCGCTGGGCGTCGCGGGTGACCCGATGCTCGGCGTCGTGCTCGAGGGCCAGCGACTGGCCAACCACGTCATCGGCCCGTGGGAGGTCGACGAGGCGCTGACGGAGTGGTTCGGCCTGGGCGCGATGGTGCTGCCCCGCGCCGAGGCGCTGGCCATGATCGGCCCGATGAACGTCGCCGCGGCGGCGGCCCGGCACGACTTCGTCACCGGTTTCGCCACGACGCGCACCGAGAAGAACAAGCAGATACTGCTCAACGCGGTGCTGCGCTTCGCCGACGAGCGCGCCGCCCAAGCCGCGGCCGACGACATGGGCGACGCGGTATCGCAGCCGCAGGGCACCGACGGGCCGTCACCGAAGCTGGAGATCCCCGGCCATCCCGAGGCGCGCGCCAGCAGTCACACCGGCACCGATCGCAACATCGGGAAATTCGGTGCGGTGCGGTCGTTCACCGCGCACGGACCCTACGTGTTGATGCAGCTGGCCCAGGCGACCGCCGGCATCGACGCCGCTGCCCGGCTGGTGACCGAGAGCCTCGACCTGCAGGCGCCGCAGATCGACAAGTTCCGCGCCACCGACCCCAGCGAGCTGGCCGACATCTCGATCGATCCGACCGGCCTGTTGGCCCGCACGCTCCCGCTCGACGGCCGCGACCCGACGTTCACCAAGGGCGGGACCTACGAACGGCGGGGCGCGCTGCACTTCCAGTCCGACCCGGTGCGCTCGGCCAAGCTGTTCTCCGACACCGGCGTCGACCTGGTCGCGATGGCAGGGACGACCGTCTACGAAACCGAGGACGGCGCAGGCGCCGAAGGTGTGGTCGAGGAGTTCGCCGAGGAGGTGTCGGCGACGGCCAAGCCGGCCAACCCGGTTCCGGATATGCCCGGCAGCCGCTGCCTGCGGACGAACGAGGGCGCCTTCTACTGCCTGGCCACCGCCGACCGGTACACCATCGAGACCAGTGCCCCGACTCTGCTTGCGGCCCAACAGATGACGGCCGCGCAGTACATCATGCTGATGAGCTAGCCACGCTCAACCCCATCCCGGTGGCGGTCGTCGCCCCCGCGACCTGACAAGATCGGGCCGTGGGCAAGAACGAACGCGCGAAGATCGTCATGTCCGATGACGAGGTCGCCGAATTCATCGAACGCAGTCGCACCGCCACGATGGCCACGGTGCTGCCCGACGGGCGGCCCCACCTGGTCGCGATGTGGTACGCCGTGCTCGACGGCGAGATCTGGTTCGAGACGAAGGCCAAGTCGCAGAAGGCGGTCAACCTGCGGCGCAACCCGACGGTCACGGTGATGATCGAGGACGGCCACACCTACGACACGCTGCGCGGCGTGTCCATCGACGGCAGGGCCGAGATCGTCGACGATCCGGAAACCGTTCTGCGCGTAGGTATCAGCGTCTGGGAGCGCTACACCGGACCGTACTCCGAGGACATGCGCCCGTTCGTCGACCAGATGATGAACAACCGCATCTGTGTACGGGTGGTGCCGCTGCGCACCCGCAGCTGGGACCATCGCAAGCTCGGTATGCCCGCGATGCCGCTGGGTGGCAGCACGGCGCAGTACCTAGGTTGATCCCATGGACCCGAACAACAAGCCCAAGCAGCTGAACTCGCCCGTCGTCACGAAGATCATGAAGTACGCCGGCAAAGCCCACGTGTGGGTGTACCGCCGCTCGGGCGGGAAGATCGGCGCGACGTGGCGGGTGGGCGCGGGTTTCAAGAAGCCCGTACCGACGCTGCTGCTCGAGCACATCGGGCGCAAATCCGGCAGACGGCTGGTGTCGCCGCTGGTGTACATCCACGACGGTGACGACGTGATCGTCGTGGCGTCCCAGGGTGGCCGCGACACCGATCCGCAGTGGTACCGCAACCTGGTGGCCAACCCCGAGGCCTACATCGAGATCGGTTCGGACCGCCGGGCCGTTCGCGCCGTGACCGCGACGCCCGAGCAAAAGGCGCGGTTGTGGCCGAAGCTGGTCGAGGCCTACGCCGACTTCGACACCTACCAGTCGTGGGCCGACCGCGAGATTCCGGTGGTCATCCTTCAGCCGCGCTGACGACACGCCGACTGCGATCCATCTCACACCCCGAAGGCGTTCGGCTTCACCCGCACACCGGGTAGCCAACTGGACAGGTGCACCCCAGCGCCGACCCAAACCGTCAACGCTTAAGGGGCGAAAATCTATGACTACCACCAAGACCACACTGATCGCGCAGTTGCGCACGATCCTTGACCTGACGCACACCGAGATCCAGGTCGCCGAGACCCGGATCGCACAGGCCCGTACCGAGGCGGTGCGTCGCGAACTGACGCAGAACGCCGAGAACGGCCGGATCCGCGCCGAGGCGATCGAGAAGGCGATCCGCGATCTCGGTGGCTTCCCCGACACGATCGGCCCGTTCCTGGGCCGCGCCGCCGCCGCGGTGAAGGCGCTCACCGAGCAGGCACAGCCGTTCGATGAGGCGCTGCTGGGCGACCTGGCGCTTGAGGATCAGCTGCTCGACCGCGCCCGGTACGTCAAGGCGCTCGCGGTCGCTGCCAAGGAACCGGCTGTCCAGGACCTCGCCGATCGCCTGATCACCGCGCATTCGGCGACGGTGAACTGGCTGACCACGGTGCTGGCCGAGGATGCACTCGGCGGCCCGGCCGCGCTGCAGCGCACGCCGCTGCAGGCTGCTGCGGGTACCGCGGTGAAGCTGGTCAACCTGCCGGGGCAGTGGTCGGCGCAGTCGGTCGAGCGGCTCGCGGAGCTGCTTCGGTCGGCCGGCCCGGCCGTCGATGACTTGCGCGAGCGTGCCCAGCGCGCCAGCGAGATCACCCTCAAGGCGCTCGGGGCGTCGCGCGACGGTGCCCTGCGCAGCGCGGAGAAGGTTGTCCGCCGCGAAGGTGCCGACGACGCGGCCGATGCGCTGCACAAGGCGCGCGCCCAGAGCGGTGTCGTCGACGCCGACGAGCTGCCGATCGCCGGGTACGACGACCTCAACCTCAGCGACGCGGTGGCCGCGGTGAAGGATCTCGACGATCCGTCCGACATCCGCACGATCATTGCCTACGAGGAGATGCACAAGAACCGCCAGCGGCTGGTGTCGGCGGCGCAGACGCGCCTGGCCGATATCGCTCAGGAGGTCGTTGGCATCAGCTGACCTTTTGGATGGCACCGGAAACACCCCGCGGGGTGTTTCTCATTGGCGGACTACATGCGGGGCGGGGTGAAGCCGGGGTTCGCCAGCGCGTTGGCCACGCCGCTGCCGATCGGCCCGAACTCGTCGACGATGGTCGCGGTGCCGGTGGCCACTCCGGCGTCGCTGAAGTGCGTCAGCGCGGCCAGCCCGAGATAGGGCCCCTTCGGCAGGCGCGACAACGTCAGGGTGTAGTCGGCGTTGATCCACTGCAGGCCGCTGGGCCCGAAATGGGTCAACGAGCTGACCATGTCGCCTGCCATCGCGGCGCGGGTGAACGGCGTCAGGTCCACGCCCGCCACCAGCGGCCGAAAGTCGCGGACCCACAAGTGTTTCGGACCCGAATGCTGCCAGTTCGCCAGGCCCTCGCCGGGCCCGGGTTCGCGCTCGTCCCGACCATAGGTCCACACCAGCGTCGACAGTTCGCGGGGGATGGGATCCGGTGTGGGCGGCGGCGCAGGCATCGTGACCGGCGACGTCCAGACCTCGTCTGCGGGTTGCTCTCCGCGGCGAAGGAACAGCGCGGTCGCCCGGGCGACGGTCGTGTCGCCCTGCGTCATCAGCGCATCGACCAGCTTGAGGCGGCGGCCCTGCCGGACGACGGCGGTCTCCACCCGGACCGCTGCCAGTGCGGCCGGGCGGAACAGGTCGACGGTCAGGCGGGCCGGCTGGAAATCCGGGTCGCCGGCATCGCGTTCGAGCACGTGCCCGAGCAGACCGCCGGCGTAGTTGCCGCTGATCGTCTGTCCCCACGGGCCCCGCGCCATCGGCGTGGGCACGAACGCATCACCATCCGGGGTGAAGAACGCCGTCGCCATCGCGAAGACGATAGCGGGGTAGTCGAACTAACGATTCGCCAGCCACTGCTCGACGTCGTCGGAAACCGGATCGACGACGTCGGAGAACTCGTCGTGCTTCTCGACGTAGGACGCCACCATCTTGCAGACGGGCACGATGCGCAGCCCGTCGTCGCGGGTCTTCTGCAACGCCTCCCCGATCAGGATCGTCGCCAGGCCGCGGCCCTCGAAGTCGCTGTCGACCTCGGTGTGGGTGAACACCCGCTGACAGTCTCGGTCGGCGAACTCGGCGATTCCGACGCTCTTGCCGTCGACGGAGATGGTGTAGCGGTCGGCTTCGGCGGTGACCTCGGTGGGCGCGCCGGTTTTGTCGGTCGTCATGGTGTCTCTATACCCCGGGGTTCCGCCGCGGACGCAATGTCGCGTTGGGCAGCGGGGGAGCGGGTAGCCGCGTCACGGCGCCGCGGTAGCCCTGCACGGCGCCGAACCGCTCGTCGCCGTCCTCCCACTGTCTGCGGTACGTCGCGATGTCGTCGTGGCTGCGGCCGACGAAGTTCCACCACATGACCAGTTCTTCGGGAAACGGCGGCCCGCCGAGCAGCACCAGCCGCGCGGGCCCGCTGCCGCGGTTTGCCAGATGCAACCTCTCGGCCCCGGCCGCCTGGAACGCCAGATCGGCGACCTCGAGCGCGGTGCCGTTGACGGCGACGTCGCCGTGATCGAGCAGGACGCCGTGCTCGAAAGTCGAATCGACCTCCAGCGTCACGTCCGCCCCGGGTTCGAGGTCGACCTGTGCGCCGAGCAGCGGTGTGAACGTCTCGACGGGGGAGCGCTGGGCCTCGAGCTCGCCGATGAACACCCTCAGCGTCGCGTCCCCGACTGCGTGCGGCGCAGGGACGAAGTGTTCGAAGCCGCGCGCGGTGTCGCGCGCCTCGTCGGGCAGAGCCACCCACAGCTGCACACCGTGCAGGATCGTGGTGGCGCTCGTCGACACCTCCGAGTGGCAGATACCCGCTCCGGCCGTCATCAGGTTGAGCTCGCCGGGCCGCACCAGCGCGTGAGCGCCGCCGCTGTCGCGGTGTTCGACCTCGCCGCTGAACAACCAGCTGACGGTCTGCAGCCCGGTGTGCGGATGGGGCGGCACATCCATTCCCGTCCCGCCGCGCACGTCGTGCGGACCGTAGTGGTCGGCGAAGCACCACGCACCGATCAGCGATCGCTCCCGCTGTGGCAGCGTCCGCCGCACCCGGATCGCCCGCGGCCCACCCAGCGGCACCTCCCGCGGATGCAGCACACCCGCGAACGGGACTGCCGCACAGGTGACTTCGGCAGGCGCCGGGTCGGTGTTGCTCATCACCTCACAGTAGGCCTCAACACGATCCCGTCATCGCCGAACGGATCACCTCCAGGTCGGCGTCGCCGATCTTGAACAACCCGAAGCGGAACTTGTACCCCCACCGCGACTTGTCCTCGATGAAGTCCAAGTGCTCGATGAGCGGACGGATCGGGGTTTGGGTGCACTCGAGGAAGTCGACGTTGCGCCGCCACCGTTCGGCCTCCGGTGCCGCGTCGAGGTAGGGCTCGTCGTCGGCGATCTGTCCGATCGCGGTGAACGCCTGCAGCGGCTCGCCGTCGGGGTAGATGGTGCGTGGGGAGTAGAAGACGACCCAATCGCCGCGCGCCATCCTGCGCAGCATCGTCGGTTTGCCGTGATTCGCCTGTGTGAAGCGGCCGCGGACGCCGAGTTCGACGTGGTCACGGCTCACTGTGTTGATCCAGTTCGTCATACCGGCACGCTAAGCGCGGCGGGCGACAGTTCTCGGTGCTGCGGGAAGCGCCTGTGGATAACTCGGGTCGACGGCTCGTGATTAGCATCGGACGCCGTGGGTGACGAGTCGGTGCGCGACGACCATGCCGAGCTCTTGCGGCGCCGCGAACTCACCGCGGACGCGTCGCGGCCGGATGCCGTCGCCAGGCGACACGAGGCGAACGCCAGGACCGCTCGGGAGAACATCGCCGACCTCGTCGACGAGGGCTCGTTCGTGGAGTACGGACGGTTCGCGATCGCGGCGCAGCGTCGCCGGCGCGATCTCGAGGACCTGATCGCGCGCACCCCCGCCGACGGTCTGGTCGCCGGGACGGCGCGGATCAACGGCGATCTGTTCGGTCCCGAGCGCAGCGCGTGCGCGGTGCTGTCCTACGACTACACGGTGTTGGCCGGCACGCAGGGCGCGCTGGGGCACCGCAAGAAGGACCGGTTGTTCGAGCTGATCGAGCGGATGCGGCTGCCGACGGTGTTCTTCGCCGAGGGCGGCGGCGGGCGGCCCGGCGACACCGACTATCCGGCGGTGTCCTCGCTCGATGCGCGTGCGTTCAAGCTGTGGGCGGCGCTGTCGGGCGTGGTGCCGCGCATCGCCGTCGTCCATGGCCGCTGCTTCGCGGGCAACGCCGTCATCGCCGGATGTTCGGACCTCATCGTGGCGACGGAGAACACGTCGATCGGTATGGGCGGGCCCGCGATGATCGCGGGCGGCGGGCTCGGTGAGGTGCCGCCCGACGAGGTGGGACCGATCAGCGTGCAGTCCCCCAACGGTGTGGTCGACGTCGTCGTTGCCGATGAGGCCGAAGCGGTCGCGGTGACGAAGCGGCTGCTCGGCTACTGTCAAGGCCCGACCGAACCGGGTCCGGTCGCGGACCAAACACGTTTGCGCACAGTCGTTCCCGAGCGTGCCCGCCGCGCTTACCAGGTTGCCCCGATCATCGAGACGCTGGCCGATGAGGGCACGGTGACGTTCCTGCGCACGAAGTTCGCACCGGAGATGGTGACGGCGCTGGGCCGCATCGGCGGCCGCGCGGTCGGGATCATCGCGAACAACACGATGGTGATGGCGGGCGCGATCACGGCCGCCGCCGCCGACAAGGCGGCCCGCTTTCTGCAGTTGTGCGATGCGTTCGGGCTACCCGTGCTCTCCCTGGTCGACTGCCCGGGCTACATGGTCGGTCCGGCGGCCGAGTCCGAGGCGCTGGTGCGCCGCGCGTCGCGGATGCTGGTGGCGGGCGCGGCGCTCGAGGTGCCGCTGATAGCGGTGATCCTGCGGCGGGGTTACGGACTGGGCGCGCAGGCCATGACCGGCGGCAGCCTGCACGAACCGGCGCTGACGGTGGCGTGGCCGGGGGCGCACCTGGGACCGATGGGACTGGAGGGCGCGGTCCGGCTGGGAATGCGCAAGGAACTGGAAGCGATCGCCGACGCGGACGAGCGTGAGGAACGGGTCCGGCAGGCGACGGCGGCCGCGCAGGAGAACGCCAAGGCGCTCAACGCCGCTGCGCTGTTCGAGATCGACGACGTGATCGACCCGGCCGAAACGCGCGACGTCGTGATCAATGCGCTGACCGCGGCCACGGCGCACGCGCCCCGCGGTCAGGGCCGACGGTTCGTCGACACCTGGTAGGGCAGAAGAAGGGGACGGTGCCGCCTGCGCCTCTCGGCGAGTGGTCGCTCGAAGCGACGATTGCGATTGGGGCCCGGGGCATGCCCGGCACCGTCGCGTCCATCAACCGCGCGCTCGCCAGAGATATTCCGGTTGACGGTCGAACCCGCCGCCGACCCCCCGATCCGGCGGCGGGCCGATCCGCCTTCAGGCCGATTCCGCGTAGAACCGGCGAGCCCGCACGGGGTGGCCGTGCTGTTCTGCCAACGACCGCAGCTGCCGCAGAGCAAACGTGCGGCCACGTCCCGCCTCGGGTACGAAGATCCCGGCCCACAGGCCCTCGGCGCGCGGTAGCTCGCAGGCCTCCCGGGCGCAGAGCCAGCGGCGGGGGCATGCGCGGCAAATGGCCTTCGCCTGCTCGTCGGCCGATGTGGTCCACCGCTCCGGATCCCGGGTGCAGGCACCGACGGGCGTCTCGTCCCATTCAGTCGTGTTCATTCGTGATGCTCCTCTGCGCTGTGTGCGGCCCGTCGGCTGCGATGCCGAAAACGTAGCGCACAAACCGTAGCGACGCAACAGTTACAGACCCCCGCGCTGTGCCGCGGGGACCCTGCAACGCGCTGACCAGCCGATAACGCGGCAGAACGCCCCTGGAAAGACGTAGCGCGGGCCGCCGCAGACGGGCTGGAACCGCAGCATCGATACGATTTTCCAGCCGCCACGCCGCCCCAAGCCGTAGCGCGCAACATAACGGGGGATACGATTACGGCGACTTCTCATCCCCGCCATCGAGGACCCGCCGCGCCCATGACCAATCCGGAGTCGATCGACGGATCGACCGAGGCGCTCGATCCCGGCATGGTTCGAGCGGGCGCGGCCGCCGCGGCCCGACGTCGCGAACTCAACATCAGCCAACGCAGCCTCGCGGCGGACGGCATCATCAACGCCGGTGCCCTGATCGCCTTCGAGAAGGGCCGAAGCTGGCCGCGGGAGCGGACTCGAGCAAAGCTCGAAGAGGTGCTGCGGTGGCCGCCCGGCACGATCGCCGGGCTCCGCCGGGGAGAACCGGTCGGCGAGGGGCAGCGGCCCGCGGAGACGCCGCGCAGCGACGAGGTGCCGTTGATCGCCGAGGCGGTGATCACCGCCGCGAGGACGTTCGACTCGGCCATCGCGGCGCTACCGGAATCCTCGGATCCCGAGTTCGGCGCGAAGGCGGCGAAGATCCTGGCCGACCTGCGTCAGCTGGAGGCAGTGGCGGCGCGGGCGGCGCGGATCGGCAGGGTGACTCCGCCGCTGATCAAGGCGTTGAGCGCGGTGCGTACGCGCTACGACGAGCTGATGCTGCGCGCGGCGCGATCCGCGGGCGCGACACTCGGTCAGCGCCTCTACGCCGCCCGACGCCGGGCGAACCTCACGATCGCCGAAACCGCCCAGGCGGCAGGGGTTTCCGACGACGACATCGCGCACGCCGAGGCAGGAGAGCAGATTCCCGCGGTGGCCGCCGAGGCGATCGCCGCACTGGTCGACGAGCTCAGTTGAGCCGGCGAATCAGTAGCGTTCGCGGCTGCGGTCGTCGCTGGTGGGGAAGTGCTCGGCCAGCGCGGCGGCGATCTCGAGAAACCGCCGCCGGGTCTTGGCAGACATCTCCGATGTCCCGTTGATGACACCGCCTGGTCGAAGATGCCCGTCGAACGGAACCTCGATGACTCTTTGACCCTGACCCGAAAACTGTTGGGCCAGAATCGAACGCGTGCGCTTGTCGGCGTGCCCGTCGGAGTCGTTGAGCACGATCACCGTGCGCTGCAGGAGTCGCGTCAGCCCCCGCGCGGCCAACCAGTCCAGTGTCTGGCCTGCCACGGCCGCGCCGTCGACCCACGGTGAGGACACCACGACCATGGCGTCCAGATCGCGAAGCACCTCCTGGGTGACCGGGGAGTCCATCGTCGAACTGCAGTCGATGATCGAGATCGTGAAGTAGCGGTCCAGCCGAGAGGTGGCTTCCCGGTAGATCGCCGGGTCGAGCACGCGGCGGCGCGCGGGCGTGCCTTCACCGGCGAGCACGAACAGCCCGGCGGCGTTGTTTCCGACTCGGCTGCGGACGTCGGCGAAGGTCTCCAGATGCTGGTCGGAGGCCAGTTCCCAGTACGAGCCCGGGGCCTTGGGGTCGACGCGGCTGCCCAGCTTGCCGAACGCGGTGTCGGCGTCGATCGCGACGACCCGGTCGTCCTGCCGTATCTCGGCGAATACGGAGCCGATGCTCGCCGAGACGGTCGTCTTACCGACCCCGCCCTTGCCCATCACGCCGATCTTGTAGTGACCCCGCAGCGCGCCGCGAATCTTCGCCTCCAACTCGGCCTGGCGCACCTCGTCCGGCCCCGGCCCGAGGTTCAGGTGTCCGAGGGTGGCGCGGTAGAGGGCGAACCGCCAGCCCCGGGTGGGCGCGGGCTTACGCGGAGGCACCAGTTCGTCGGGTCTGATCCGTTCGGCGTAGGAGCCCGTCGGTTGCGGGACTGCGGCCTGGCCTTGCGGGCCGGGTCCCGGCCAACCGGCAGTGGTCGGCTGGCCGGGCTGCTGCGGAGGGCGAGGCGGCGGCTGCTGCTGTCTGGTCGGATGGCCCCACATCCGTGGGTCGGGGCGCGGCGCAGCGGGCACCGGCCCGGTGTCGCGGAGCGAGTCCGGAGGCGGGCCGAATCGGGACGGCTGTTCGCGAAAACTGGCGCGCGGCGCCTCCGGATCCGGAAAACCCGGTGGCGGCGGCTGCGCCGGCTCGGGTTCGGACGCCGGTGGCGGCGGCTCCGGCTCGGACTCATCGGGGCTCGCCCAGCCGAGTTCTTTCCGCAATGCGTCATCGCGCTCGCTCAATGCGATCTCCTCAAAGAAGTTGTCGGTCGGTCCCCGGGCTCAAGTATCAACCACGGTCCCAGATACCCCTCGTCTGCTCTCTCAGCTAACACCGGCCGAGATTCGCGGGGACCCCTTCGCGAGCCGATGGTTGAGCGATCGAGCTGCGGTCGCACGCGCTTGCCGGGGGCAGCGGCTGCTCGCGGCTTCAGCACGGCCAAACGGTGACCAAGCGCATCAACACAGTTTGCTGCAAGCGGCATAGGTACGCTTATGCCGCTGGGATGGAACCCTGCACATTAACTGGGACGCTCTGTGCGCGGCCGTGGACGGACCCCGAGGAGCCGAAAATTGGTGACATTGGGGGTGCTCAACCGCTGGTACGCTAGCTCGCGGCGACGGGGCCTGCGTATTCGGTTCCGGCCTTGTGACGGGGTTCGCGGCAAAAGGCTCTCGGTCTGTGCGCAAACGGGCGGTGCCGGCAGATGCTTGTCACCGCACGACGAAGGGAAGGGTGAACGGCGATGTCCGATGACGATCTGCGGGTCTCCGCCGCGCACCTCGACGATCTGGCCGCCCGGCATGACCGCACGGCCACCGACGCGCTGGCGATGAGTCGTATCGCCGACCACCTGCCGGCGGCGATCGCGAACACCCACGGCACGATCGCGGCCCCGACCGCCGGTGCGCTCGATGCCGTCCTGACCTCGCGAGACCACGCGGGCGTCGCGGCCGCGGAATCGTCGACCGCGCTCTCCGGCGAGCTGACCGACGCCGCCGCCCGCTACGACCGGGCCGATGAGGCGGCGGCCTCGACGCTGAGCACCCAGATGCGGACGGATCAGCCGTGAGCGCAGAAGCCACGCACATCGACGACGTCGTGGGCGTCGAGGTGACCATCGACGGCATGCTGGTCATCACCGACCGGCTGGGCCTGATGGAATTCCCCACCGCGTTGGGTATCCGTCCCAACATCCCCCAGCCCGAACTGCGCGACCGCGTGTGGGACCAAGTCGCCCGCGACCTGTCCGCGCAGAGCGTACTCGACGTCTTCGGCCATCCGCACCCGGAGGTGGCGGCGATGGTCGACACATTGAGCCGGGCGGACCGCACGTTGGAGGCTCGCTGGTGGCGACGCGACGTCGGCGGCAAGCTGATCAGATTCGTGGTCTGTCGCAAGGGTGACCGCCATGTCGTCGCGGCCCGTGACGGCGACATGCTCGTATTGCAGCGAGTGGCTCCCCAGGTCGGTTTGGCCGGCATGGTGGCGGCGGTGCTGGGCACCGCCACACCGGGCGACGTCGAACCGCTGACGGGCGTGGCGAGCAAACTCGCCGCGTGCCGCGACGCAAACCAGATCGCCGCCTACGGAATCGGGCCCTCGTCGGCCCGCGCCTACGCCGAGATCATCGCCGACCCGGCGAGCTGGGCGGAGATCACCGCGATCGAGCGCCATCCCGGCGGCACGTTCACCCAAGCCGACGTCGCGGCGGGCGTGCTCGACTCCAAGTACGGGCGGATCGTGTCGATTCCCCGGCGGGTCAGCGGTGAACTGTACGGCAGCTTCCTGCCCGGCAGCACCGATAACCTGCAGCGCGCACTTGACGGATTGATCGAATTCCTGCCGTCGCGAACGTGGTTCGAGCACGCCACGCTCGATCCCGCGGAGGCTTCGCACGGTGGATGAGACGTCCGAACGCCATCCCGACGACGAGCGCGACGACTTGGCCGCGCTCGACTTCAGCCCGCCGGTCGTATCCGATGACTCCGTGCTCGACGCACTGGATGTCTACGGCCCGGTCGGAACCGGCGGCGCCGAACCCCCGGTGCCTGTCACCGTGACCAATCCGCCGGGAACCGTCTCCGTCAGCGCCTTCCTCGACGGCCGGATCAGTCGAATCGAGCTGTCGCCGAAGGCAAGCGGGCTGACGGAAGCCAAGCTCGCCGAAGAGGTCGTCGTCATCGCGGGGCTCGCCAGTCAAGACGCGAAGAGCACGCAGTACGTCAGCATGCTCGAGAGCATGCGCCAACAGGGCCACGACGACGCGGCGACCCGCGACTTCCTCGCCCGTGATCTCGGCCTTCCGAGCCCGCAACAAGCCCGCGCCGAGCGCACCCGCGTGTTCACGACAAGATATGCCGGTGACCATGACTGAGCACCTCTCCAGCCTGTTCGGAAGCGCGGTCGGCATGTTGGCCAGCACCCCCGCGCGCGCATTCGAGATCTTCACGGAGATCACCACTTTCGACGAATCGGCCTGTGATGCGTGGGTGGGCCGCATCCGTTGCGGCGACACCGACCGGGTCACGTTGTTCCGCGCGTGGTACTCGCGGGCCAACTTCGGTCAGCTCGCCGGCTCGGCCGAGATCTCGATGAACAGCCTCAACGCGCGGGTGCCGATCGGCGGGCCGTTCGGCGACATCACCTACCCGGTGAATTCGCCGCTGGCCATCACCATGGGTTTCGCCGCCAACGAGGCGTCGATCGGCAACTACGCCGACGCGATGGAGGCTCTCGAAGACGCCCCGGCCGCCGGGGCCGAGCACCTGGTGTCCTGGATCAAGGCCGTGATCTACGCCGCCGCCGAGCGCTGGACAGATGTGATCGAACAGGTCCGCGGCGCCGCAGCGTGGCCGGACAAGTTCCTCGCCGCGGCCGCCGGCGTGGCGCACGGCGTCGCGGCGGCCAACCTCGGGCTGTTCACCGAGGCCGAGCGACGGCTCACCGAGTCCAACTCCTCACCGGCGGGGGAGGCGTGTGCACCGGCCATCGCGTGGTTCCTGGCGATGACCCGCCGAAGCCAGGGCAACGAAGAGTCGGCGGTCGCGCTGCTGGAGTGGTTGCAGGCCACCCATCCCGACCCCAAAGTCGTTGAAGCACTCCGAGATCCGTCATACCGGCTCACCACGACGACCGCGGAGCTGATCGCCGCGCGCAGGGATCCGTGGGATCCGGGCAGCGTCGAGGCCGACACGACCGGTCGGGACCGGTTGCTCGCCGACGCGCAAGCCGAACTCGATCGTCAGATCGGGTTGACGCGGGTGAAGGAGCAGATCGAGGCCTACCGCGCCGCGACGCAGATGGCCAAGATCCGCGCGGCGCGCGGTATGAAGGTCGCGCAGACGTCGAAGCACATGATCTTCGCGGGACCGCCCGGCACGGGGAAGACAACGATCGCTCGCGTCGTCGCCAACATCCTGGCGGGCCTTGGCGTCACCGCCGAACCCAAACTCGTGGAATCCTCCCGCAAGGACTTCGTCGCCGAGTACGAAGGGCAGTCGGCCGTCAAGACCAGCCGCACCATCGACCGCGCCCTCGGTGGCGTGTTGTTCATCGACGAGGCCTACACCCTGGTGCAGGAACGCGACGGCCGTGCCGACCCGTTCGGCACCGAGGCGCTGGACACGCTGCTCGCCCGGATGGAGAACGACCGGGACAGGCTGGTGGTGATCATCGCCGGCTACAGCGCCGACATCGACCGCCTTCTGGAATCGAACGACGGTCTGCGCTCGCGATTCGCCACCCGTATCGAGTTCGACTCGTACACCCCCGACGAGATCGTCGAGATCGCCGAAGTCATTGCCCGCGCTAATGATTCGTCGTTGGATGAGCAGGCCGCCAAGCAGGTGCTCGAGGCCGCCACCCTGCTGAGCAGCCGCACACTGAACGGCAAACCCGCGCTCGACATCGCGGGCAACGGCCGCTACGCCCGCCAGCTGGTCGAGGCCGGCGAACAGAACCGTGACATGCGGCTGGCCCGTTCGCTCGACATCGACAGCCTCGGCGACGAACAACTCAGCGAGATCAACGGTGAGGACATGGCCGCCGCCATCGGCGCGGTGCACGCACGTCTGAGCATCGGCGACTAGACATGGCGGGATTCCGGCTCACCACCAAGGTGCAGGTCAGCGGTTGGCGCTTCCTGCTGCGCCGCGTCGAGCACGCGATCGTGCGCCGGGACACCCGGATGTTCGACGACCCGTTGCAGTTCTACAGCCGCGCCGTGTCCGCGGGCGTGGTCATCGCGGTGCTCATCTGCCTGGGCGCCGCCCTGCTGGCGTACTTCAAACCGCTCGGGAAGCAAGGGAACGACACGCTTCTCGTCGATCGCAGCACCAACCAGCTCTACGTGATGCTCCCGGGTAGCGGTCAGTTGCGGCCGGTGTACAACCTGACGTCGGCGCGACTCGTCCTCGGCAACGCCGGAACCCCGGTGGCGGTGAAATCCGACGAGTTGAACCGCATGCCGAAGGGGCAGTCGATCGGGATCCCCGGCGCGCCCTACGCAACGCCGGTCGGCGCCGCGAACTCGATGTGGACACTGTGCGACACCGTCACCAAGCCGCAGAGCGTGGCGCCGAACCTGGAGTCGTCGATCATCGTGCGGCCCCTGGTCGCCGATGCCTCGGTCGCCCCGATACGCCCCGACCAGGGCATGTTGGTCTCCTACGAGAACGACACCTGGCTGGTGACCGAAAGCGGCAGACACGACATCGATCTCGCTGATCGCGCGCTCACCTCGGCGGTCGGCATCCCGGTGACGGCGAGGGCGACGCCGATCTCGAGGGGCCTGTTCAACGCGCTTCCCAACGCGGGTCCGTGGCGTCTCCCCGACATCCCGTCCTTCGGGGCCCCCAATTCGGTCGGGCTGCCGCCCAACCTCGTGGTGGGCGCGGTGTTCAAGGCGTTGACCGAGGACGGTGAACAGCATTTCGTGGTGCTGCCCGACGGTGTCGCGCAGATCAACGACACCACCGCCGCTGCGCTGCGCGCGACGAATTCGTTCGGGCTCGTCACACCGCCGTCGGTGGAGGCCAGTGTGGTCGCGCGGATCCCCGAACACGTCTTCGCCTCACCACTACCCGACAGACCCTTGGAGATCCTGCTGCGTGAGGACGCCCCGACGTTGTGCTGGGCGTGGCAGCGCGAGCCCGGTGATCAGGCGCCGAAGACGACGGTGATCGCGGGGCGGCGACTGCCCATCCCACCATCGGCGATGGGCACCGGGATCAAGCAGATCGGCGGTGATGCAACGGTTTACATCGATGGCGGTCAGTACATCCAGTTGCAGTCGCCCGATCCGCGGTACGGCGAGAGCCTCTACTACATCGACCCCCAAGGTGTGCGGTACGGGCTGCCCAACGAGGACACCGGCAAGACGCTCGGGCTGACCGGTCCGACCACCGCGCCGTGGCAGGTGGTGGGACGTCTGGTGGACGGTCCGGTGCTGTCGCAAGAAGCGGCACTGATCGAACACGACACCCTGCCCCCGAACCCCAACCCGCGAAAGATCGGTGGCGACTCAACTGCGCAACCGGCCGCGGCCCCGTCCGGAGGCGGCGGATGACCACCAAAAAGTTCACCCCGATCATCAAGCGCGGACCGCGGCTGACACCGGGTGAGATCAACGTCGCACCGCCCGAAGACCTGGGCGTCGAGATCCCGCCATCGGGCATCCAGAAGGCGCTGCCGTGGGTGATGGGCGGCGGCATGCTCGGCATGATCGCGATCATGATCTTCACCGGCATCCGGCAACTCTCGCCGTACATGCTGATGATGCCGTTGATGATGATCATGGCGACCGTCGGGTTCATGGCAGGGGGCGGCCCCGGCGGCAAACGCGTTCCCGAAATCAATGCCGACCGTAAGGAATATCTCCGCTACCTGGCCGGGCTCCGCACGCGGGTCACCTCGTCGGCGGCCGCTCAGGTGACGTTCTTCAACTATCACGCGCCGCACCCAGAGGATCTGCTGTCGCTCATCGGTGGCAACCGCCAGTGGTCCCGGCAGACCAACGCCGACTTCTTCGCCGCGACCCGAATCGGACTGGGCACGGAGCCTGCGGTCGACCGACTGCTCAAGCCCGCGGTCGGCGGAGAACTGGCGGGTCCGCAGGGCACGCCGCAGCCGCACCTGGAACCCGTGAGCCACATGTGGGTGACGAAGTTCCTGCGCACCCACGGACTCATCCATGACTGCCCGAAACTCCTGCAGCTGCGCACGTTTCCGACCATCGCCATCGGCGGCGATCCCGACGGCGCGGCGGGTCTGCTCACGGCCATGGTCTGTCATCTCGCGGTGTTCCACCCGCCGGACCTCCTGCAGATGCGGGTGCTCATCGACAATCCCGAAGACCCGAACTGGTCCTGGCTCAAGTGGTTACCGCATCTGCAGCATCAGACCGACACGGACGCCGCGGGTCCCACCCGCATGATCTTCACCCGGCCCGACGGCCTGAGCGACCTGACCGCACGCGGCCCCCACACCGCCGATGCGGCGCCGAGCGGACCCTATGTCGTCGTCTTCGACCTCACGGGCGGCAAGGCCGGCTTCCCGGTCGACGGCCGGGCCGGCGTCACCGTCATCACGCTCGGCAACCACCGAGGATCGGCGTACCGCATCCGCGTGGCGGCCGACGGCACCGCCGACGATCGGCTGCCCAATCAGACCTTCCGGCCGATCACCTCGAGGGTCGACCACTTGACGTCGGACCAGGCCGCCCGCATCGCGCGCAAGCTGGCGGGTTGGTCGATCACCGGCACGATCATCGACAAGAGCGTCCGCGTGCACAAGAAGGTCGCCACCGAATGGCATCAACTGGTCGGGGCACAGTCGATCGAGGAGGTGACCCCGGCACGGTGGCGCATGTTCAGCGACACCGACCGCGACCGGTTGCGCATCCCATTCGGCCATGAACTCAAGACCGGCGACATCATGTACCTCGACATCAAGGAGGGCGCCGAGTTCGGCGCCGGCCCGCACGGGATGCTCATCGGCACAACGGGTTCCGGGAAGTCGGAGTTCCTTCGCACCCTGATCCTCTCGCTGGCCGCCACCCACCACCCCGACCAGGTGAACCTGCTGCTCACCGACTTCAAGGGCGGCTCGACATTCCTTGGTATGGAAAAGCTGCCGCACACCGCCGCCGTCGTGACGAACATGGAAGAGGAAGCCGAGCTGGTCAGCCGCATGGGCGAGGTGCTCAGCGGCGAACTGGACCGCAGGCAGTCCATCCTGCGCCAGGCCGGTATGCAGGTCGGCGCGGCCGGTGCGCTGTCCGGCGTCGCCGAGTACGAGAAGCATCGCGAACGCGGCGCCGACCTGCCGCCGCTGCCAACCCTTTTCGTCGTCGTCGACGAGTTCGCCGAGCTGCTGCAGAACCATCCCGACTTCATCGCACTGTTCGATCGGATCTGCCGGGTGGGCCGCTCGCTGCGGGTGCACCTGCTGTTGGCGACGCAGTCGCTGAACACCGGCGGTGTGCGCATCGACAAGCTCGAACCCAACCTCACGTACCGGATCGCGTTGCGCACGACCAGTTCCGCCGAATCGAAAGCCGTGATCGGCACACCGGAGGCGCAGTACATCACGAACAAAGAGAGCGGCGTGGGCTTCCTTCGCGTCGGCATGGAGGACCCGGTCAAGTTCCACAGCGTCTACACCGGCGTCAACTATGTCCCCACATCGGGGCGACAGGACGACGGGGAAGTCAGGCCGCAGGCCAGACGGCCGAGCCGGCCGCGGATCCGTCCTTTCACCGCGGCGCCGATCCCGGAGACGGCGGTGAGGTCATGAGCATCGAACCGGACCAGCGGGTGCTCCGCGAGGTGGTGCTGGACCAGCTCACCACCGGCGAAACCCGCGCCTATCGGATGTGGTTGCCGCCGTTGGCCGATCCGACACCGGTCAACGAACTGATCGCCAACGACCACCAGCGCCAGCCGCTGCGCTTCGGCCTGGGCATCATGGACGAACCGCGCCGGCACCGCCAGGAGGTGTGGGGCATCGACACCTCGTCGGCCGGCGGCAACATCGCCGTCGGCGGTGCACCACAGACCGGCAAGTCCACCTTCCTGCAGACGCTGATCCTGTCGGCGGCCGCGACGCATACGCCCCGGCAGGTCCAGTTCTACTGTGTCGACCTCGGCGGCGGCGGGCTGCTCTACCTCGAGGACCTGCCGCATGTCGGCGGCGTCGCGACACGCTCGGAGCCCGACCGGGTCAACCGGGTCGTCGCCGAGATGAAAGGCGTTCTGCGGCAACGCGAAGCGATGTTCAAACAGTACCGCGTCGGATCGATGGCGGCGTATCGCGAGATGCGCGACGATGCGAACCACCCGTTGGCGGCCGATCCGTTCGGCGACGTGTTCCTGGTCATCGACGGGTGGCCGGCGTTCGTCGCGGAGTTCGGCGACCTCGAGGCCGTCGTGCAGGATCTCGCCGGCCAGGGCCTGCAATTCGGTGTGCACACGGTGATCTCCACGCCGCGCTGGACCGAGCTCAAAGCACGCGTGCGCGACTACCTGGGCACGAAGATCGAGTTCCGGTTGGGCGATGTCAATGAGACCCAGATCGACCGCATCACCCGCGAGATACCGGCCAACCGACCGGGCCGTGCGGTGTCGATGGAGAAGCACCACTTGATGATCGGGGTGCCCCGCCTCGACGGTGTGCACAGCGCCGACAACCTCGTCACCGCCATGTCCGACGCGGTTCAGGTGATCGCAGCGCGGCACACCGACCAGGCGCCCAAGGTGCGCGTCCTGCCCGAGCGCATCTACCTGCACCACCTGGATCCCAACCCGCCCGGCCCGGACGCCGACTACCGCACCCGGTGGACGATCCCGCTGGGACTGCGCGAATCCGACATGGGTGTCGCCTACAACCAGATGCACACCACTCCGCACATGTTGATCTTCGGTGGCCCCAAGTCGGGTAAGACCCGGATCGCACATGCTGTCGCACAAGCGATTTGCGCTCGCAACAGCCCGGACCAAGTTCGGTTCATGCTGGCCGACTACCGGTCCGGTCTGCTCGACGCGGTGCCGCAGTCGCATCTGCTGGCAGCGGGCGCCATCAACCGCAACAACGCGAGCCTGGAAGAGGCGATCAAGGCGTTCGCCATCAACCTGCAGCGCCGCCTTCCGCCTGCGGACCTCACCACGGCCCAGTTGCGCGCCCGGTCCTGGTGGAGCGGGCCGGATGTCGTGCTGCTGGTCGACGACTGGCACATGATCGTCGCCGCCAGCGGTGTGGTGCCGCCGATGGCTCCGTTGTTCCCGCTGTTGCCCGCGGCCGCCGATATCGGCCTGCACATCATCGTCACCTGCCAGATGAGTCAGGCGCACCGCGCCACCATGGACAAGTTCGTCGGAGCCGCGTACGGCGCCGGATCTCCGACGCTGTTCTTGTCGGGGGAGAAACAGGAGTTTCCCTCGAGTGAGGTCCGGCTCAAGCGCCGTCCCCCCGGCCAGGGATTTCTGGTCTCACCGGATGGGAAGGAGGTCATCCAGGCGGCTTATGTGGACCCCCCAGAAGAAGTTGTGTAAAGAGCACCCCCGGACCGCCCTTAAGATGATTCGAGACGCGCCAGCAAATTCAGTGGCGATGCGATAGCAAAGAGGTCGGGGGACCGGTTCCTGGCTGGCGGACAGCGGTGTCCGAGTGTGCACAAGTTCATACGCATTGAATTCATGACCGACGAGGAGATCTGCAAATGGAACCGTTGATGCACAATCCCGGCGCCGTGGGAGTCGGGGCACAGGTGGTGGCTAACGGCACCCGGGGCCTCGCCGCGGGAACGACGGCGGGTGCCGCGGTGACCGCGCTGGTACCGGCCGGTGCCGACGAAGTGTCGGCGCAGGCGGCGGTCGCGTTCGCCGCCGAGGGCGTGGAAACGCTGGCAATGAACACGGTCGCCCAGGAAGAGTTGGCTCGAATGGGCGCGGCCGTGATCGAGAGCGCCGGAATCTACACCGCCGCGGACGGCGCCAACGCCGCGACGTTCTGATCGCGGCAACCACCCCTTTATTCGACGGACCAGGGAAGACCTAGACGATGTTCTGGCATGCCATGCCGCCAGAATTCAACACCGCCCGGTTGATGGCCGGCGCCGGAGCGGCGCCGATGCTGCAGGCCGCCGCGGGGTGGGAGGCGTTGGCGATCTCGCTGGAGACGCAGGCCGACGAACTGGCCGCGAGCCTGGTTTCCCTGACCTCGGTATGGAGCGGTGCGGCCAGTGAGCGGGTCGTGGCCGCCACGATGCCGATGGTCGCGTGGCTGCGGACCGTGTCCGCCCAGGCCCAGAAGCGCGCGCTGCAGGCGACCGCGCAGGCCAACTCCTACAGCCTCGCGATGGCCACCACGCCACCGCTCGCCGAGATCGAGCAGAACCACATCACCCACGCGGTCCTCGAAGCCACCAACTTCCTCGGCGTCAACACGGTCCCGATCGGCATCAACGAGTTCGACTACTTCGTCAGGATGTGGAACCAGGCGGCCGGGGCGATGGACGTCTACCAGGCCGAGACCGCCCTGAACCTGCTCTTCGAACCGATCATGCCACCGAAGCCGATCGTCATTCCCGGTGTGGCCGCCGCAGGCGCGGCCGTCGCGGTCGGGCACGCGGCGGCGTCGGCGCCGATGACCGCCATGCGTAACGCCGTGATCGCCCAGGTGGGTGTGCAGGCCTCGATGGAGTCGGCGGTGCTGCAGGGAGGACGCGCGACCGCGCAGATCGGCATGTCGGCCCAGCAGGCCCAGGGGCAGGTCCAGAAATCGGAGAACCTCGCCCAGCGGGCGGCGAGCCCCAATCAGATGACACAGCAGGGCATGCAGATGGGCGTGCAGATGGCGTCGCAGCTGGGCTCGACGCTGGCGCAGGTGCCGCAGCAGGGCATGCAGATGGTCATGCAGCCGGTGCAGCAGATGACCCAGCCGTTGCAGCAGGTCACGTCGCTGTTCACCCAGCTCGGCAGCAGTCTGGGCAGCGAGAAGACGCAGGTGGGTCTGGTCGGGGCCAGCCCGCTGTCGAATCATCCGCTCGCGGGCGGTTCCGGTGCGACCTCCGGCGCCGGCCTCGTGCGTGCCGCGTCGCTGCCCGGTGCCGGCGGGACGATGGCCCGCACCCCGTTGATGGCCGAACTCATCGGCCAGCCGACCACGGCGTCCGGCGGCGCGGGCGGCGCGGCAGGCGGAAACGGCGCGGGTCTCGCACCGGTCGGCGCAGGCGGTGGCGGTACCGGACCGATGGGGCACATGGGCCAGCGGGCAAGCAGCGGTGGCAGCAGGAACGGGTTGACGGCGCCGCGGGTCCTACCCCAGGACCTCGGCGAAGACGAGGACGACGACTGGTGATCGTCCACCAAGACTTCCCGGTCACCCGACCGGAAAGACTCGCCATCGATGGTGAGGACAGAGGAAGAGAGAAAGAGTATCCAGCATGGCAATGAATACCGACGTTGCTGTCCTCGCCAAGGAGGCAGCGAACTTCGAACGGATCAGTGGGGAACTGCAGGCCGTGATCCGCTACGTGGAGGCGACGGCCGGCTCCCTGCATGTCCAGATGCAGGGTGACGCCGGTACGGCAGCCCAGCACGCCCTGTTGCGTTTCCAGGAGGCGGCCGATCGTCAGGTCCAGACGCTGACCGACATCTCGGCCAACATCCACACCGCCGGCGTTCAGTATGCCGCGACCGACGACGACGGGGCGTCCACGCTGTCGACGGCAATGCAGTTCTGACCCACTGACACGAACGGAGTACATGACATGACTGAGAAGGTTTACAACTACGCCGCGATCGACGGTTCGTCATCGGAGTTGAGCGCCGCCGTCGCCCAGACCGAAGGTCTGCTCACAGAGGGCAAGGGGTCCCTCACCGCACTGGCGGCCGTCTGGGGCGGCGCCAGCTCCGAGGCCTACCAGGCCGTCCAAATGCGTTGGGACACCGCATCGGCGGAGCTCAACGCCGCACTGAAGAATCTCGCCGCCACCATCCAGGAGGCCGGCGGCACCGGGGGAACCATGTTCCAGGCGGACAGGCTCATCGAGAGCTCGTTCGGAGCTTGACGCTGCACGCGGGTGGGCAAGCTCGTCCTTCGGGGGGTCTTGCCCACCTCGTGCGTTGAATCACTGACTGAAGAGAGGTACCCATGTCGGCAGACTATGACCGGCTTTTCCACTCCGCGGGAGACGCTGTCCAGACAGCCGACGACGACGTAGTGGATCGCGACGACGCCACCGGATCGACGCCCTCGGCACCGGCACCCGCAGCGACACCGCCGCCCATCGGCCAGGCTCCCGTCGAGATGACGGGGCCCACGATGCCCGTCACACAGACCAAAGTGGGTCAGGCGCCGCCGCCGCAGCCGAACGAGATCACCACGCAGATGCCGGCCGCACGGTCGGCAACGCCGCCGCCACAACCGAATTCGATGATGAGGGTGCCGATGAGCGGTGCACCGGCGGGCGCGCGGTTCGAGCAGGCGCGCTCGGCGCCGCCACAGATGCCGCGGCCCGCGACCGCCCCTGCACCCAGCCAGCATTTCGCAGAGCCCCAGCCCGAGACGAGCGGAGCCTTCGTAGCGCCGGCTCAGACATCGGCTGCCACCATCGGCAACCACCGCGCGATCGACGCCCTCTCCCATGTGGGGGTGAAGTCGGCGGTGAAGATGCCGTCGCAGCGGGGCTGGCGGCACCTGCTCTACCTGCTGACGCGCATCAATCTCGGCCTGTCGCCGGATGAGCTCTACGAGATGGAGCTACACAGCCGAATACGGCGGAATGCCAGGGACTCCTACCAAATCGGCGTCTTCGGGCTCAAGGGTGGCGTCGGCAAGACCGCCGTGACCGTCGCCCTCGGTTCGGCGATGAGCAAGGTGCGAGGGGACCGGATCCTGGCCGTCGACGCCGATCCCGACGGCGGCAACCTCGCCGACCGTGCCGGACGCCAGTCCGCGGCCACCGTGGCGGATCTTCTCTCCGACAAGGATCTGGCGCGCTACAACGACATCCGCGCTTACACCAGCATGAACGCGGCGAACCTCGAGGTGCTCTCCAGCGAGGAGTACAGCGGAGCGCGTCGCGAGTTCAACGACGAGGACTGGAAGGGCGTGACGAACATCGTGTCGCGCTATTACAACCTCGTCCTCGCCGACTGCGGCGCGGGGCTGTTTCAGCCCGCTGCCCGCGGTGTCCTGTCGACGGTCTCGGGGTTGGTCATTGTCGCGAGTGCCTCCATCGACGGTGCGCGGCAGGCTGCGATGACCATGGACTGGTTGCGGCAGAACGGATACCAGGATCTGCTGAGCCGGTCGTGCGTGGTGATCAACCACACCGTGCCGGGTAAGCCGAACATCGACGTCGAAGACCTCGTCGCACAGTTCGAGCGCCATGTTCCACCGGGGCGGGTGGTCGTGTTGCCGTACGACAAGCACATCGCGGCGGGAACCGAGATTCAGCTGGACTTGCTGGGCAAGGCATTCCGTCGGCGCACCATCGAGTTGGCCGCCGCCCTGTCCGACGACTTCGACAGGCTCGAACGGCGGTGACCTCCACGGCCGCAGCACCATCCGCGTCGGGCGTCACGCCCGGGCGGCCGTCTACCACACGGGTCACGATCCTGACCGGCCGTCGCATGACCGATCTGGTGCTGCCCGCGGCGGCGCCCATCGAGACCTACATCGACGAGACGGTGGCCGTGTTGGCCGACCTTCTCGAGGACACCCCGAAGGACGTACTCGGCGGCTTCGACTTCAAGGCGCAGGGGGTGTGGGCGTTCGCCAGGCCCGGCGCCCCACCGTTGAAGTTCAACGAGTCCCTGGACGACGCAGGTGTTGTCGACGGGTCGTTGTTGACGTTGGTGTCGGTCAGCCGCACCGAGCGCTATCGGCCGCTCGTCGAGGACGTCATCGACGCGATCGCCGTGCTGGACGAGTCGCCGGAGTTCGACCGGTCCGCGTTGAACCGCTTTGTCGGGGTGGCGATTCCGGTCGTGTCGATCGTCATGACCGTGATGGTGTTGCTGGCGTGGTCGCGGGCCGGACACGACTGGTGGTGGGCGGTCGCGCTCGGTGTGCTGGGGTTGGGTCTGCTCGGCGGCAGTGCGCTGGCGACCAACCGCTACCGCAACGTCGACCTCGCGGAGAGCCTGCTGATTGCGGCGCTACCTACCCTTGCGGGGGCGGTGGCCCTGGCGGTGCCGTTACCGCGCGGCGCCGCCGGACTGGGTGCGCCGCAGATCGCGGGCGCCGCCGCGGTGGTGTTGTTGCTGACGCTGGCCACCCGGGGTGGGCCGCGCCGACGCGCGGAGTTGGCGTCGTTTCTGGCGGTGACGTCGATCGCGGCGACGGGGGCGGCGATCGCGTTCGGCTACGGCTGGCAGCACTGGGTGCCTGCTGGAGCGCTCGCGTTCGGTTTGATCGTGGTCACCAACGCGGCCAAACTGACTGTCGCGGTTGCCCGCATTGCGCTGCCACCGATACCCGCACCGGGTGAGACCGTTTCCAACGACGAACTGCTCGACCCGGTCGCGGCGTCCGGGAGCGAGGAGGAGTCGCCGACCTGGCAGGCCATCATCGCGTCGGTTCCCGATTCCGCTGCGCGCCTGCACGAGCGCAGCCAGTTGGCCAGGCGGCTGCTCATCGGGTTCATCGCGGCGGGAGCGCTGGTGCTGTCGGTCGGCGCGATCACCGTTGTGACACAAGGCCACTTCTTCGTGCACAGTATGATCGTCGCGGGACTGACCGCGGTGATCTGTGGCTTCCGGTCTCGGCTCTATGCCGAAAGATGGTGTGCCTGGGCGTTGTTGACGGCTGTCGTGGCCATTCCGACCGGTGTGATGGTTCGGTTGTGCCTCTGGTATCCGGACAAGTCGTGGCTGGTGCTGGCCGTCTACGCGCTCGCGGGGATCATCGCGCTGATCGTCGTCGGGGCCACCGCGGGCGTGCACCGGATCTCGCCGGTCACCAAACGCATTCTCGAACTGCTCGACGGTGCGGCGATCGCGGCCGTGATCCCGATGCTGCTGTGGATCGCGGGCGTGTACGACCTGCTGCGCAATCTGCGCTTCTAGAAGCGCGAGATCATTGCACTTCGCGGGCCAATGCCGGTGCGAAGTTGGCGTCGAGATACCGGCTTGCGAGGTAACCCCCGGCGCCGGTGAGCGCGGCGATGGTGTCGGCTTCATCCACCACGACCATCTTTCCCTGATAGCCGAGGAAAGGCCTGGGTAAGCCCTCGAACCCGCCTCCGCCGGCCCGGTTGTCGGTGCGGATGACCACGAGTACGTCGGTTTCGATGCGGTAGACACCGGTGGGGTCGGGCATGGGCCGCGTGTCGCCGGTGTCGGTTCCGGCGCGGACGAGCTCCTGGCTGTAGCGCAGTCCGAGCGCCTCGAGGTAGTCGGCGGCTGTGGACGGGGTCAGCATCTGCGACACCCCCGTATCCGCGTTGATCACTGCTGCGACGGATTTGCCGATCCACGATGGGTTCTGATTCTTCAGATCGTCCTGCTGCGAACGGATGTCGTTGATGAGTTCCCTGGCCTTCGCCTCGTAGCCGAGGATCTCACCGATCCAGACCAGCCGGTTCTGCCACGTCCATTGTTCGGCCGCTTGGTCTTTCGGCCTGGTCACCGTTGGCGCAATGGCGGCGAGTTTGTCGTAGGTGGCCTGGTCGATGGGGCCGGTGGCAATGATGGCGTCGGGCGCCGCGTCGGCGACCGCGGCGGTGTTGGTGAATCCGGTCAGCACGGTCGGATCACCGGTCAGTGCCGACTTCTCCCAGCTCGGCAGCGCATTGGTCGAAGAGCCGATCACCACGGGTTGCACACCCAGGGACAGCACGGCATCGCCGTCACCAGGGCTCACCGCTGCCACCCGTTGCGGGCGGGCGGTGAGTTCGGTAGCGCCGTACTGGTGGGTGAATGTCTGTGCCTGGTAGGCCGGTTCGTCCGGCCCGCGATCCCACAGCACCACACCGGTGACACTTGCGGCGACAACGAGCACCGCGACGGCGGCGGCGATGAAAGCCCCTTTTCGGCGGCGACTGAGTCGGCCGCCTCCACGTCCGCGCTGCGCGGGGTGTATCGGTGGTGGGTGCTGTGGTGGCGCCCAACCGCTCGGATAGGTGATCGCATCCGAAGCGCGCGGCGGCCCACCGGGCGTCGGGTACCCCGGCGGTGGGCCGATCGGCTGACCACCGGTGGGGACCGGTGGCCCCCACTCGGCCGGCGGTCGCGTGGGGGCCGGTGTGGTCCTCAATTGAACGGTTGTGTCGTCGAGGGCCGCGGCGGCGGCCGCTGCGAGGTCGCCGGCGTTCTGGAAGCGGTGGTTCGGATCCTTGGCCATCGCTTTGGCGATGACCGCGTCGATCGCCGGCGGCGCGTGGGGTATCCGGTCGGTGACCTTCGGAGGCGGCGCCGACAGGTGGCCGGCCACCGTCGCCCCGACGTCGGCGCCCGGGCGGGCGAACGGGGTTTGACCGGTGAGCATCGTGTACAGGCTGCAGCCCAGGGCGTAAATGTCGGCGCGGTGGTCGGCGCGTTCGCCGGTGAGGGTTTCAGGTGCGGCGTAGGCGATCGAGGCCATCACCATACCGGTCTGCGTCAGCCCCGCCGCCTCATCGCTACGCTTGGCTATTCCGAAGTCTGCCAGGAAGATTCGTTGATCGTTGGCCGCCAGCAGAAAGTTCGCGGGCTTGACGTCACGGTGGAGTAAGCCGCGCTGGTGGGCATAGTCGAGCGCGTCGGCCACCGCTGCGGTGATGCGCAGCGCGCGCGCCGGCGTCATGCGTCCGGCCTTCAGCTCGCGGTGCGCATCGCTGCCATCGACGTACTGCATGGCGATCCACAGGTGTCCATCGGGGGTTTCGCCACGGTTGTAGACCGACACGATGTGGGGATGATCCAGTGTTGCGGCCAACTCGGCTTCGCGAAGGAACCGGTCGCGAAAGCGCTTGTCCAAGGACAGGTCTGACGACAACACCTTGAGAGCGTCCGAGCGTGGCAGGGTGGGGTGGGCGGCGCGATATACCGTGCCCATACCGCCCCTGCCGAGAACCGCCTCGATACGGTAACCGGCCACTACCGAGCCCACGCCGAGCGCCATCTGTATGTTCCCTCGCTATGTTCGGTTCAGCGTATTCTCCGACCGTGGACCGGTCGCTGGAGCCGGCCTGCTCACGGGGCCGTCAGCATGACGTATTGCGCGGCGGTCAGCTGATGAGCATCGGTCGGCTGCGGTGAGGCCGCTTCGATGACATACCGGTCGGCGACGGCGAAGCACGTGACATAGGTGCTGAGCTGCGCCTCGCGCCGTATGCAGCGCGAATCGGGCATGTTCGGGACGGATGCGACCGCCTGGCCTTTCGCGTTTGTCAACTCGGTCGCGAACTGCTCGAGCATGTTGGCAGCCGATTGCTCGTCGCGGACGCGGTACACCGCGGCTCTACCCCTGGACCACACATCCATTCCCGTGTCGGCGAACAACTCCGCCGAAGTCTGCGGGAACGTCTGGAAGTGCGGAGCGGCGTGCGGACCGTAGGTCTGGTTCACACCGGGAGGCGGGTTCTCCTTGATTTCTGGAACCGTGCGCGCCAAGACTCCGCTCGCATCCACCGGGAGATTGGCGAGCTCCGATACTGCGGTAGGTGTGAACGCGTCGATCGCTGCGATCTGCTGATCCAGCGTCTTGGCGACCATGTCGGCGGTCGGGTCCACCCCGTCAGGGGATTCCGCCGACTGAACGAGCACGAACGGCCCGTGCGCCGTGTAGGCGTTGACGTTGGTTTCCATGATGGGTGAACCCAATTGAGGCAGGTCGTACGTGGAGGCGCGAGTCTCGGGGTGCTCACGCACGGAGACGGGTCGGGCTTGGGGCACGTAGTCCATGAGGTCGGGCTGCAATGTGATGTCGCCGAACTCGGCGGCCGCGGCTGCGGCTGCCTGGGGATCGGGGAACCGCAACACGGCGTTGACGAGGCTTGCGCGATCGGGCTCGGTGCGCCGGGCCGAGCTGAAACCCGTGACGAAGTTGTGCTTGGCCGCGGCCGCCGCGACCTTTTCGGGCAGCAGCATCTTGAGCGCCGCAACGTCTTTCACGATGCTGGTCGGCATGACAAAGTGCGAGAGTTCGGGGTTGACCTCCCACGGCCCGACGACGTGTTCGGCCATCCGCCCGGCCTCGATCAGCCCGCCCTTTGCCGGACTGCCTGCGACACCCATGGGAGGGACGGGTTGCGTGGCGTAATTGCCGGTGTCGAGCAGAGCCACGTCGACCGAGGGCCGCGATGATTCCCCCGGTGGCCGCTGCGCCGTTCCGTCCACCACGGAGGTGCACGCTGTGGCGGTCAGCAGCGCAGTCACCAGGCTCGCGCCGAAGCCCACGCGTGGCCACCCATGCGTCAGTGGCGCGCTGAAGGTGACACTGGATGGGCCCGCTGTCGGTCGGTGCGGGAAGAACCTCATAAGCCGTACATTAGCGGCACATGTGCCGTACGACGCGCTCGATCGCCTCACTGCGACCTACCGCTGCGGTATGCGGTAACGAGGCTACGACGGCACTTTGGCCAGTATGCGATCGGTGAGCGTGTTGGCCGGGGCCGTGCTGTCACCGTCGGTGCAGACGACGACATCGACAAGCACGTTGGCCCGGTGTGCGACCACGTGGTGACAGTTGCGTGGCAGCCCGTCGCGCTGGAAGGTCGTGCCGATGCGGTCGGGCCCGGTGGTGACCGGATAGGGCACCCAACGCTGGACGTTGTCGGGGCCGAGCTCGATGAAGAAGATGTCGCCGTCGGGGCAGTTGCGCCATTCGTGTTCGATGATCCACATCGCCTCACCTTGACCCGTGATGTCGGCGGGGTTTTCGAAGACGGCAACCATCTGTGTGACGGCCTGCCCCTGCGTACCGCGATTGGCATTGCCCACCACGGTCGGCTTCTTCGCCCAGACCCCGGTCTCGCCGGCCAACGCGCGCGATCGGCACGGCCACGGCTCGATGTCCACGTTCGACCGCTGCGCCTCGGTGTAGGCCTGCGTTTCGACGAGATCGGTGTCGCCGATGATGGCGCCGAGTTCGCTGCGTTTGAGCAGCAAGTCGCCTCCCGCTGCCGCCGGCACCAGCGTCGGTGTCGGCGTGGCGGTAGTCGTCGACGGGGTCGCCGGCGCCGATTGCGTTGTCGGCACGGGGCTTTCGGCCCGGCCGGCATCCCCGTCGACGGTAGCCGAGCACCCGGCCAACACCACAACCGCGCACACGGCCACACCGGCGTGGATGGATCCCATTGCTGCGTTCCCTTCAGATCATCGGTCGGGCTATGGCGCCGGGGCGATCTTGTCTGCGATCGCTCTTGCGATCGAGAGCCCCGCGCTGCCGACGGTCGGCGAGCACGCACGGACATCGACGACCACGTTGCCCCGCACGGTCATATCGCGCTCACACTGCTGACCGGCGGTCTTCGAGGTCGTGGGAATGATCATCACCGACAGGATGTCGCCGGTGAACGCCGGGACGCCGATGTCGGCCTCGGTGACACCGCCGTACTCGTATCTGATGTGTTCGGATTTGCAGACATTCCACGCAACACCTTGTGCGATGTAGAACTCCTTGGCCGAGGTCGTATCGGGGAACGAGACGACGGCCTGCACCACCTTGTGCGTCGGGTCGGCGTTTATCCCCTGCACGGCCACGCCGGTGAAACCCGATCCGCGGTAGGTGACCTCGTAGGCGGGACCCCATGCGCCGGTGCAGCGTTCAGGCGTGGCCGCGCCGGGCAGCAGTCGGTGTACGACCGGCCCGGCTGCCATGCCGGGGGCGTTCATCCGCTGGCTGACCTGCTCGGGGGGCAGCAGCAGTCCGGGCAGCGCTTCCACGGCGAGGACCGGCCCGGGTGGCGGTGGTGGCGGGGCAGCCGGGGGCTGCGACGGCGCGGCGGTCGGGGTGGCAGGCACGGTGGTGGTGGGACCAGCGGGCACCTGCGCCGGACTGGTCGGGGGCCCGTCGTCGGAGGAGCTGTCGTTCCCGCCGCTGACCGCGACGAGCACGATGACCAGAACGACGACGAGGGCTGCGGCACCGCCGATGACCCACCAGCGATGCTTCGAAACCCGTTCCGCCAGTGTGGGTTTCACTACGGGATTGATGGCCGGCGGGCGCTGAAATGCGGTGGGTCCGGGCGCCGGCTGCTGGTAGGGCGCAGCGTACCCGCCCGGTCCGGGCTGGTGGGGTGGCGTCGCCCAAGGCGTAGGCCCGGCCGGGCCCGACGAAACCGGCGGAGGACCGCTCGGAGGAGCGGACGACGGGGGTCGCTGCTGCTGTGAGCGGAGGAATTGCGCTGCGTCCAAGGTGGTTTCCTCGTGGAAGCCGCGTGGCCTCGCCGGGGTGGGCCGGGTGGCCTCCTCCTCCGGCGGCGTCTGTGCCGGCGGGTTCTGACCGATCGGCCAGTCCGTCGTCTCCTCACCGCGAGGCCCGCTGTCCGGGTCGTTCGCGTTCATATCCGCCCCTCACCATTCGGTGTTCTGCGCCCACTACGTCGGTCGGTCCACACGGGCTGGGCCAACCCAAAAATCATCGCATGAACCATCGCACCGCCAGTGCACAAATTTCTCCGGCTCGCGTGCCCACTGCGAAGATTGGCGGCTTCAGCAGCGTGAACAGCGGGATACGATGGGCACACATCGTTGCTGGATTCGCGGCGAAACCATAGCGTCGAGGCGTCAAACGATCGCATTGGCGTCCCTTCGCTGACCACCCCCAACGGGCTGTGCGAGGAGGCTTCATGGATGAGGGAAGGCCAACGGTCCTCGGCGCGACAACCGGGGATCTACCCTCCCTGGTGATCACGGTCGCCGGCAGCGACTACACCGCACACCCCGGTGATGGAGTGGTCACGATCGGGCGCGAATTACCCGCGCAGATCCGCGTCAGCGAGCCGGGGATCTCCCGCACGCATGTCCGGATCGAACCCGCAGGCGACCACTGGAACCTCGTCGACTGCGGTAGCAGAAACGGCACCTATGTCGGAGGACAGCGTGTCGATTCCGTCGTCCTCGACCGCGAGGTCAGCGCATATCTGGGCAACCCCGAAGGCATCTTGGTTCGGGTGAGCCCTCGGCCGCGCACGCCAGCCGCCGGGACCGAGACGTTCGAGGGCCCGCCCACCGACGAGCAGGAACGCGACGACGCGGACGCCACCGAGCACTCCACTGACGACCCAGCCGGCGATCCCGGCGATCCCGGCGATCAACCCGATCCCGACATCGCGCGCGCAGGGGCCGCCGTGGCAGCGCGGCGTGAGGAACTGGGGCTGTCCCAGCGCAAACTCACCGACGACCACGTCATCAGCCAAAGCGTGCTGGTCAAATTCGAGCGCGGCAGGCATTGGCCACGCGAACGCACTCGCGCCAAGATCGAGGAGTACTTGCATTGGGCGCCGGGAACACTCGCGCGGATCAGGGCGGGGGAGCCGGTTCCCGAGGAAGACACCACCGAGGCGATCACGCCGACCGTTCAGGTGGCGATCGCCATCGACGCGGCCGACATCGCGCTGCGCGGAATCTATGCGCGCGCCGCGCTGCTGCCCATGGGCGACGACCCGCGTTTCGCCGGTGAAGCGGCCGCGCTGCTGGCCGAACTGCGCCGCCTGGAGACATCGCTGACCAACGCCGCGCGGACCGCCACCGGCCGGCCCGAGCTGGCGATCACGCTGGGTGAGGTTCGGCAGGCGTACACCGATCTCGTGCGGCGCGCCGCGGCCGCCCCGACGGCGACACTCGGCCAGCGGCTCTACATGGCCCGCCACCATCGCCAGCTGACGGTGCAGGAAGCCGCCAATGCCGCCGGCGTATCGGCATCCGACGTCACCAATGCAGAGTCCGAAATCACGGTGCCTGATCCGGTCGCGGCGACCCTGCAGCGGTTCGTCGACATGCTCGAGCGGCCCGCAGAGCGGTGACGGGGCGCCGACCGCGCAAATTGGTGTCGGGAGGCCCCTTCCAGCGCCGTTAGCATCAGATCGACAAGGCTGCAGGCCGAAAGGGAGGCCATGAGGGTTACCGGTGAAGCGCGGCGCGGTCGCCGTGGGTGGTTGCCGGCTGCGGTATTGGCCGCGGTCAGCGCCGTGGTGCTCTCCGGCTGCTCGGAGGTGAAGGGGCAGGCGGTGTCCAGCCTGTACAACCCCAACACCGTGGGCGGACTGACCGTCGCCGACGGCCCGAGCGGCCTGCGACCCGACGCGGGTGAGCCCACCGGTGAGGTCCGCTACAGCGATGACGGACCCGTGGACCGGATGGCGCTGTTGGCGGTCAACGATCTCGTCGAGTACTGGGAGAAGCACTACAGCGAGGCGCTGGACGGGACGTTCGAACCGGTCGAGAACCTCGCCTCTTACGACTCCGAGGACCCGTTCGGCCCGGTGTTGTGCGGTCAGATCCTCTACGAGTCACCCAACGCGTTCTTCTGCCCCCGCAGCGACCTGATCGCTTGGGACCGAGGCGTTTTGGTGCCCACCGGACAGAAGTTCTTCGGCGACATGTCGGTTGCGGCGCTGATCGCGCACGAGTACGGCCACGCAGTGCAGAACATGGCAGGCCTGGTCGACCGCACCGTCCCCACCATTGTTCGCGAACAGCAAGCCGACTGCTTCGCCGGCAGCTACACCCGCTGGGTCGCCGAGGGATCGTCGCCACGCTTCGAGATGAACACGGGCGACGGGCTGAACAGGGTGCTCGCCGGCGTCATCACCATCCGCGACCCGATCCTGACCCCCGAGGACGTCGAGATGATCGAAGGCGGACACGGCACCGCGCTGGATCGTGTCAGCGCATTCCAAACGGGGTTCGTCGATGGCCTCTCAGCCTGCGCGGCAATCGATTTGGACTCGATCGAACAAAGTAGAGCCGGCCTGCCGATCGTTCTCGATGTCGATGACAGCGGCGCGCTGCAGACCGGTGAGGCTCCGCTCGACGAGGAGCTGATCAAGACGGTGATCGAGGCCCTCAACCTGCAGTTCACCCCCGCGCAGCCGCCCACGTTGTCGATGCAGCCGGCGCAGTCGTGTGCAGATGCCAAGGTGACCGAGCCGGTGTCGTATTGCCCTGCGACCAACACCATTTCGGTGTATCTGCCGAAGTTGCAGGCATTGGGCACTCAAGCAGATACCGCGGAGGGCGTGCTCGTCCAGGGTGACAACACCGCGATCTCGGTGCTCACCTCTCGCTATGCGCTCGCGTTGCAACACCAGCGACAGGCCGACCTTGACTCGGCTGCGTCCGCCTTGAGGACCGCCTGCCTGACCGGGGTGGCGCAGCACGGGATGATCTCCGAGGTCGAGCTGCCGTCGGGCGCCACCATCATGTTGACCGCGGGCGACCTCGACGAGGCGGTCGCCGGGCTGTTGAACAACGGATTGGCGGCAAGCGATGTCAACGGCAACACCGTCATGGCCGGCTTCACCCGCATCATGGCCTTCCGGTCGGGTCTGACGAAGCCAGACGCCGACGCCTGTTACACCCGCTTCCCGTGAATCGCTCGGCGCTCAACTCCACTGGGTTGCAGGGCGTTCCCGGCGCACACCATCGACGGTGACGTCGACGCGCTCGTCGAAAAAGCAGATGCGGTCGCGGACGCGTTCGCCGTCGGGCAGCGGATCGCGGTACGTCCACGCGACGTCGGGCGGCCCGTCGGGAACCGAGAAGTACGACGCCCGGCCCTTGTACGCGCAGTAGGAGATGGTGTCGCTGTCGACGAGGTCGGCGACGACGTCCTCGCGCGGCAGGTAGTACCGCACCGGCAGATGCGTCTCGAACAGCAGCAGCGGGCGCTTGGACTCCGCGAGCAGCTGGCCGTGCGATTCGATGCGGACGTGGCGGCTGCTCGTCAGGATGTCGATGCGGTGGTACGGGTCGTGCGGATGGCTGACGATCGGCTCGTCCTCCTCGTGCCACTCGAACGCGCCGAAGTCCAGCACCGCATAGCCGGCGAGGTCGGGATCCTCGGGTCGGAAGGCCGCTGCGGGTGCCGTGTCCTCGCCGGCGATGACGTCGAACTCGGCGCCGGGACACGAATGGGTGCCGAACGGCACCGTCGGATCGAGCACCGCGCGGTCGACGCCGGGACGATCCGCGTCGTCGTCGCCGGACTCGGCGCCCGCAGGCACCAGCTGCCCGGTGAGCGCGGAAAGCGGGACCGCGTATGTCGGCAGGATGCGCTTCGGCTCCCACACGAGGACGGCGCGGCAGGTGTCGGCGACGGGTTCACCGGCGAGGGCCACGCGGATGCGCTTGGCGGTCGGTTCGTATCGAAGGGCGTCGAGGCTTCCGCGCAACAGGTCGGCCATCCGCACAGCCATCGGGCACCTCGTATCGGTTACTTGCGCGGCGGGCGCAACACGTTCATCGCCAACCGCATTATCGGCGCGGGCACCCGATCCTTGGCCGAAAGCGCGGCATCGGCGGCCCGACCCCGCAGCGGAGTTCCGCGGCCGAACATCTTGTTGATCGGCCCGCCGGTGGGTTCGAGGTCGAAGTGCAGCGGTGGCTTCCCGTCGGCGGCGCCGAGCGCATTGGCGATGACGACCCGCTGAATCTCGCTGGTGCCCTCGAAAATGGTGTACAGCTTGGCATCCCGATACCACTTCTCGACGGGATGATCCTTGATGTAACCCCAGCCACCCATCGTCTGGATGGCACGTTCGGTGGCGCGGACCGCCACCTCGCTGGCGGCAAGCTTGGACATCGAGCCCTCGCCGCGTTCGAACGGGACACCGCTGGCGGCCATCCATGACGCCCGCCAGGTGAGCAGGCGGGCACCGTCGAGCGTGGTCGCGAGTTCGGCGAGCGGGAACGCGATGCCTTGGTTGTCGATGATGGGGGCGCCGAACGCCTCCCGTCGGTTGGCGTACTCCGTCGCGTATTCCAGTGCGGCCCGGGCGATTCCGAGGGCCTGGGCGGCGACCATGGGCCGCGTCTGCTCGAAGGTGCCGAGCGTCGCCGAGCCGGAGTGCTTGGCACCTTCGACGGCTTCGCGGGCTTTGCCCAGCTTGTAGTCGAGTTTCTCCTGACCGCCGAGCAGGTTCTCGCCGGGGATGCGCACGCTGTTGAACTTCAACTCCGCGGTGTGTGAGGCACGGCAGCCGAGCTTGTCGAGCTTGCGCACCATTTCCAGTCCCGGGGTGCCGCCGGGGACGATGAACAGCGCCTGACCCTTGTGTCCGAGTTCCTGGTCGACGACGGCGTTGACGACGTGGACGTTGGCGATGCCGCCGTTGCCGATCCACATCTTGTGGCCGTCGATGATCCAGTCGTCGCCGTCGCGGCGGGCCGTGGTGCGCAGGTTGCGGACGTCGCTGCCGCCCTCGGGCTCCGAGATCGCCAGCGCCGCCAGCTTGAGATCACCTGGCGTGCCGAAGCATTCGGGCGCCCACTGCAGCATCTGTTCGGGCGAGGCGGCCTGGCCGATCGCCGACAGCGCGAGGGCGGGCATCACGACGGCCAGGCCGATGCCCGCGCACCCCCAGAACAGCTCCTCCATGAACATCGGCAGGGAGAGGCCGGTCGGGTCGCCGATGAGGTCGCGATAGAACAGAGGACTGTAGAAGCCGCGGGCGGCGGCTTCCTCGAGAACGGGCCAGGGGAACTCCTGGCGCTGGTCGTAGTCGAGCGCTACGGGACGGACGCACTGCTCGGCGAATTCGTGGGTCCGTCGCGCCAGGTCGTGCTGCGCCTCGGTGGGCGTGAGGTCGAAAGCCACGAAAGTGAGTTAGCCGCGCTTCGGCAATCCGAAACACTTGTTCGCTGAAATGGACGGCCCCCGGATGCCAGGGGGTGCATCCGGGGGCCCGTCTCGCGGGGTGGCTACTTGACGTCCAGGTAGATCGTCTTGTTGATCACCCGGGTGTTGCGGTCACCGCCGACGCCCAGGCTGTCGGTCTGGGTGTAGGTCTGACCGGGGCGCACCGCCACCACCGACGCCTTGTCCAGCGGGGCGTTGCCGATGCGGTTCACGATCACGTGGTAGCCCTGCGATTCCAGCTCGCTGATGGTCTGCTGCGCGTTTCCGGGTCCGGACGGTGCGGCCGCGACGGGCGAGGCCAGTCCGATCAGGGCGGCGGCAAAGGCGCTAGCGGCGACGGTAGCGATACCAAACTTCTTCATTTCGGAGCCTTCTTCGGTTGTTCGTTTCGTATCCGAGCCGTGGCATGTGTCGCGGTTCGTAGCTGCAGCTGATCTTGGAAACCGCGTGGTCAAAGGTTTTAATTCCGATGGCAGAAATTGATTGCCGGATGGCAGGAATCGTGCCGAGGGTCCGCCGATCGCCCAGGTTCGGGTGTCCGAATTGGCCCGCCGCGGACGCGTGTGAGCGGTGGTGTCGGCGGTCGCGGACAACCCGCATTCAGCGGCGGCGCTTCGAACGTATGATCGAACAATGGGTGAGCTGAAGGGCATCGGGTACAACGGGCAACCCGTTCAGCAAGCCTTCCGGCGGGTCGATCCGCCGATCGCCGTGCTCGTCGACCTGGCCGCGGTCTTTCCCCGCGAGCCGCACGCCGTCGGCGGCTACAACCCGGCCGGTCTGCAGATGCATGCGGTGGTCGAAGGGCGACTGACGTGCTGGGGGTTGTGCGAGCAGGGCTGCTGGTGGGGGTGGGTCACCTACGAGATCGCCTACGGCGCGCGCCGCAAACCCGTCACGCACTGGATCCCCGCATGGACGCTCAAGCCCAAGGCGGAGTAGCGGCGGCGTCGATGGGCAACGCGTCGAGGGCCTTCGCGCCCTCCCACGATCGGTAGACCCAGCTCATCGCTACGACGCGGCCTGACCGAGCCGGCGCTGCGCCTCTCCGGGGGAGATTCGCAAACGCCGAGCCACGTCCCGAGGCGTCGCGCCCCGATCGAGGAGCAGCCGGCCGAACAGCCGTTGTTCGAGTGCCGCCGCTTGGTTGTCGAGCTTGTCGAGCTGGTCGATCAGCGCGTACAGCTCGGTACGTGTCAGACCGTCGAGCCGGAGGGCCGCGAGCTCTCGGTACAGCGACTCCAGCGCGGTGAGCACTTCGGAGATTGGATTCGAACGCATGTACGAAAGGCTAGCGCGAGGGTACGACAAGCCGCCCTGGCACAGGTCGATGCGCCGCCGGGAATGAATCGGACCTCAGTCCGGTTAACCGGAGTATGCCTGCGATTACCGCCGATACGCTCACGCTTCCCCGCATCGCCGTGGCCGGACCGTCCGACACCGACCGGCCCGTTCGGTCGATCACCACGGGCCCGCGCGGCTTCGAAGGCGAGGGTTTCCCCGTCGTCCGCGCCTTCGCCGGAGTCTCGGCCGCCGAGCTCGATCCGTTCGTTCACATGGACCAGATGGGTGAAGTGGAGTACGAACCGGGAGAACCGCGAGGCACCGACTGGCATCCGCACCGCGGGTTCGAAACCGTCACCTACATGATCGACGGCCGATTCGCGCACCAGGACTCCCACGGCGGCGGCGGGCTGATCACCGACGGCGCCACCCAGTGGATGACCGCCGGCTCGGGAATCCTGCACATCGAGACGCCACCCGCCGAGCTCGTCGAGAGCGGCGGCATGTTCCACGGCATCCAGCTGTGGGTCAACCTGCCCCGCAAGGACAAGTTCGCGACGCCGAGATACCAGGCGATCGAAGGCGGCCAGGTCACGCTGTTGTCGTCCGACGACGGCGGCGCGCTGGTGAGGGTCGTTGCCGGTGACATCGGCGGCCACGTCGGCCCCGGGGCGACGCATACTCCGATCACGTTGGCGCACAGCTCGATTCAGCCCGGAGCCCGGCTTGACCTGCCGTGGAGGCGCGACTTCAACGCGCTGGTCTACGTGTTGTCCGGACGCGGAACGGTCGGCCCCGTGGCACACCCGATCCAGCAGGGGCAGCTGGCGGTGCTCGGCCCCGGTGACCGGATCCGCGTCCAAGCAGACCGGAGCCAGGACGCTCACCGTCCCGCCCTTGAAGTGCTGATCCTCGGCGGTCTTCCGATTCGCGAACCCGTGTTCCAGTACGGACCTTTCGTGATGAACAGCAAGTCCGAGCTGATCGAGGCGCTCGAGGATTACCAGGCCGGCAAGTTCGGCCAGATCCCTCCGAACGCCCTCATGCCTCACCGCCCTTAGCCGAGGGTGCGGGGGCGGGCTTGGGATAGAGCAGGTTCAACGCCCCGAGATGGGCGGCGACGGCCACCAACGGCATTGCCGCGGATACCGCGAGATCGTCGTCGGTGGCCTCGGCCCGCAGGGACGTCACGAAGTCGTCGCTGAGCGGCGGAGGGGAATGGACCGTACCGCCGGTGACCCTCGCGCAGATCGCCTCGGCGTGGGTTTCGAGCACCTGCCTGGTCTGCGGATAAATCCCGTGCGGCGGGGGAACGACGTCGGCGATCAGTTCGGCGGCGGCGCGGAGCCTGACGGCCCGGTTTGCCGATCGCACCGCGGGCCCGCGGATATCGGTCGGGCCGCTGCTCTCTGAAAGAAACTGTCGCACTGCGTCATCCACGGTCCGCGTCGCCCGTAGTGCCTGCTGGCTCAGCGCGAGCACCCGATCGGTGGCCTCCTCCGACGCCCCGCGGGTCACCCTCAGCACCGCCGCCTTGAGGAACGTCGCGCCGACGGCGAACGCGTCGTCGATGGCCCGCCCCAGCCGGTTACCCACACCCCGCGGCCACAACAGGACCGACACGACCACCCCCACGAGTGCACCGACCACGACGTCCTCGACGCGTATGAGGCCGACGCTCCAACCCGTCGGCGCAATCAGGTTGAAGATGATCAGCACCATCATCGTGAAGGCGGCCTGCCCGGCGATGAAGGACGCGACCTCCGGAACGAAGGCCGATCCGAAAGCCACCAACGGCAACAGCATCCACATGACGACCGGATCGACGCCGACGAGCTCGATGAGCCCGACACCCAACAGAAATCCGAGCGCGGTACCCGCGACGGCCCGTAGCATCCGCGTCCCGGTGGTCAGCGCGCTGCTGCGCAGTACCGACATCGCTCCGAGCACGACCCAGAATCCGTGCTCGAGGGGGAACAGGTGGGTGACGGCGACCGCCAGCGCCAACCCGAGGCCCGTGCGGATGCTGTTGCGCAACACCACCGCCCGGGTGGCCAGGAACCCACGGGTGATCGCAGCGACGGCGGTGGTCTCGGGCATCACCCAGTCCGCGGTCCCGGTCTTGGGAAGGCCCCGGCCCAGCACCCGGGCCCACACGGGGCGGGCGTCGGCGGCCGCGGCATTGCGGATGATGCGGCCGGTGACCCCGACCGTCGCCGAGAACGTGCGTCGCCCAAGGAGGTTGCGGCCCACGGCGATCGCGTCCGCGTCGTCGGAGGATGCGAGGATCTCGAGGATGTCCTCCCGGTAGCGGCCCTGGGCGATCTCGCGGAGTTCGGTGAGCGCCGCGTCCAGGTCGGCGGTGCGGGCGGCGCGGGTCGAGACGTCGGAGATCTGCAGTACGGCAGCCGAATCCCGCAGCACCCGAATCAGCGGGTATTTCATCTCGCCGAGGAGTCGTCCCGTCCCGTCGGTGATCCGGTCCGACAGCCAACCGAGGTCGTCGACCACCCGGACCAGGGCGCGGCTGCCCGCGGTGAGCGCGACGGGTCGGTAGTCGGCACCCAGGAACGTCTCCCACAGATGGTTCATCGCCCGGGTCACGTTCTTGGCCGGAGTGGTGCCCTGCAGACAGTCGGCCAGCCGGTCGCACACGCGCGCGGCGCCGCTGCGCAGCTCGTCGTGATGGCGCGGCGGCAGCAGGAACAGGGCGGCGGGCACACAGAACACGAGCGCGATGAACCAGCCGAGCAGCCGATCGGGGATGGGCCCGGCGGGAGTACACGCGGGCAGCACGAACGTCATCAGCGTGGCGCGCTGCCCGGCGGCGATGATCTCGCTGAGCACCCCCGAGAACGTGACCACCACCCCGAGGACGAACATCGCCGCGACGCTGAGCCACGGATGCGGTGCCACCAGGGTGCCGAGCGTGATCAGGACGGCGCCGTTGACGGCCAGCCCGAGGTAGGCCAGCGCGCGCGCCGGCCGGTTTCCCGGGAAGTCGACCAGGATCAGCAGCGCGACCGAACCGAAGATCGTGATCATCGGCGTCTGGGTCCCACCGCCGACCGCGAAGCTCACCGCGGCCGCGATCGGCAACACGATGGCTGCCCGGATCGCACGGCGCAGCGCGTCGAGTTCGGGATCGCGCCGTCGCAGGCGGTCCTCCGCGTGGCGCCACACCGGGGCGACGACTTCAGTGAGCGACAACCCCGCTGCCCGCGCTAATCGACGTCGGGGACCGACGCGAACCGACCGTCGTCGAGCGCCTCGCGCAATTCCCCGGAGATCCACCGCAACCCCTCGGGGTCGCGCGGCAACGTCGTCTGCTCATAACCGACGAAGACGTAGATCGCGCATTCGGCGAACAGCTGCGCCTGCCTCTTGTGCTGCAGGATTTCGAACGCCGATTCGTACAAGATGTCGAAGCGCTGCTGATCGACCGCGACCTGCACCTCGTGCACATGCGGGTCCAGCCTGCTCCACACCCGGATGGCGGCCTCGGCACTATGAGGGAGATCCAGACCGGTCTGGAACAGGGCCTCGATGCGGCAGCGCGGGTCGGGCTCGTTGCGCACCGCTTCGATCACCCGCACGGTGCGCTCCTGCGTCCAGTGCGCGAGCAGCTCCCTGGTGTAGGCGGGCCAGTTCGGGAAGTAGTGGTAGAACGACCCGGTCGTCACGCCGAGGCGTTGACAGACCTCCGCGAGCTTCAGACCGCCGTATCCCAGATCGGACAGGATCTCGATACCCACGTCGAAGTAACCGTCCCGCGATACGACGCTCCCCATTACCTGGACATTAGTTCTAAGGCGGGCCGATTCTCTACGTCGAATTTCTCGGCGGCGTAAACCGCAATTTGCTGATAAAAGGCAGGTCGGAACCCCGGGGAAGCTGACGACTGAAGGGCCACGTGACGTGTGGCACAATTTGACCGTGCCGCATACGGCGAGTAGAGGTCCGGGTCGTCCTCCCGCAGCGAAGGCTGCCGAGACGCGTGAGCGCATCATAGGAGCCGCGCGCGAGGTTTTCAGCGAACTCGGATACGACGCCGCCACCTTCCAGGCGATCGCGATTCGCGCGGATCTGACCCGCCCCGCGATCAACCACTATTTCGCCAACAAGCAGGTTCTATGGCGCGAAGTCGTGCAGCAGACCAACGCCGCGATAGTCAGCGCGGGGAAAGCGCGCGCACAAGACGAAACCAGTCTGCTCGCCAGATTGTCGGCCTACTTCACCGCAGCGATGCAGGCTGACTCCGAAGATCGTTCGGCCGCAGCATTTTTGGTGACGTCGGTGCTGGAGGCGCAGCGCCATCCGGAGCTCAGCGACGAGGAGCACGATTCGCTCAAGCACTCGCGCGAGTTCGTGGCCTGGGCGGTCAACGACGCGATCGCGCGCGGCGAGCTCACCACCGACACCGAGGTCGACTCGCTGGTCGAGATGCTGGTCGCGGTGATGTGGGGCATGGGGTTCTACGCCGGATTCGTCGGCAGCCACGACGAGCTCAAAGCGGTGGTCCGCCAGTTCGAGCTGCTGATGTCCAACAACCTGTGGCGTCTGCAGACCTGACGGCGTGACCTGCCCCACTGCTCGATAGCCTGCCTAAGTTCTTCGGTACCCTGGCGTCCGATGAGTTCGCTGCGCACTGAAGACGACACCTGGGACATCGCCACCAGCGTGGGCACCACCGCGGTCATGGTGGCATCCGCGCGGGCCGCCGAGACCGACCGAGACGACGCGCTGATCCGTGATCCGTTCGCCAAAGTGCTGGTCGCGGGTGCCGGTGGCGGTGTCTGGGACGTCATGCTCGACCCGCAGACCCGCGTGAAGGTCGCCGAGGCGGATGAAGACGTCGCGGCGATCTTCGAGCACATGGGCAACTACCAGGCGGTGCGGACGCACTTCTTCGACGCGTACTTCACCGATGCGGTCGAGGCGGGTATCCGGCAGGTCGTCATCCTGGCGTCGGGGCTCGACTCCCGCGCGTATCGCCTGCAGTGGCCCGCGGGTACGACGGTGTACGAGATCGACCAGCCCAAGGTGCTCGAGTACAAGGCCGCCCGGTTGGCCGAGCAGGGCGCGTTGCCGACCGCCAAGCGCGTCGCGGTCGCCGTCGACCTGCGCCAGGACTGGCCGGCCGCGCTGCAGCAGGCGGGTCTCGACCCCGACGCCCCGACCGCGTGGCTGGCCGAGGGTCTGCTGATGTACCTGCCCGCCGACGCGCAGGACCGGCTCTTCGAGCAGATCACCGCGCTCAGCGCGCCCGGTAGCCGCGTCTCGGTGGAGACGGTCGGGGTGCAGGCCGAGGAGCGGCGCGAGCAGATGCGGGAACGTTTCGAGCGGGTCCGGGCGCAGCTCGGCATGGAGGAATCCGTCGACGTCGCGGAGCTGATGTACAACGATCCCGACCGTGCGGACGTCTCCGAATGGCTCGACGCGCACGGCTGGCGCTCGACCGCGGTGACCTCGCAACAGGAGATGCGCCGGTTGGATCGCTGGGTGCTTCCCGAGGAATACACGAACGACGACGGGTTCTCCGAGTTCGTCATCGCGCACAAGGTCTGATCTACCGCGCGTCGGGCACCGAAGCTCGCGCGAGCGACCGCGTTTGTACGCTGATTCGCGGCGTGTCGAGGGACGAACACGGTCGCTCGCCCGCTTGCGCGGGGTCCACGTACAAGGAGTGAGAGAGGCCTTCTGGGGGGCCCAACCGGTTGGTTAGGATCGGGGCATTCCTCGGGTCAGGAAGGACTCCCCATGACCACCGATATCGCCACGTCAGAACAAGCCACCGAAGACATCCCCAGCATCGTGCGCCGCCTGCGCGACACCTTCAAGACCGGCCGCACGCGGGATATCGAGTGGCGCATCCGCCAGCTCAAGGCGATCGAACGCCTCGCCGTCGAGAACGAGGAGGCCATCGCCGCCGCGCTCGAACAGGATCTGGGGCGCAACCGCTTCGAGGCGTGGCTGGCCGACATCGCGAGCACCGCGGGTGAGGCCAAGGACGCCGCGAAGAACGTCAAGAAGTGGACCAAGCGCCGCTACCGGCTGCTGGAGATGTCGCAGCTGCCCGGCCGCGGCTGGGTCGAGTACGAGCCGTTCGGCACGGTGCTGGTCATCGGCGCGTGGAACTTCCCGTTCGTGTTGACGCTCGGCCCGGCGATCGGGGCGATCGCCGCGGGTAACACCGTGGTCCTCAAGCCCTCGGAGGTCTGTCCGGCATCGTCGGCGCTGATGGCCGAACTGGTGCCGCGCTACCTCGATTCCGACGCGGTCGCGGTGGTCGAGGGCGACGGCTCGGTCAGCCAGGAGCTCATCGCGCAGGGGTTTGACCACATCTGCTTCACCGGCGGCACCGAGATCGGCCGCAAAGTCTACGAGGGCGCCGCACCGCATCTGACGCCGGTCACGCTCGAACTCGGCGGCAAGAGCCCGGTGATCGTCTCCGCCGACGCCGACATCGACGTCGCGGCCAAGCGCATCGCGTGGACCAAGCTGATCAACTCCGGGCAGATCTGCATCGCGCCCGATTACGTGCTGGCCGACGCGAAGATCCGCGACAAGCTGGTCGACAAGATCAAAGAGGCGGTGACGACGTTCGAGTCGGAGAATCCCGACGGTAAGCGCATCGTCAACGAACGGCACTTCGGGCGGTTGACCGAAGCGTTGGCCGCGACCAAGGGTGAGGTGGTCGTCGGCGGCGGTTCGGACGCGTCGAAGATCAGCATCCAGCCGACCGTCGTCGTCGATCCCGACCCGGCGGAACCGCTGATGACCGACGAGATCTTCGGCCCGATCCTGCCGGTCGTGACGGTCCAATCACTCGACGACGCAATCAGTTTCGTCAATTCGCGTCCGAAGCCGCTGGCGGCCTACCTGTTCACCAAGACCAAGAGCATCAGGGAACGGGTGATCAAGGAGGTGCCCGCGGGCGGGATGGTGGTCAACCACCTGCTGTTCCACTTCGCCACCAACAAGCTGCCGTTCGGCGGCGTCGGCCCCTCGGGCATGGGCGCCTACCACGGCAAGTACGGCTTCGAGCAGTTCAGTCACAAGAAGACCGTGATGACCAAGCCGACCCGACCCGATGTCGGTGCGTTCATCTATCCCCCGTATACAGAGAAGGCGCTGAAGCTCGCCAAACGCCTGTTCTAGCGGTTCCGGTGGCGCCCGGCGCATCTGATCCGAAACCGCGGAATGTTCAGAAAGGAACCCCATGCCAGGAGTGCAGGATCGCGTCATCGTCGTCACCGGGGCCGGAGGTGGGCTCGGGCGCGAATACGCGTTGACGCTCGCCAAGGAAGGCGCCAGCGTCGTCGTCAACGACCTCGGCGGTGCTCGTGACGGCACCGGCGCCGGCCACAACATGGCCGACCAGGTCGTCGCGGAGATCAAGGACGCCGGTGGCCGGGCGGTGGCCAATTACGACTCGGTCGCCGAGTCCGAGGGTGCCGAGAACATCATCAAGACCGCTCTCGACGAGTTCGGCAAGATCGACGGCGTGGTCTCCAATGCGGGCATCCTGCGCGACGGCACGTTCCACAAGATGACGTTCGAGAACTGGGACGCGGTGCTCAAGGTGCACCTCTACGGCGGCTACAACGTGATCCGCGCGGCCTGGCCGCATTTCCGGGAGAACAGCTTCGGGCGCATCGTCGTGGCCACCTCGACCAGCGGCCTGTTCGGCAACTTCGGCCAGGCCAACTACGGCGCCGCCAAGCTCGGCCTCGTCGGCCTGATCAACACGCTGGCCCAGGAGGGCGCGAAGTACAACATCAAGGCCAACGCGGTCGCCCCGATCGCGGCCACCCGGATGACGCAGGACATCCTGCCGCCGGAGGTGTTCGAGAAACTGACGCCGGAATATGTTGCGCCGGTGGTGGCCTACCTGATGACCGAGGAACTGCCCGACACCGCCTCGGTGTTCATCGTCGGCGGCGGCAAGGTCCAGCGCACCGCGCTGTTCCAGAACGAGGGCATCACCTTCTCCGAGGTTCCCTCTGTCGACGACATCGCCGCGAAGTGGGGCGAGATCACCGACCTGTCGGCGGCGCAGCGGGCGACGTTCAGCCTCGGCTGAGTTCGATGAAAGCGCTTGTCGCGCAGGAACTCACCGGGCCCGCCGGGCTGGTCTACACCGACGTCGATGATGTCGGCGGCGAGGACGTCGTTGTCGTCGACGTCGGTGCGGCCGGGGTCAGCTTCCCCGACCTGTTGCTGCTGCGCGGCGAATACCAGCTGCGGCTCGAGCCACCGTTCGTCCCCGGCATGGAGGTCGCCGGGGTGGTGCGCTCGGCGCCGTACGAGTCGGAATACCAGCCCGGGCAACGGGTGACGGCGCTGTCCATGCTCGGCGGATGGGCCGAGCAGGTGGCGGTCTCGCCCGACAATCTGACGCCCACTCCGGACGGCCTCGACGACGCGCAAGCCGTTGCGCTGCTGGGTAACTACCAGACGATGTACTTCGCGCTGGCCAAGCGCGGTGCGCTGCGGCCAGGTGAGACGGTGCTGGTGCTCGGATCGGCGGGCGGCATCGGGGTGGCGAGCATCCAGATCGCGAAGGCGTTGGGCGCCAGGGTTATCGCGTTGGTGCACCGGCCGCATGCCATGGAGTTCGTCGAGTCGCTGGGCGCCGATGTCGTGCTGCCGTTGACCGACGGGTGGTTGAAGGCGGTCAAGGAGGCGACCGACGGCCGCGGCGTCGATCTGGTGGTCGACCCGATCGGCGGTGACGCGTTCGACGATGCGATCCGTGTGCTCGCCGTGGAGGGCCGGCTACTGGTGATCGGCTTTGCCGCGGGCGGTATTCCGACGGTGAAGGTGAACCGGCTGCTGCTGCGCAACGTCGCGGTGATCGGTGTGGGCTACGGCGAGTACGTGAACCGCAAGCCCGGTTCGCAGTCGGTGTTCGAGTTCGGCGTGGCACAACTCGTCGAGGCCGGTCTTCGCCCGCCGCCGCCCATGCGCTATCCGCTGTCAAAGGGCGCCGACGCGTTGCAGGCACTCGCCGACGGCGGGGTGCTGGGCAAGGTCGTGCTGGAGCCGTAGCGATGCCGCCGCGCGCGTTGGCGTTCGACACGTTCGGCACGGTGGTCGACTGGCGGTCGAGCATCATCCGCGAACTCGAGGAGTTCGGCACAGCCCATGGCGTGCAACGGGACTGGGCCGGGATCGCCGACGATTGGCGGGCCGGCTATCCGCCCGCCATGGATCGGGTGCGCCGCGGTGAGCTGCCGTGGACCAACATCGACGGCCTGCACCGCATGATCCTCGTCGAGCTGCTGGAGGCGGCGGGCATCGAGGGCGTCGACGACGCCGCCGTCGACCATCTCAACCGGGCCTGGCACCGCCTGGACCCGTGGCCCGACGCTGTCGAGGGTCTCACCCGATTGAAGGCCCGCTACCTCATCACGACGCTGTCCAACGGCAACGTCTCGCTGCTGACGAACATGGCCAAGCGGGCGGGACTGCCGTGGGACTGCGTGATCTCCGCCGAGCTGTTCCGCCACTACAAACCCGATCCCGAGGCGTATCTGGGGTGCGCCGAGCTGCTCGACGTTGCGCCCGGCGAGTTGATGCTGGTGGCCGCGCACGCCAGCGATCTGCGCGGTGCGAAGCGCGCGGGCCTGATGACGGCCTACGTGGATCGGCCGCTGGAATACGGAGCCGGCCGACGCCGCCCCTCGAAGATCGAAGACGGTGAATTTGACGTCATGGCAGCAGATTTCGTCGATCTGGCCGACCAGCTCGGGGCGTAGCGCAGTGGGGATTTGTGAGTGAAAACGCTCGCACAGCGAACGGAATCACTCACAAGTCGCGGGGGTAGCGTGGAAGCGTGACCGATGCATCCTCGCTGCCGCCGGCGCTGCGCCGGGCGGTCGAGCTGTTCGCCGATCCGCCGACGCGTCTGGATCTGCGCGACGGCTACCTGGACCTGCTCGACGACGCGGCATCGCCGAACCAGGCTCCGCCCGAGAACAAGGGTCTGATCCAGGCCGTGTGGGCCTCAGGTCCGGGGTCGATGTTCTACGACTACGCGCAGGGCTTTGCCCGCAGATTCGTGGGCGCATGGCAGTTGCCGATCGAGTGGCTCGACATCCCGAAGGGCGGTGTCGCGCTCGACATCGGAAGCGGGCCGGGCAACGTGACCGCCTCGCTGGCCCGCGCGGCCGGACCCGACGGGCTGGCGCTGGGCATCGACATCTCCAGGCCGATGCTGGCGCGGGCCGTCAGCGCACAGGCCGGGCCCAACGTCGGATTCCTGCGCGCGGACGCCCAGCGGTTGCCGTTCCGGGACGCGACCGTCGACGCGGTGACGTCGCTGGCGGTGGTGCAGCTGATCCCCGAGCCCGCCTCGGCGGTGGCCGAGATGCACCGGGTGCTGCGGCCCGGCGGACGGATCGCCATCATGGTGCCGACCGTCGGCAGCGTGCCCCCGCCGTTGCGATGGTTGTCGCGGGGCGGGGCGCGCTTCTTCGCCGAAGACGAGCTGGGCGACCTGTTCGAACAACGCGGATTCGAGCGCGTGCGCACCAAGACCATCGGCAACATGCAGTGGGTGCGGGCCCAGCACCCGTAAATTCGACGCATGAGCGCCGGTGGGATCGTGCTTGTCGCGTTGGCCATCGCGGTCGGCATCGTCGGCATCGTGGTGCCGCTGCTTCCCGGCACGCTGCTGGTCTTCGGGGCGATCGCGGTGTGGGCCGTCGTCGAGAGCGAGCCCACCGCGTGGGTGACGCTGGCCGTGGCGACGGTGCTGCTCGGCGCAGCGGCGCTGATCAAGTACACGTGGCCGGTGCGGCGGATGCGCGAGGCCGATGTGCGCACCCCGAGCCTGCTGGCGGGCGGGGTGCTCGGCGTGATCGGCTTCTTCGTGATTCCCGTTCTGGGGCTGGCGATCGGTTTCGTACTGGGTGTCTATCTCGCCGAACTCACCAACCGCCACGACCGGCGCGCGGCGTGGACGTCGACGAAGCACGCGCTCAAGGGCGTCGCCCTGTCGGTCGGCGTCGAAATGGCCGGAGCGCTGCTCGCCACCGTCGTTTGGGTCATCGGGGTGTACCTGACGCAGTAGCTTGCAGGCATGGGCAAGCTGCGTTTCGGATACTTCATCGCACCGTTCCACCGCGCCGGCACCAACCCGACGCTCGCGCTGCAGCGCGACCTCGAGCTCATCGAGCACCTCGACGCGCTGGGCTTCGACGAGGCGTGGATCGGCGAACACCATTCGGCGGGAAGCGAGATCATCAGTTCACCCGAAGTGTTCATTGCGGCGGCCGCGCAGCGCGCCAAGCGGATCCGGTTCGGCACCGGGGTCATCTCGCTGGCGTATCACAACCCGCTGTGGGCGGCCGACCGGCTGATGCTGCTCGACCACCTCACCCACGGCCGCATCATCGGCGGCATGGGGCCCGGCTCGCTGCCCACCGACTCGGCGATGATCGGCCTGACGCCCACCGACACCCGCGAACTCCTGGAGACCAACCTCGACATCGTCGTGCGGTTGCTCAAGGGTGAAACGGTCTCGGCCAAGACCGCCACCCACGAACTCCACGACGCCAGGCTGCAACTGGCGCCGTATGCGGAGGACGGCATCCCGCTGGCCGTCGCCGCGGTGGCCTCGCCGACCGGTGCGCGGCTGGCCGGCAAGCACGGGATCGGGCTGCTGTCGATCGGGGCGACGCTGGTTGTCGAGGGATTCGACGCGCTCGCGCATCACTGGGGAATCGCCGAGGAACGCGCGGCCGCGTTCGGCACCACGGTCGATCGCCGCAACTGGTCGCTGGTGTGCCCCATGCACATCGCCGAAACCGAGGAGCAGGCACGCGCCGACGTCCGCTTCGGCATCGAGCACTGGTACCGATACTTCCAGAAGGTCGCGGCGTTCCCGCAGATGGAGGTGCCCGGCGAGAACATCGACGAGGTCGTCGACATCATCAACGGCGCAGGCGCCGGCGTCATCGGAACGCCGGAACAAGCCCGCGCCCAGGTGCAGCGGCTGTGGGACCAGTCCGGCGGCTTCGGGTGCATGCTGCAGATGGGGCATGAATGGGCCAACCCGGCCGCCACCAAGCGCTCGGCGGAGCTGTTCGCCGCCGAGGTCATACCGCACTTCCAGGGTCAGGCCCAGCCGACGCTCGACGCCGCGGAGCGCGCCCGCGATGTGCGCCAGGAGCTGGCCCAGACGCAGCTGTCCGCGATCGAGCACATGAATCAGAAGTACGAGGCCGAAAAAGGCGGGAAGTGACGGGGTTTCAGCCGAGCAGGACGGCGCGCAGGCGCACGACCTCGTCGTCGGTGACGCCGGCGGCTTCGAGGTAGCCCCGCACCGAGCCGTAGTTCTCGACGATCGAACGTCGCGCGGTCTCGAGGTAATCCTCGCGCACACCGAGGACCTCCTCGGTGAGTCGCGCCTCGGCGAAGGTGACGATCTCGTCGGTGGCGTCCTCGGACCGGTTGCGAATGGACTCGAGGATGCTCTCGCGCAGCTGTGACACCGCCTCGTTGCTGCGAAGGAAGTCGGCCACGATGGCGTCGCGCTCCACACCGACCGCCTCGAGCACCGTCGCGACCGTGAAGCCGGTGCGGTCCTTACCCGCGAAGCAGTGCGCGATGACCGGGCGTTGCCCGGCGAGCATCGTAATCACCTGGCGCACGGCCAGGTGCGCACCGGGCAGCGTGGGGAACTTCTGGTACTCCTCGGTCATGAACCGCCCCGCCGCCACCGCCACGTCCTCGTCATCGGGTTTCTCGGTCATCATGCGCTGGAAGCTCTGCTCATGCGGGGCCTCGGCGCCGGGCTTGGCCAGCTCGTGAAACGGCAGCCGGTGTATCGCAACGCCATCGGGCACCCGTCCCGGCCCGCGCCGCTCGACCTCACGATCCGAGCGCAGATCGGCGACATCGGTGATGTTCAAGCGGCGCAACAGCTCCCGGCCGGTCTCGTCCAGACCGCTCAGCTCGCTCGACCGGAAGAACTGCCCGGGTCTGATGCCGGTCTCCTCGGCGATGTCGCGGAAGTTCCACGCCCCTGACAGGGCGTCGGGGTTGCCCGCCACCTACCGAGCCCCGCCCGTCGCCGCGGGGCCGCCAGTCGCCGCCGTCGCGAAAGCGCTTTTCTCCCTGCCCAGTTCGGCCCGGGCGATCGTCCGCATATGCACCTCGTCGGGCCCGTCGAACAGCCGCATCGCGCGGTGCCAGGCGTACAACCGCGCCAACGGCACGTCGTCGCAGATTCCCATGCCTCCGTGCACCTGGATGGCGCGGTCGATGACGTCGCACGCCATCTGCGGGGCGACCGCCTTGATCTGCGCGACCAGGACCTGCGCGTCCTTGCTCTTGTTGCCCTGCTGGTCGATGGTCCACGCCGCCTTGTGGCACAACAGGCGGGCCTGGTCGATCTGGTTGCGCGACTTGGCGATCGACTCGCGCACCACGCCCTGCTCGGACAGCGGCTTGCCGAACGCCACCCGCGTCTGCACCCGGTCGATCATCAGCGCCAGCGCCCGCTCGGCGGCGCCGATCGCGCGCATGCAGTGGTGGATCCGGCCGGGGCCCAGGCGGGCCTGGGCGATCGCGAACCCGCTGCCCTCTTCGTGGAGCAGGTTCTCGGCGGGCACCCGCGCGTTGTCGAAGACGATCTCGCAATGCCCGTGCTGATCCTGCCAGCCGAACACCGGCAGCGAACGCTGGATGTCGACGCCCGGGGTGTCGGTGGGCACCAGGATCATCGACTGCTGCTGGTGGCTGGCCGCATCCGGGTTGGTCCGGCCCATCACGATCATGATCTTGCAGCGCGGATCGGCCGCGCCGGTGATCCACCACTTGCGACCGTTGATGACGTAGTCGTCCCCGTCGCGCAGCATCGTCGTCTCGATGTTGCGGGCATCGCTGGAGGCGACCGCGGGTTCGGTCATCGCGAACGCGCTGCGGATCTCGCCGGCCAGCAGCGGTTCGAGCCACTGCTTGCGCTGCTGCTCATTGGCGAACAGGTGCAGCGTCTCCATGTTGCCGGTGTCGGGGGCCGCGCAGTTGGTGACCTCGGGCGCGATCTCCATGCTCCAGCCGGTCAGCTCGGCCAGTTGCGCGTACTCGAGGTTGGTCAGACCGGACTCGGCGGGCAAAAACAGGTTCCACAGCCCGCGTTCCTTGGCGAGCTTCTTGAGCTCCTCGACGATCGGCGGGACGGTGTGGTCCTTCGGACCCGCCTCTTCGCGGTAGCGGTGGTACTCGGCTTCGGCGGGGAAGACGAATTCCGTCATGAAATCGCCCAGGCGCTGGTGGTAGTCGGAGGCCTTGGCCGACATCGCGAAGTCCATGCCCGCCACGATATGTCACCTCCTCAGACGGGTTTGTGCTGCGTCGGGCTTTGCCCGGACTCCCACTTGGCCTCCAGGCTGCGGGTCACCCGGGCGCCCGCGGCGTACTCGAGCTGAAACGTCGTACCGTCGTCGAGCTCGTAGGTGATGACGGCAGTGCCGTCGTTGACGTCCTTGTGCACCACCTTGCAGGGGACGGATTCGGCGCCCCGGTCGACGAGGACGATGTCGCCGGGCGTGACGTCCTCGATGCGGTCGTTCTCGGAGATGTTCGACATCCATCGACCGTAGCAACGTCGTAGTCGCGACGGTGCGCGCGCTCTTCGATGACTGCGTCCCACCGGGCCCCGAAATACGCTGACAGCGAACCTATTTCAGGGTGGCGGTGTGGCCACAATCACGTTCGTTTAGCTTGCCTTCGCATCGAGAAAGGTCGAGTATCGAGTAGGTAATCTGGACTGAATCCAAACTAAGCGATAAGGATGGTGCTCGCGATGGCATTGTTGACAATCGGTGACCAGTTCCCCCGGTACGACATGGCGGCGGTGGTCGGCGGTGACCTCTCTGAGGTCGATGCCAAGCAGCCCGACGACTATTTCACCCGCGTGACCAGCGAGGACCACGAGGGCAAGTGGCGGATCGTCTTCTTCTGGCCGAAGGACTTCACCTTCGTGTGCCCGACGGAGATCGCCACGTTCGGCAAGCTCAACGACGACTTCGAGGACCGCGACGCGAAGGTCATCGGCGTGTCGGTCGACAACGAGTTCGTCCACTTCCAGTGGCGCGCCCAGCACGAGGACCTCAAGAAGCTGCCGTTCCCGATGGCTTCGGACCTCAAGCGTGAGCTCTCGCTGGCGACCGGTGTGCTCAACGCCGACGGCGTGGCCGACCGGGCGACGTTCATCATCGACCCGAACAACGAGATCCAGTTCGTGTCGGTGACCGCCGGGTCCGTGGGCCGCAACGTCGACGAGGTGCTGCGGGTGCTCGACGCGCTGCAGTCCGACGAGCTGTGCGCCTGCAACTGGAAGAAGGGCGATCCCACGATCAAGCCGGCCGAGCTGCTGGCAGAGGCGGTGTGACCATGAGCATCGACAACATCAAGGAAGCGCTGCCGGAGTACGCCAAGGATCTGAAGCTGAACTTCGGCAGCATCGTCAAGAGCACCGAGCTGTCCGAGGAGCAGCTGTGGGGCGCCCTGGTGGCGACCGCCGCGGCGACCAAGAACGAGCGACTCCTGCGCGAGATCGCCGAGGACGCCCTGGACATCCTCAGCCAGGAGGCCTACAACGCCGCTCTCGGCGCGGCCGCGATCATGGGGATGAACAACGTCTTCTACCGCACGAAGGGCCAGCTCGACGGCGCCTATGACGACCTGCGTGCCGGGTTGCGGATGAACATCATCGGCAATCCCGGTGTCGCCAAGGAGGATTTCGAGCTGTGGTCGCTGGCGGTGTCGGCGATCAACGGATGCGGCCACTGTGTCGCCGCGCACGAGAAGACCCTGCGCGATGCCGACGTGTCGCGCACGGTGATCTTCGAGGCGATCCGGTTGGCCTCGATCGTCTCCGGCGTCGGCCAGGCGTTGCAGACCGCCGAGGTGCTGACCTCGGTCTGATCGCATACATGAAGCGGGGGCACCGAATCGGTGCCCCCGCTCTTGTGTCTGGACTCAGCGGTAGTAGCCCGGCTCCTCGACGTGGATGTGGTCGATGCGGTGGCCGTGGGTCCCCGACTGAACCGACGGAGCGTGGACGTTGGGCGTCGCGACGATGCCCGGTCGCGGGGTGTTGTCGGGGGTGTAGGTCCCTGCGCTGGCGGCTCCGGCGAAACCGAGTGCCCCGCCGAGGATCCCGGCTGCGAGGACCGGCAGCGCGACGAAACCGGCGAGGCGGCGATTGGTGTTGGTGGTCATTTCGAATCTCCTTTGATTCCTGGTCTTCTGTGTTCTTGACCACCGGGATGTTCCGGCGATGACTCAAGAGTGCTGCAACACCAGCTCGCTGTATGTGGGGCGACCGGCCCTCGGACGGGTTGAATCTCATGTCCTCCAAATGGAGGAGGCGGTCGGCCCGCTGTGCCAAGCTGACACCCGTGGTGAGCGGCACGGCCGGTGAGAAGGTCCGGGTGGTGGTGGGCGACGACCATCCGATGTTTCGCGACGGGGTGGTCCGCGCGCTGGTCTCCAGCGGGCAGATTGAGGTGGTGGCCGAAGCAGACGACGGCGTCGCCGCGCTCGAAGCGATCCGCTCGCATACCCCGCAGGTGGCGCTGCTGGACTATCGCATGCCGGGCATGGACGGGTCGGAGGTGGCGGCCGCGGTCATCCGGGACGAACTGCCCACCCGGGTGTTGCTGATCTCGGCGCACGACGAGTCCGCGATCGTCTACCAGGCGCTGCAGAGCGGCGCGGCGGGATTCCTGCCCAAGGAGTCCACTCGATCGGAACTCGTCAATGCGGTGCTCGACTGCGCCAAGGGCCGAGATGTCGTCGCACCCAGCCTGGCCGCCGGCCTGGCCGGTGAGATTCGCAAGCGCTCCGAACCCAGCGGGCCGACCCTGAGCCCGAGGGAACGCGAGGTGCTCAGGCTGATCGCGTCCGGGACCAGCATCCCGGCGATGGCCAAGCAGTTGTTCCTCGCGCCGTCGACGGTGAAGACCCACGTGCAGCGGCTCTACGAGAAGCTCGGGGTCAACGACCGCGGCGCCGCCGTCGCCGAGGCGATGCGCCGCAAGCTGCTGGACTGACGCCGTCGTGATGGACCGGATCGCGAGCTTCTTCGCCGAGGAACCCGTGCGCGTTTCGGCGGTGCTGAGGCTGCCGCTGCTCGCGCTGATCGGTGTGCTGGTGGCGATCTGGGAGGTCGACCACTGGCTGCCGGGGCTGTACGCGGCGGTGCTCGGGATATGGGCGGTCGCGGCGGTGGTCTGGCTTGTCGCGGTCCTGCGCGGCCCGGTGCCCTGGTGGGGCGGCTGGGCCTCCACCGGCGTCGACGTCCTGATGATCCTGGTGCTGTGTCTGGTGTCGGGTGGCGCCACCGCCGCCCTGCTCCCGGTCTTCTTCCTCCTGCCCATCGCGGTGGCGTTCCAGGACCGGCCGCTGCTGACCGCGCTGCTCGGAATCGGCACGGCGACGGCCTATCTCGGTGCGTGGGTGGTGTACTCGAAACGCGACGACACGGTCGGGTTGCCGAACGTCGTCTACACTCATTTCGGCTTCCTGCTGTGGGGGTCGCTGGCGATGACCGCACTGTGCGTGGTGCTGGTCCGTCGCCAGGCCCGGGTGGCGAAGCTGCAGGCGGTACGGCGGCAACTGGTTTCCGAGGCGATGCAGGCCGACGAGCGCCACAACCGGGAGGTCGCCGAGAATCTGCACGACGGTCCGCTGCAGACGCTGCTCGCGGCGCGTCTCGACCTCGACGAACTGCAGGAGAACAACGACGATCCCGCGCTGGAGGCGGTCCGCGACGCGTTACAACAGACCGCGGCGGCGCTGCGCTCGACGGTGACCCAGCTGCACCCTCAGGTGCTGGCCCAACTGGGCCTCACCCCGGCGATACGAGAGCTGTTGCGGCAGTTCGAATCCCGCGGTCACTATGAAATCGAGGCGGATCTCGACGACGTCGGTAAACCCGAATCGCAGCAGTTGCTCTACCGGGCGGCCCGGGAACTGCTCGCCAACATCCACAAGCACGCCGACGCGACAACCGTGCGGGTCGGTTTGGCGCGCCGAGGGGACCGGGTCGTGCTGACGGTCTCCGACGACGGCAAGGGCTTCGACCCGGCGATCGTCGAGCAGTACGTCGCCGACGGTCATATCGGCCTGGGCTCACTGCTGGCCCGGTTCGACGCGATGGGCGGGTCGCTTCAGGTGAATTCGGCGGAGGGTTACGGCACGCAGGTCACGGTCACCTCACCGCCCGAACCACCCGCCGACTAAGCGGTGAGCCCGCGGGCGATGACCAGGCGCTGAATCTGGTTGGTGCCCTCGAAGATCTGGGTGATCTTGGCTTCGCGCATGTAGCGCTCGACGCGGTAGTCGCGGGTGTAGCCGGCACCGCCGAAGACCTGCACCGCGTCGGTGGTCACCTTCATCGCGGCGTCGGTGGCGATCAGCTTGGCAACGCTGGCCTGCTGCGAGTACGGCCGCCCCTGATCGCGCCGCCGCGCCGCATCGACGTAGGTCGCCCGCGCGCTGGCGACCGCGGCGGCCATGTCGGCCAACAGGAACCCGAGGCCCTGATGGTCGATGATCTTGCGCCCGAACGTCGTTCGCTCGTTGGCGTAGGCGACGGCCTCGTCGAGCGCGGCCTGGGCCAGCCCGGTGGCGACCGCGGCGATGCCCAACCGCCCGGAATCCAGTGCGGAGAACGCGATCTGCAGGCCTTGGCCCTCGGCCCCGATCAGCCGTTCGGAATCGATGGGGGCGTCGGAGTAGAACGCCGACGTGGTCGGGATCGCGTGCAGGCCCATCTTCTCCTCGGGCTGGCCGAAGCTCAGCCCGGGCAGGTCACCGGGGACCAGGAAGCACGAAATGCCCCGTGACCCTTCGCCGGTCCGCGCGAACAACGTGTAGAAGTCGGCACGCCCGCCGTGGGTGATCCACGACTTGGAGCCGTTGAGGACGTACCCGTCAGCCGTTTTGGTGGCCGCGCAGCGCAGTGCCGCCGCGTCCGAACCGGCCTGCGGCTCCGACAGGCTGTAGGCGCCGATCTGCTCACCCGACAGCATGCCGGGCAGCCAGCGACGCCGCTGCTCGTCGGAGCCGAACATCAACAGGGGATGCGACGACAGGCTGTGCACGCTGACCGCCACCGCGACGGCCGCCCACCGCGCCGCCAACTCCTCGAGCACCTGGAGGTAGACCTCGTAGGGCTGGCCCCCACCACCCCACTCCTCGGGCTGGGGCAGGCTCAGCAGCCCGGCCGCACCCAGCTGTGCCATCACGCCTTCGGGATAGCGCTCGGCCTTCTCGTGATCATCGACGATCGGGTCGAGCACCTTGTCGGCGATGTCGCGGGTCAGCGCGATGAGATCTTCGGCGTCCGGGGTGGGCAGCAGCCGGTCGACAGCCATCCGATGGCCTCCTGGTTGTGCGGAATCGACACAACGATAGGCGGACCCCGTCACGTGGCAGACGCGACGTCAATCGCTGCGTCTCCACCAGGCGGCGAAGTAAAGCACCATCGCGCCGGTCAGCGCCAGCAGCACCCACAACACCAGGACCTGATCGATCCACGCGCCCGGCGGAGGAGCACCGGGCATGAAGTTGCGGATCGGGATGATCGCGAACAGCGACGCGGCGTACCAGGTGCCGAACGGCGGCAGGAAGTTACGCCGTCCCCGCAGCATCTCGATCGACACGAAGAGGGCCAGCGCGGGCAGGGTGATCAAGACCAGGCACAGGCCGACATCGAAGGCGAGCGGTCCCTTCGCCCGCTTCAACGTCACCGTCTCGTAGTCGCCGTCGGCCGCCGACTGGGTGGCCGGCCCGCTTCGCGTGCTGGAGATGTCCCACCCGTCGAGCCCGCCGGTCACCACGACCCGTGCGGGCTCGAACGTGCGGTCGTCACCGCTTCCGATGAGCACGTCGGCTCCCAGAGCCCCGACGGTGTACGAGTCGAACGGCCACTTGTCCGGGTCGCCCTTGGCCGACAGCGTGGCACTGATCTCGGCGGGCAACTGACCCTTCGGCGTCTGAAGGTCTTGGATGTCGATGTTGACCTCGTTGATGAACAGCCGCACCGCGATATCGGTGTTGACCACGTTGAGGTCGTTGTTCATGTGGTCGTCGGACGGGAAGACGACGACCTTGACGTCGACCTCGTTGGCCACCGTGTGCAGTTCCGACAGGGTGACCTGGACGATGTTGTCGTCACTGGTGCCGAGATCGGGAGGCCCCAGGGATACGGGCTCGCCGGAGAGATAGTGATAGCCGACGAGCGACGCGATGTAGACGACCAGGATGATCAGCACGGTGGCGATGTCGTTGATCCGTGTGCGTCTGCGACTGGGGGACCTCGGCGCTCGGTCTGCTGGCCCGGTCGAGGCTTCGGGCACCGTCGAGGCTTCGGGCACCTTCGAGTCTTCCGGCACCTTCGGGATGCTAGTTCGCGCGGGCGCCGTTTCCGGTGCGCCGTGCCGGTGGAAATCCGCGACGGGCCGTACCGATTTAGATGTGACCAGCGGTAGCGGTTAAGGTGTTCCGTCATGACAGAGCAGACGCATGCTGATGTCGCCGAGGGGACGGGCCCGACGGTCGGGGTGGTGCGCGAATCAGGAGCCGACGAGCGCCGCGTCGCGCTGGTGCCCAAGGCCGTCGCGTCGCTGGTGAAAAGTGGTGTCGCCGTCGTCGTGGAATCCGGCGCGGGCGAGCGGGCGCTCCTGCCCGACGACCTCTACACCGGCGCGGGCGCGACGATCGGTGACGCCTGGGCCGCCGACGTCGTGGTCAAGGTCGCGCCGCCGACCGCCGCGGAGGTCGCCCGGCTCACGAGCGGCCAGACGTTGATCGGCTTCCTCGCCCCGCGCAATGACGACAACCAGATCACCGCCCTGAAGTCGGCGGGTGTGCAGGCCTTCGCCGTCGAGGCGATCCCGCGCATCTCGCGCGCCCAGGTGATGGACGCGCTGTCGTCACAAGCCAACGTCGCGGGCTACAAGGCCGTGCTGCTGGCGGCCTCGGAGTCGACGCGGTTCTTCCCGATGCTCACCACCGCCGCCGGCACCGTGAAGCCGGCGTCCGTACTCGTGCTGGGCGTCGGTGTGGCCGGTCTGCAGGCGCTGGCCACCGCCAAGCGGCTCGGCGCGCGCACCACCGGCTACGACGTGCGCCCCGAGGTGGCCGATCAGGTCCGCTCGGTCGGCGCGCAGTGGCTCGAGCTGGGTATCGAGGCCGCCGGTGAGGGCGGCTACGCCCGCGAGCTGTCCGAAGAGGAACGCGCGCAACAGCAGAAGGAACTCGAGCAGGCGATCACCGGCTTCGACGTCGTGATCACCACCGCGCTGGTGCCCGGTCGGCCGGCGCCCCGGTTGGTGACCGCGGCCGCGGTCGAGGGGATGAAGCCGGGCAGCGTGGTCGTCGACCTCGCCGGCGAGACGGGCGGCAACTGCGAGCTCACCGAGCCGGGGCAGACCGTGGTCCGCCACGGCGTCACGATCGCCTCACCGCTGAACCTTCCCGCCACCATGCCCGAACACGCCAGCGAGCTGTATTCCAAGAACCTCACCTCGCTGCTGGACCTGCTGATCAGCGACGGCAAGCTGATGCCCGATTTCGACGACGAGGTGGTGGCGGCCTCCTGCGTCACCCGGGGAGAGAACTGATGTACGACAATCTGCTGGCCAACCTCGCGATCTTGGTGCTCGCCGGGTTCGTCGGGTTCGCCGTGATCTCCAAGGTGCCCAACACCTTGCACACACCGTTGATGTCGGGCACCAACGCCATCCACGGCATCGTGGTGCTCGGTGCGCTGATCGTGCTGGGCGATCTGCCCGCCGACGCGCCCTGGGGTGTGCGCACCATCGCGTTCGTGGCGTTGATCTTCGGCACGCTCAACGTGATCGGCGGCTTCCTGGTCACCGACCGGATGCTGGGGATGTTCAAGGGGCGAAGGCCCGATCCCAAGGCAGTCGAGACGACGGAAGCGGCGGCTGACAAGTGAACTATCTCGTCACAGTCCTCTATATCGTCGCGTTCTCACTGTTCATTCTCGGCCTGTCCGGGCTGACCGGGCCCAAGACCGCGGTGCGGGGCAACTGGATCGCCGCCACCGGTATGGCCATCGCCGTGATCGCCACGCTGATCAAGGTGCGCGACACCGCGCCGATCAACTGGGTGCTGATCGTGGCCGGATTGGCGCTCGGCGTGATTCTCGGTGTGCCGCCGGCCAAGAAGACCAAGATGACGGCGATGCCGCAGTTGGTGGCGCTGTTCAACGGCGTCGGCGGCGGCACCGTTGCGTTGATCGCGTGGGCGGAGTTCATCGAGACCGACGGCTTCGCGCATTTCACGCCCGACCAGCATCCGACGGTGGCGCTGGTGGGCGGGTCGCTGCTCGCCGCGATCATCGGCTCGGTGTCGTTCTGGGGTTCGCTGGTGGCCTTCCTCAAACTGCAGGAGTCGATCCCGAAGAACGTCGAGAAGCGACTTGTCGCCTCGGCGAAGCTGTTTCAGGCCGCCAATGTGCTGCTGCTGCTCGGTGCGACCGCCGCAGCCATCTACATCGGGCTCAACGCGGGAACCGGCAGCCCGGGCTGGACGATCGCGCTTGTCCTCGTGTTCGCCGGCCTGATGGGCCTGTTCGTGGTGTTCCCGATCGGCGGCGCGGACATGCCGGTCGTCATCTCCTTGCTCAACGCGCTGACCGGATTGTCGGCTGCCGCAGCGGGTCTGGCGTTGGACAACACCGCGATGATCGTCGCGGGCATGATCGTCGGCGCATCCGGTTCGATCCTGACCAACCTGATGGCCGTGGCGATGAACCGGTCGATCCCGGCGATCGTGTTCGGTTCCTTCGGCGGCGGCGCCGACGCGGTGGCGGGTCCGGGGGGCGACCAGGGCACCGTGAAGGCGACCTCGGCCGCGGACGCGGCGATTCAGATGGCGTATGCCAACCAGGTGATCGTCGTCCCCGGTTATGGGCTGGCTGTCGCGCAGGCCCAGCACACCGTCAAGGAGATGGCCGACCTGCTGGAGAGCAAAGGCGTCGAGGTGAAGTACGCCATCCATCCCGTCGCCGGCCGCATGCCGGGGCACATGAACGTGCTGCTGGCCGAGGCCGACGTCGAGTACGACTCGATGAAGGAGATGGACGACATCAACGGTGAATTCGGCCGCACCGACGTCACTTTGGTCATCGGCGCCAACGACGTCACCAATCCGGCCGCGCGCAACGACCCCTCGAGCCCGATTCACGGCATGCCGATCCTCAACGTCGACGAGTCCCGGTCGGTGATCGTGCTCAAGCGGTCGATGAACGCGGGCTACGCGGGCATCGAGAACCCGCTGTTCTTCCTCGACCAGACCTCGATGCTGTTCGGGGACGCCAAGAAGTCGGTCACCTCGGTGATCGAGGAACTCAAGGCGCTCTAGTCGACCGGCCGGCCGTAAGCTCGGGCGGGTGACGCAGGGACGTTCGCCGGTCGAGGTCTTGCTGGCCCGTGCGGGTGGCGTCCGCGGGCTGATCTACTCCGCGTTGCCGGTCGCGGTGTTCGCCGTGTCGTCGCCGACGCTCGGCCTGCCGGTGGCCACCGGGGCCGCCGTGGGCGCCGCGGCGCTCATAGCGGCTTGGCAACTGCTGCAACGAGGTTCGATACGGCCCGCCCTGTTCGGCTTCGCCGGGGTGGCAGTCTGCGCCGCCCTGGCATTGATGACCGGCCGCGCCAAGGACTTCTATCTTCCGGGCATCTGGATGTACCTGGGCCTGGCGATCGCGTTCACGACGTCGCTGGTGGTGCGGCGTCCGCTGGTGGGAGTGGTGTGGGCGTGGATCACCGGACGTGACGGCGCCTGGCGGCGGGTGCGGCGCGTGCGCCTGGCCTTCGACATCGCCACCGCGGTGATGGCCGCCGCCTCGTGGTCGCGCTTCGCGGTGCAGTTCTACCTCTACGACAACGACCGGGAGGGACTGCTCGCGGTGGCGCGCGTCGCGATGGGTTGGCCGATCTTCGTGGTCACCTCCTCGGTGATCTACCTCGCGATCCGTACGGCGCTGCGTACGCTGTCGCGCGCCGCTTGACGCCGATCGGTTCAGCCGGCGACGCGCGGGTAATCCGGACGGCATGGACATGCACGCCCTTCTTCAGATCCCCGAATCGGCCGACTCTCTCGACGCGGTCGCGGACCGGACGGCCGATGCCGTCGACCGGGTGCTCGGCGACGGCGCGTTGGCACAGGGACTGCGCGGTTCGTGGCTGGGCCACCCCACACATCCGCTGATGATCACCCTGCCCATCGGCGCGTGGATGTCGTCGATGGTGCTGGATCTGGTGTTCAAGGACCGCGACGCCGCGCGGCAGCTCATCGCGATCGGGTTGGCCGCCACGCCGCCCGCTGTGCTGGCCGGGCTCGCGGAGTTCCCGACGCTGGGCAAGCGGCAGCGACGGGTCGGACTCCTGCACGCGGCGGGCAACACGGTCGCGGCGGTGTCGTTCTGGGTGGCCTATCGGAAGTACAAGCGAGGCAAGGTGGGTGCGGCGCGCGCGTTCAGCGTGCTGGGGTTGACCGCGGTCTCAGTGGGCGGCGCGCTCGGCGGACATCTGTCCTACGCCCAGGGTGCGGGTGTGCACCGCTGGCAGTTGACGGCTTAAACCGGAGGGTAGGCCGGTGGGGGGTAGACGCCGCGAAGAATCCAGGCGAACCAGTTCGCTCCGTACTCCAGCTCGTCGCTCGCGTCATAGTCCGGATTCGGATCCATGGGGTCACCTCTCGAGTACGGGCCGGTTATGAGGGAAGTCTAGACCCGCCTTGCGGCCGGCGACACCCCCAACACCTACACTGCCAACCAGTTGATTGACACCCGGACGAGGTTCCGGCCTGCATATAGTGAGTCGCCATGCCCTCTTCGGACGCCGCCACCACGAACGGGAGGACCCGTCGCGACGAATTGCTGGCCGTCGCGACCAAGCTCTTCGCCGCGCGCGGCTACCACGGCACCCGGATGGACGATGTCGCCGATGCGGTCGGCCTGAACAAGGCGACGGTTTACCACTACTACGCCAGCAAGTCGCTGATCCTCTACGACATCTACAAGGGCGCGGCCGACTTCACCGTCGATGCGCTGCACGACGACCCCTCGGCGTCGGCCCGCGAGACGATCTATCACTTCACCCGCCGGCTGCTGGTCGGCATCGCCAGCGACATCGAACGCGCGGCCGTCTACTTCCAGGAGGGCCCCTACATCGGTGAGTGGTTCACCGAGGACCAGGTGGCCTATATCCGGGAGAAGGAGGCGCAGGTCTACGAACACGTGCGCGACGTCATCGACCGCGGCATCGCCAGCGGCGAGTTCTACGACTGCGATTCGCACGTGCTCGCCCTCGGCTACATCGGCATGACGTTGGGTGCCTACCGCTGGCTGCGGCCGCACGGCAGGCGCACCGCACAGGAGATCGCGGTCGAGTTCAGCACGGCGCTGTTGCGCGGCCTGATCCGCGACGAGTCGGTGCGGGCGGAGTCGCCATTGGGTATCGAGGTCGATGCGCTGCCCGGTGAACCCGACACCGCCACCGCACCGTGAAATCGCTACTGCTGTCGCGTCGCGACCTCGATTTCCTGCTCTACGAGTGGTTGCGGGTCGAGGAGCTGACCGAGCGCGAGCGGTTCGCCGAGCACTCCCGCGAGACCTTCGACGCGGTGCTGGAGCTGTGTGAGCAATTGGCGACGCGGTACTTCGCTCCGCACAACAAGAAGAGCGACGCCAACGAACCCACCTTCGATGGTGAGAAGGTCACCGTCATCCCCGAGGTCAAGGAGGCCTGGGACGCGTTCGCCGAGGCCGACCTGATCGCGATGTCGATGGAGCACCGGCTCGGCGGCGCGCAGCTAGCCGCGACCGTGGCGCAGGCCGCCTTCGCCTGGTTCTCGGCGGCCAACCTCAGTACGACTGGTTATCTCATGCTGACGATGGCCAACGCCAACCTGCTGGCCCGGTTCGGGACCGGCGAGCAGGTCGAGCGGTTCGTCAAACCGATGCTCGCAGGCCGCTTCTCGGGCACCATGGCGTTGTCGGAGACTCAGGCGGGTTCGTCGCTGGCCGACATCGTCACCCGCGCCGAACCGCAGGAGGACGGCACCTTCCGGCTGTTCGGGTCCAAGATGTGGATTTCGGGCGCCGAACACGAACTGACCGACAACATCGTCAACCTGGTGCTCGCCAAGATTCCCGGCGGACCACCGGGAACCAAGGGCATCTCGTTGTTCATCGTGCCCAAGTACCTGCCCACCGGCGACGGTGCGGTCGGTGAGCGCAACGACGTCGTACTGGCCGGGCTGAACCACAAGATGGGCCAACGCGGCATCACGAACACGGTGCTGAACCTCGGCGAGGGCGCGTACACACCCGGCGGGAAGCCGGGCGCGGTCGGATACCTGGTCGGTGAACCGCACCGCGGCATCGCCTACATGTTCACGATGATGAACGAGGCGCGCCTCGGCGTGGGGATGGGTGCGGTGGCGCTCGGTTACACCGGCTATCTGAAGTCGGTGCAGTACGCCCGGGAGCGCCCACAGGGGCGCCCGATCAGCGGCAAGGACCCGTCGACGCCTCAGGTGCCGATCATCGAACACGCCGATGTCAAGCGGATGTTGTTGGCGCAGAAGGCCTATGCCGAAGGTGGGCTTGCGCTGCTGTTGTACTGCGCCAAGCTCGTCGACCTCCAGCACAGCTCGGCCTCCGATGAGGAGCGGGACAGCGTCACCCTGCTTCTCGAGATGCTGACACCGGTCGGCAAGAGCTGGCCGTCGCAATGGTGTCTGGAGGCCAACAGCCTGGCGATCCAGGTGCACGGCGGGTACGGCTACACCCGCGAATACGACGTCGAGCAGCATTACCGCGACAACCGGCTCAATCCGATCCACGAGGGGACGCACGGCATCCAGAGCCTGGACCTGTTGGGCCGCAAGGTCCCCGCGCGCGGTGGTGCGGGGTTGGCGGCTTTGGGTGCGGCGATCGGGCGCACCGTCGCCGAGGCCGGCCCGCTGGGCGGCCGGATCGCCGAACACGCAGGACTGCTGGACGCGGCATGGCAGCGCCTCACCGCGGTCACCGCCGAGATGTTCGGCTCCGGGGACGTCGAGGCCGCGATGGCCAACAGCGTGATCTACCTCGAGGCGTTCGGCCACATCGTCGTCGCCTGGATCTGGCTGCAGCAGGAGATCGCCGCGCACGGACGCAGCGGGGACTTCTATGAGGGCAAGCGCCAAGCCGGCCGCTACTTCTTCCGGTACGAACTGCCCAAGACCGCACCACAACTCGACCTGCTCGCCAGCCTCGACCGCACCACGATGGACATGCGCGACAGGTGGTTCTGACGTTCAATCGAAGCGGATGACCTGACGCACGGCTCGGCCGTCGGCCAGTTCGTCCATGCCGGAATTGATTTCGTCGAGTGCGATCGTCGACGACACCAAAGACTCCACCGGCAACCGTCGCGCGCGCCACAGCTCGACGAAGTGGGGGATCTCTCGGGCGGGCACCGCTGAACCGAGGTAGCTGCCGATCAGCGAGCGTCCCTCGGCGACGAAACCCAACGGCGACAACGACACCCGTGCATCCGGCCGAGGCAGGCCGACCGTCACCGTGCGCCCGCCCGGCGCGGTGAGCTCCACCGCGGTCTCCAGGGCGCTCGGATGACCGACGGCCTCGATCACGACGGCGGCTTTGAACCCGCTTTCCCGGGCCTCTTGCGGGGTGTAGGCGTCGTGCACCCCGAGGCCGCGGGCCCGCTCGAGTTTGTCGGGTAGCTGGTCGATGCCCACCACGCGGACGTCCTCGGCGGCCAGTGCGGTCAGCGCAGCGGCCATCCCGACACCGCCGAGCCCGACGATGGCCACGGTGTCGCCCGGGCGTGGCCGGCCGGCGTTGATCACCGCTCCGCCGCCGGTGAGCACCGCACAGCCCAACAGCGACGCCACCACCGCGGGAACGTCGTCGGGCACCGGCACCACCGAACGCCGGTCGACGACCGCGTGAGTCGCGAAACCGGAGACGCCGAGGTGGTGGTGGACCGGTTCGCCGTCCCGCGACAACCGGCGCTGGCCGGTCATCAGCGTGCCTGCCCCGTTCGCTGCCGAGCCCGGCTCGCAGGGGGTCAGACCGTCCGTCGCGCAGGCCCGACATTCACCGCACCGGGGCAGGAAGGTCATCACCACCCGTGTCCCGGTTGCGACGTCGGATCCGCCCGCGCCGATCTCTTCGACGACGCCGGCCGCCTCGTGGCCGAGGAGCATGGGCACGGGCCGCACGCGGTTGCCGTCGACGACCGACAGGTCGGAGTGGCACAGACCCGCGGCCTCCACCCGCACCAGCAGTTCGCCCGGTCCGGGCGCGGCTAGGTCGAGTTCGCCGACCGTCAAGGGTTTGGACGCGGCGTACGGCCGCGGACGGCCGATCTCTTCCAGAACGGCACCGCGGATCCTCATGGATGCAGTCTGCCGCGAGCCGACGATCCCCGAGCCGATTCGGATTACGCTGCTCGAGTGCTGGCACGGTCCGAGATCCGGTTTCTGCCCGTGGGCGAACGCCGCATCGCCTACGAAGTGCGCGGCAGTGGCCCACCGCTGATCGCTCCGGCGTGGTGGGTCAGCCATCTCGAACTCGACTGGCAGAACAGCGACTTTCGTCGCTTCTGGGAGGGAATCGCCGACGGGTACACGTTGATCCGCTACGACCGGCTCGGAGTCGGCATGTCCGACCGCACGTTGCACGATGCCGATCTGAATCTCGACAACGAGGTCGCGACGCTGCGCTCACTCAGCGACGAGCTGGGGCTCGAGCACGTTTCGCTCATCGGGGGCTCATCGGGGAGTTGCACGGCAATCGCGTTTGCCGCGACGTTCCCCGAGTGCGTCGAGCGGTTGGTGTTGTACGGGTCGTATTCGGATGGAACGCAACTCGCGGCGCCGGGCGTCGGTGAGGCGATATTGGCTGCGATACAGGCACATTGGGGCCTGGGATCGCGTCTTCTGGGTGACATCTTCCTCGGCAGGGCCGACGCTGACGAGCACGAGCGTTTCGTCCGGCTACAGCGCGAGGCGGCGACGGCCGAAACCGCCGCTGCCGTGTTGGCCCTCGTCTATCGCCTCGATGTTAGAGCCCATCTCGCGCGTGTCCGCGCGCCAACGCTGGTGGTGCATCGCCGAGACGACCGTGCCGTGCCCTACCGACTCGGGCGCGAGGTGGCCGCCGCGATTCCGGGTGCCACATTCATCCCGCTCAAAGGAAGCGCGCACTTCCCGTGGCACGGGGATGCCGAATCCGTCGTTCGCGCGTGCCGCGAAACACTGGGCACGACACCGCATCCGCCAGCGCGTCACGCGAGTAGCCAGGAGCAGGTGTTGTCGTCTCGCGAGCGAGAGATTCTGGCTTGCATCGCGCGTGGTCTCAGTGACCGCGAGATCGCCGAAGACCTCGTCCTGAGCCCGCACACCGTGCACCGCCACGTCGCAAACATCCGTCGCAAGCTGGGCCGCACCTCACGCACTGCCGCCGTCGCGGAAGCCGCGCGACTGGGACTGCTGTGAGGTAGCCGAAAGGGGCCATCTGCAGAAGATGGCCGCATCGGGCGATGCGTGCGTGACGTCCCCACTCCTACGTTTGCGCCATGACCGAAGTCGCCGATATCAAGTCGAGTAGCGAACTCCGCGGAAAGCCGCAATCCGCCGCGTGGCTGCGGATCTTCGCTCTGGCGTACGACCCCTTGCTGTGGCTGGGTGAGACCGCAGGCATGCGTCGCAGGCGCGCCGCGCTGCTGGCCGATGCCTACGGCCGCGTCGTCGAGATCGGCGCCGGAACCGGACTGAACGTTGCGCACTATCCGGCGGCGGTCACCGAGCTGGTGCTCACCGAACCCGAGCCGGGAATGCGCAGGAAGCTCTCGCGTCGTATACGCCGGCGCGGTTCTGCCACAAGGGTTGTCGACGCCAAAGCAGAGCACCTACCATTCGCCGACGCGTCGGTGGACACCGTCGTCTCCACGCTCGCCCTGTGCACGGTCGATGAGCCTGAGCGTGTGTTGCGCGAGATTGCACGCGTGCTCCGGCCCGACGGGCAGCTGCTGTTCATCGAGCACGTGCGCGCAAGCTCGCGATTTCTGGCCGCGTGCCAGGACAGACTCGCCGAACCGTGGCGTCACTTCGCCGGTGGCTGCCGTTGCAACCGCGACACCGTCGGGCACCTACGCGCCTGCGGCTTCACGGTGTCGGCCCAACACGCCGTCTGGCGCGCCATGCCGGCGATCGTCCACCCCCTGGCCATGGGACGTGCGACACGAACCGATCTCGTCCAGGAATAGGGATGCGTTTGCGAGCGCACCCTGCAAGTAGCGGCCCTGCAAGACTGGTGGCATGGCCGAACAGGCGCACACCGGTGCCGACTTTCCGGTGCACTGGCCGGTGACCACCAGGTGGGCCGACAACGACATGTTCGGGCATCTCAACAACGCGGTGTACTACGCGTTGTTCGACTCGGCGATCAACGGCTGGATCAACACCAGCGTCGGGATCGACCCACTGACCGTGCCGTGGTTGGGTGTGGTCGCCGAATCGGGGTGCCGATATCTGGCGGAGCTGCGGTTCCCCGAACCGCTCACGGTCGGCCTTGCGGTCAGTCGTCTGGGCACCAGCAGCGTCACCTACCGGTTGGGGCTCTGGCAGCACGACGGCCCGACCGCCGCGGTGGGGCACTGGGTCCATGTCTATGTCGACCGGGACAATCGGCGGCCGGTACCGATCCCGGGGCCGATCCGCGAACTGCTGGAATCGGCGCGCGTGGACCATCAGGCGTAGTCGATATGCTCGTCGGATGCCGCTCGTGAGCAAAACCGTCGAGGTGGCGGCCTCCGCCGACGCGATCATGGGGATCGTCGCCGACTTCGAGGCCTACCCCCAGTGGAACGAAGAGATCAAAGGGTGCTGGGTGCTGGCCCGGTACAACGACGGCCGGCCCAGCCAATTGCGTCTCGACGTCGTCGTGCAGGGACAGGCGGGCACCTTCATCACCGCGGTCTACTACCCGGGCGAGAACCAGATCTTCACCGTCCTGCAGCAGGGCGATCACTTCGAGAAGCAGGAGCAGAAGTTCTCGGTCGTAGCCCTCGGGGCGACATCGCTGCTGACCGTCGACCTCGACGTCGAGACCAAGCTGCCCATTCCGAAGCCGATGGTGAAGAAGGCGATCGGGGACACGCTGGACTACCTGGCCGACAACCTCAAGGCCCGCGCCGAACAGCTGGCCTCCACGTAGGGCCGGTTCGTCAATCGGGCAGCGCATCCAGCCACTTCTCGAAGTCGCGGCCGGCGAGCATGTCGGCTTCCGCCCGCAGATCCATCACTCGTTTGCGAATCCGGTCCGCGGTCGAGCGCGGCGTGTGGCCCGGGCCGTAGAGTCCGCGCCGCAGCCGCCGCACCCGGCCGTGGGCAATCTCCCAGCGCAAGGCATCGGAGACCCACTTGGGAGCCGGTCCGGGTAGCGCGAAGTTGTAGTAGTCGATCGCGTCGATCAGGTCCGTGATGGTCGTCGGGCCGTGCTGGGACAGATAGAACGTCAGCACGTACCGCAGTTCGACGCCGTAGATGTGCCGTTTCCTGGTCATGGCGACGAATGTGCCGCGGGCGACCGACAGTTTCCGTCCACCGCGTCACATCATCCCCAGGCAGTCACGGGCGTTTGCGCCCACCGACCATTCGCGAAGGTGCCCACCTCACAGCGAAAAACTCGCTGGCAGCGAATTATTCGCTGATAGCCGGGCACTGGATGAAGTGGTAGGCAGCAGCTCGACGAAGTGGTGGGCAGCGGGCCGTATTAACGGACGGGTGCCCGGCGCCAGGGGGCGGAAGCCTCAGCTCCACAACCCCGTCTCGTCGAGCCGCGCGATCAGCCGCTGGGCCCCGTCGGTGAACTCGCCGGCGGTCAGCGCGACGACGGTATCGACGTCGCGTCGGCGTAGCGCCGCAGTGAGCTCGCGGTGGGTCGCCACCGCCGAAACTCCCCACTGCGGATCGCCCGCGTAGATCTTTCCGGGCAGATAGCGCGCGACGTGGAGAAGAAACCAGGCCAGCTTGATCCGGCCGGTCGCCCGGTTGAAGGCACGGTGGAAGACGAACTCCGCGGCGGCGATCTCCTCGACGTCGTGGCGCGCGACCGCCAGCTCCAACTCGTCGTTGAGCCGGTCCAACTCGTCGATCTCGTCGATGGTGATGCGCTCTGCGGCCGTGGCCGCCAGCTCCCGCGCGATGGTCGCCTGCAGCCAAAAAATGTCCTCGACGTCGGAACGTGACAGCGGCACCACCACGTGACCGCGGTGCGGTTCGAGCGCAACCATGCCTTCGCCCCGCAGCGTGCGCAGCGCCTCGCGTACCGGGGTGATGCTCACCCCGAGCGCGGCGGCGGTCTCATCGAGCCTGATGAAGGTGCCCGGCCGCAGCACGCCGGTCATGATGTCGGCACGCAGACGCGCCGCGACCTCGTCGGACAGTTGTTCACGCCGTACCCTCCGCCGCGGCCTCGTGGGCCGTGCGGTCGGTGCGTTCACTGTGTTCTCCGGTGCGATCTGGCCATGGTTGACGAGGGCTTGTACCCGAGCGGCCGAGGCCATAGTGTGACCGGGGCAACACCATGTTTGATCAAATGTCAAACGCGCGCAACCCCGAGATCTGGAGCAAGCAGCAGTTGAGTTCCCTCCCGCCGCCGGACCCCGACCCCACCACGCAGCCGTACCTCGCTCGCAGGCAGAACTGGACGAATCAGCTGGCCCGCCACGCGTTGATGCAGCCGGACGCCACCGCGCTGCGCCACCTCGGCAAGACCACGACCTGGCGTGAGCTCGACGAGCGGGTGAATGCGCTGGCCGGCGCGTTGAGTCGCCGCGGGGTGAGCTTCGGTGACCGGGTGCTGATCCTGATGCTCAACCGCACCGAGTACGTCGAGGCCTTCCTGGCGGTCAACAAGCTCGGCGCGGTCGCGGTTCCGGTCAACTTCCGCATGACCCCGCCGGAGATCGCGTTCCTGGTCGGTGACTGCCAGGCCAAGGTCGTCATCACCGAGGCGGTGTTGGCCAACGTCGCCACCGCGGTGCGAGACATCGACTCGACGCTGACCACCGTCATCGTCGCCGGCGGCGCCACCGAGAACGACGTGATCGGCTACGACGACCTGATCGCCGAGTCCGGTGCGCCGGCGCCGGTCGTCGATATCCCCAACGACTCCCCGGCGCTGATCATGTACACCTCCGGCACCACGGGTCGGCCCAAGGGCGCGGTGCTCACCCACACCAACATCGCCGGGCAGGCGCTGACGTTCCTGTTCACCAACGGCGCCGACATCAACCACGACGTCGGGTTCATCGGCGTGCCGATGTTCCACATCGCCGGCATCGGCAACATGATCCCGGGCCTGCTGCTGGGCAGACCGACGGTCATCTACCCGTTGGGCGCGTTCAACCCGGACGAGCTGCTCGACGTCCTCGAAGCCGAGCAGGTGACCGGGATCTTTTTGGTGCCCGCACAGTGGCAGGCGGTGTGCGCCGCCCAGCGGGCACGGCCCCGTCAGCTGCGGCTGCGGGTGCTGTCCTGGGGCGCCGCGCCGGCGTCGGACACCCTGCTGCGCCAGATGGCCGAGACCTTCCCCGGCACGCAGATCCTGGCCGCGTTCGGCCAGACGGAGATGTCGCCGGTGACCTGCATGCTGTTGGGTGAGGATGCGATCCGCAAACTCGGATCGGTCGGCAAGGTGATCCCGACGGTGGCGGCGCGTGTCGTCGACGAGGACATGAACGATGTTCCGGTCGGTCAGGTCGGCGAGATCGTCTATCGTGCACCGACTCTCATGGCCGGCTACTGGAACAATCCCCAGGCCACCGCGGAAGCGTTCGCCGGCGGCTGGTTCCACTCCGGCGATCTCGTCCGTCAGGACGAGGAGGGCTATGTCTGGGTGGTCGACCGCAAGAAGGACATGATCATCTCGGGCGGAGAGAACATCTACTGTGCCGAGGTGGAGAACGCGCTCGCCGCGCACCCCGCGATCGCGGAGGTCGCCGTCATCGGCCGCCCGGATGAGAAGTGGGGCGAGGTCCCCGTGGCCGTTGTCGCGCTGGATGCCGCTCTCAGCGCGGCCGAGCAGACCCATCTCGACCTGCGCGAGCTCGACGCGTTCCTCGACGAACGGCTCGCCCGGTACAAGCACCCGAAGGCGGTCGAGGTCGTTGATGCGTTGCCGCGCAACCCTGCCGGCAAAGTCCTGAAAACCGAACTGCGAGCACGGTTTGGGGCCGCGAAGCCGGTTGACGCCGCGCAAAGTAGCTCCGAAGGGACGGTTTCTACTGCGCCACAGCCGAATTAGAGAACGGAATCGGGTTTGCTAACGGTTCCAGGCACAATCCGGCCGATGCCCTGCACGGCGGGAATCGCATCGGGTACATTCCTGTGGTCTGTCTTACTACCGACTGGTAGCGAGACGGCGATAACAACAATCAGGTCGGGGCAAGGAGGGGCCGTGCGACAGGGGCTGCCGGTGCACCGCGACAGTCGCCGTTGCGCCACGGGAGCACACTGGTGACGGCGTCGACCGGCGTTGTCGGTTACGTACGCGATCAGGTCAGACCTGGCCTGGAAGCGGTCGGCGGCTTCGTACGCATGTGCGTTCTCGTCGGTAAAGCACTGTTCAAGCCGCCGTTCCAGTGGCGCGAGTTCATCCTGCAGAGCTGGTTCCTGATGCGGGTGGCGTTCCTGCCGACGCTGGCGGTCTCCATCCCGCTGACGGTGCTCCTCATCTTCACGCTCAACATCCTGCTCGCCGAGTTCGGCGCCGCCGACGTCTCCGGCGCCGGGGCGGCGATCGGCGCCGTCACGCAGCTCGGGCCTCTGGTGACGGTGCTCGTGGTCGCCGGGGCCGGCTCGACCGCCATCTGCGCAGACCTGGGAGCACGCACCATCCGCGAGGAGATCGACGCGCTCGAGGTCCTCGGAATCGACCCGATCCACCGGCTGGTGGTGCCCCGCGTCGTCGCCTCCACCTTCGTCGCTCTGCTGCTCAACGGCGCGGTGATCACGGTCGGCCTGGTCGGCGGCTTCATCTTCGGCGTCTACCTGCAGAACGTCTCCGCGGGCGCCTACGTCTCGACGCTGACCCTGATCACCGGGCTGCCCGAGGTCGTCATCTCGATCATCAAGGCCATGACGTTCGGCCTGATCGCCGGCCTGGTCGGCTGCTACCGCGGCCTGACCGTCGCCGGCGGCGCGAAGGGCGTCGGTACCGCGGTCAACGAGACGCTGGTGCTCTGCGTCATCGCGCTGTTCGCGGTCAACGTGGTCCTGACCACGATCGGTGTCCGGTTCGGAACAGGGAGCTGAAGTGTCGACGACAACGGTCCTGCGTTCTCGGTTTCCGCGGGCGTACGAGCGCACCAAGGGTGTGGCCAGCGCGCCGGCCCGGTTCCTCGACAGCGTCGGGCACGTCGCATGGTTCGTCATCACCGCGGTCGGGTCGATCGGCCACGCACTGCGCTACTACCGCAGGGAGACGCTGCGGCTGATCGCCGAGATCGGCATGGGCACGGGCGCGATGGCCGTGATCGGCGGCACGGTCGCGATCGTCGGCTTCGTGACGCTGTCCGGTTCGTCGCTGGTCGCGATCCAGGGCTTCGCCTCGCTCGGCAACATCGGTGTCGAAGCGTTCACCGGCTTCTTCGCCGCACTGATCAACGTGCGCATCGCGGCGCCGGTCGTCGCGGGCCAGGCGCTGGCCGCCACGGTCGGCGCGGGCGCGACGGCGGAGTTGGGCGCCATGCGCATCAGCGAGGAGATCGACGCCCTCGAGGTGATGGGCATCAAGTCGATCTCATACCTGGTGTCGACCCGAATCATGGCCGGCTTCATCGTGATCATCCCGCTGTACGCGATGGCGATCATCATGAGCTTCCTGTCCGCCCAGGTGACCACCACGATCTTCTACGGCCAGTCGATCGGCACCTACGAGCACTACTTCCGGACGTTCCTGCGTCCCGACGACGTGTTCTGGTCGTTCATCCAAGCGGTGATCATCTCGGTCATCGTGATGCTCAACCACTGCTACTACGGCTACTTCGCCAGCGGCGGCCCGGTCGGCGTCGGCGAGGCCGTCGGTCGCTCGATGCGCGCCTCGCTGGTGGCGATCGTCTGTGTGGTCCTGTTCGCCTCGTTGGCGCTCTACGGCGTCGACCCGAACTTCAACCTGACGGTGTAGCGCCATGACCGCCCCACTCAACAACCCCCGCACCCCGCCGTACAAGCTGGCCGGCCTGGTCCTGAGCCTGCTCGCGGTCGTCGCGCTTGTGCTGGTGTACATGCAGTTCCGCGGCGAATTCCTGCCGCGCGAACAGCTCACGCTGATCTCCGCGCGATCGGGTCTGTCGATGGATCCCGGCGCCAAGGTCACCTACAACGGCGTCGAGATCGGCCGGGTGGCGAATGTGGAAGCGGTCAACGTCGGCGGTGAGCCCAGGGCCAAGATCCTGCTCGACGTGGACCCGAAGTACCTCGAGCTGATCCCGAAGAACGTCGACGCCAGCATCGATGCGACCACCGTCTTCGGCAACAAGTACATCAACTTCTCGTCGCCGGAAAACCCGACGCCGCAACGCATCACATCGTCGGACGTGATCGACGTGACCACGGTGACGACGGAGTTCAACACCTTGTTCGAGACGGTCGTGTCGCTCTCCGAGCAGGTCGACCCGATCAAGCTGAACCAGACTCTGAGCGCGACGGCCGAGGCCCTCGACGGGCTGGGCGATCGCTTCGGCCAGTCGATCATCGACGGCAACGAGATCCTCACCGACGTCAACGCCAGGATGCCCGAGCTGCGGCGGGACAACCGGCTGCTGGCCGACCTCGGCGAGGTGTACGCGGACGCGGCGCCCGACCTGTTCGACGGTTTGGAGAACGCGGTCACCACCGCCCGCACGCTCAACGAGCAGCAGGGCAACATCGACCAGGCGCTGATGGCGGCCGTCGGGTTCGGCAACACCGGCGGCGACGTCTTCGAGCGCGGCGGCCCGTACCTGCTGCGAGGCGCCGAGGACCTCGTCATCACCTCCGAACTGCTCGACGAGTACAGCCCCGCGCTGTACTGCATGATCCGCAACTACCACGACGCCGAGCCCAAGGTCGCCGCGTCGCTCGGCGGCAACGGTTACTCGCTGAGGACGTTGTCGGAGCTGATGGGCGCCGGCAACCCCTGGGTGTATCCGGACAACCTGCCCCGGGTGAACGCCAAGGGCGGCCCGGAAGGCCGGCCCGGCTGCTGGCAGCCGATCACCCGTGATCTCTGGCCGGCGCCGTACCTGGTCATGGACACCGGTGCGTCGATCGCTCCGTACAACCACTTCGAGTTGGGCCAACCGATCCTGATCGAGTACGTCTGGGGTCGCCAAATCGGGGAGAACACGATCAACCCATGAAAATCACCGGTACCGCCATCAAGCTCGGCGCCTTCTCACTGGTGCTGCTGCTGTTCACCGCGATCATCGTGGTGGTGTTCGGCCAGGTGCGCTTCGACCGCACCACCGGCTACACCGCGATCTTCTCGAGCGCCAGCGGCCTTCGCTCCGGACAGTTCGTCCGCGCTTCCGGTGTAGAGGTCGGCAAGGTGTCCAAGGTCGAGCTGACCAACGGCGGTACGCAGGCGAAGGTCGAGTTCGACGTCGACCGGTCACTGCCGTTGTTCGAGGGCACCACCGCCTCGGTGCGCTATCTGAACCTGATCGGCGACCGGTACCTGGAACTCAAGCGGGGCGACAGCGACAAGCGGATGGCCGCCGGCGCCACGATCCCGATCGAGCGCACCCAACCCGCACTGGACCTCGACGCGCTGATCGGCGGATTCCGGCCGGTGTTCCGGGCACTGGATCCCGACAAGGTCAACGAGATCGCCCAGTCGATCATCACCGTCTTCCAGGGACAGGGCGGCACCATCAACGACATCCTCGACCAGACCGCCTCGCTGACCGCGGCGCTGGCCGACCGCGACCAGGCGATCGGCGAGGTCATCAGGAACCTCAACACCGTGCTGGACACGACGGTCAGGCACCAGGCCGAGTTCGACCAGACCGTGCAGGACTTCGAGAAGCTGATCACCGGCTTCAAGAACCGTCAGGATCCGGTCGCCAGCTCGGTGGCCGACATCAGCGACGCGGCGGGAACCGTCGCCGATCTGCTCGCTGACAACCGGCCGCTGCTGCAGAGCACCGTCGGTCATCTCGAGGCAGTGCAGCAACCGCTGGTGGACCAGCGGGAGCAGCTGAACGACATCCTCGTCAGGCTGCCGACGGCGTTCAAGATCATCGGCCGGGCCGGCGGCATCTACGGCGACTTCTTCAACTTCTACGCCTGCGACATCTCGCTTCGCCTCAACGGGCTCCAGCCGGGTGGTCCCGTCCGGACCGTCAAACTGTTCAGCCAGCCGTCGGGTAGGTGCACGCCGCAATGAGGACGCTCGAAGGGTCGAACAGGGTCCGAAACGGGTTGATGGGCATCGTCATCCTGATCATCGTCATCGGCGTGGGCCAGAGCTTCGCCAGCGTGCCGATGCTGTACGCGACACCTACTTATTACGCGCAGTTCTCCGACACCGGCGGCATCACCAAGGGCGACAAGGTGCGCATCGCGGGCGTCGACGTCGGCCTGGTGCGCGACATGGAGATCGAAGGCGACAGGGTCAGGATCGGGTTCTCGCTCGACGGTACGCAGATCGGCACGGCCAGCCGCGCCGCGATCCGCACCGACACCATCCTGGGCCGCCGCAACATCGAGATCGAGCCCCGCGGATCCGAGGTGCTCCGTGCCAACGGCGTGCTCCCGCTCGGCCAGACCACGACGCCGTACCAGATCTACGATGCCTTCTTCGACGTCACGAAGGCCGCTTCAGAGTGGGACACCGAGACGGTGCGCGACTCGCTGAATGTGCTCTCGGAGACCATCGATCAGACCTATCCGCACCTGAGCGCCGCGCTCGACGGGGTGGCCCGGTTCTCCGACACCATCGGCAAGCGCGACGAGGACATCAAGAAGCTGCTCGCCAACGCCAACAAGATCGCCGGCATCCTCGGTAGCCGCAGCGAACAGATCAACCGGCTGCTGGTCAACGCCCAGTCGCTGCTCGGCGCCATCAACGAACGCCAGTACGCGGTCAACATGCTGCTCGAGCGGGTCGGTGCGTTCTCCGAACAGGTCAAGGGCTTCATCGACGACAACCCGAACCTCAACAGGGTGCTCGAACAGCTGCGGGTCGTCAGCGACGTCCTGCGGGAGCGCCGGATCGACCTGATGGACACGCTCGTCACCACCGCCAGCTTCGTGGCGTCGCTGGGTGAGGCGGTCGCGTCGGGTCCGTACTTCAAGGTGATGCTCGTCAACCTGCTGCCGGGCCAGATCCTGCAGCCGTTCGTGGACGCCGCCTTCAAGAAGCGCGGGATCGACCCGGAGAAGTTCTGGCGTGACGCGGGCCTGCCCGCATGGCGGTTCCCGGATCCGAACGCGCAGGGCTTCGAGAACGGCGCCCCGCCGCCCGGACCCGCCGTCCTCGAGGGCACCCCGGAGAACCCGGGACCCGGTGTGCTGAAGGGATCCCCGTGCTCGTACACGCCACCGGCCGACGGTCTTCCGCGGCCCGGCGACCCGCTGCCGTGCGCGGACCTGTCCGTGGGTCCGTTCGGTGGACCCGCGTACGGTCCGCCCAACGTGGTGACCTCGGATCCGAACGTGCACGGTCCGCAGCCGTCGCCGGGTGTGCCCGCCGCGGCCATTCCGGGCCAGATCCCGCCGAACGTGCCCGGTGCCCATGGGCAGCTTCCGCCCGCACCGCCGGGTGCGCGCACCGTGCCCGTCGGGCCGATGCCCCCGCAGCCGCCGGACTTCACGCCCGGTATCGCTCCGCTGCCACCGGCGCTGCCCGCGCCCGCGGTGCCGGGACCCGGGCAGCAGTTGGCACCCGCGGGCCAGCCGCCGCTTCCAGGGAATCCACCGTTCCTTCCGCCGGGATCGCAGCAGGGTTAGGGGGTTAGCAGATGTCGACGATCTTCAACGTCCGAAACCTGAAGCTGCCCGCGGTTTCCCGTGCTGCCGTCATCATCGGCACGCTGATCGTGGTGCTGGCGCTGGTGGCCGCCTTCGTCGGCTACAACCTGTACAAGAAGCTGACGCACAACACGGTCGTCGCCTATTTCAGCGACACCCTTGCGCTGTATCCCGGCGACAAGGTGACGATCATGGGGGTGCAGGTCGGTCAGATCGATTCGATCCAGCCCGCCGGCGACCGGATGAAGGTCACCTTCAACTACGAGAACAAGTTCAAGGTGCCCGCCAACGCGACCGCGTCCATCCTGAACCCCAGCCTGGTGGCGTCGCGCAACATCCAGTTGTCCCCGCCCTACACCGGCGGGCCCGTGCTGGAAGACGGGGCGACCATCCCGATCGAGCGCACCCAGGTGCCGGTCGAGTACGACGAACTGCGTGACTCGATCAGCCGCATCCTGACCGATCTGGGTCCGACGCCGGAGCAACCGAAGGGACCGTTCGGCGACATCATCGAGTCGGCCGCCGACGGCTTCGCCGGGAAGGGCAAACAACTCAATGCGACGCTGAACAACCTCTCCGAGGCGCTGTTCGCGCTGAACGAGGGCCGGGACGACTTCTTCGGCGTCGTCAAGAGCCTGGCGCTGTTCGTCAACGCGCTGCACCAGAGCGATCAACAGTTCGTCGCGCTGAACAACGACCTGGCCCAGTTCACCAACGCGTTCACCAACACCGACCGCGAGGTCGCCAACGCGCTGGCCGACCTCAACCAGCTGTTGACCACCACGCGGGCGTTCCTCGACGAGAACGCCGAGGTGCTGACCCACGACATCAACAATCTGGCCGACGTGACCAACGCGATCCTCCAACCCGAGCCGCGCAACGGCTTGGAGACCGCCCTGCACGTGTTCCCCAACCTCGGGGCGAACCTGATGAACATCGTCTCGCCGGTCACCGGTGGTGTCATGGGCATCCCCGTCATCAACAACTTCGCCAACCCGCTGCAGTTCGTCTGCAGTTCGATCCAGGCGGGTAGCCGGCTGGGCTACCAGGAATCCGCGGAGATGTGTGCGCAGTACCTGGCGCCGATCCTCGACGCGATCAAGTTCAACTTCCCGCCGTTCGGCGTCAACCAGTTCGCCTCGGCGTTGACGCTGCCCAAGCACATCGCGTACTCGGAGCCGCGGCTGCAGCCGCAGCCGGGATACAAGGACACCACGGTCCCGGGCATCTGGTCGCGTGACACCTTGTTCTCGCACGGCAATCACGAACCGGGTTGGGTCGCCGCACCGGGCATGCAGGGCGTCGACGTGCAACCCTTCACGGCCAACATGATGACCCCGGAGTGCCTCGCCGAATTGCTGGGCGGTCCCGACTGCGCCGTCCCGGCCGCGCCACCCGCATTCGGCACCACCCGCGACGGCAACCTGCCCGGCCCGCCGAACGCGTTCGACCAGAACAACCCGCTGCCCCCGCCGTGGTACCCGCAGCCGGGTCCGCCGCCAGCGCCGGCGCCCGGCGTGATACCGGGTGATCCGGGTGGGTCACCATTGGCCGGGCCGGCACCCGCACCCGCCCCAGCACCCGCGGGACCACCGCTACCAGCAGAGGCAGGTAGATGATGATCGCGCACAGGTGGAGAAGGTTCGCCCGTCGTGCCGTCGCGCTGAGCGCGGTCGCACTGGTGCTCAGTTCGTGCGGTTCCTGGAAGGGCATCGCCAACGTGCCGCTGCCGGGCGGCCCGGGCACCGGCTCGGACAGCACGACCATCTATGTGCAGATGCCGGACACGTTGGCGCTCAACGTCAACAGCCGCGTGCGCGTGGCCGACGTCTATGTCGGCCGCGTCCGCGCCATCGAACTGAAGAACTGGGTCGCGACGTTGACCCTGGATCTGCAGTCCGACATCCGGCTGCCCAAGAACGCACTGGCCCGCATCGGCCAAACCAGCCTCTTGGGTACACAGCACGTCGAGTTGGAACCGCCGCCGAACCCGTCACCGGAACCGTTGCGCGACGGCGACACCATCCCGCTCGCGAACGCGTCGGCCTTTCCCTCCACTGAACGCGTGCTCGCCAGCATCGCGTCCATCCTGCAGGGCGGCGGAGTGCAGAACCTCGAGGTCATCCAGACCGAGATCTTCAACGTGCTCAACGGTCGGGCCGATCAGATCCGCGAGTTCCTGAACAAGCTGGACACGTTCACCGACGAACTGAACAAGCAGCGCCAGGACATCACCCGCGCGATCGATTCCACCGACCGGTTGCTGTCGGTCGTCGCGCAGCGCAACGACACCCTCGACCGCGTCCTGACCGAGTTCCCGCCGCTGATCAAGCATTTCGCGGATACCCGCGACCTGTTCGCCGACGCCGTCGAGGCGCTCGGGCGGATCAGCCGCGCGACCAACGACTACCTGGGAGCGGCAAGCGACGACCTGAACAGAAACCTGGCCGCGCTGCAGCGACCGCTCAAACAGCTGGGCCGGGCTTCGCCGTACCTGATCGGAGCGCTCAAGTTGATGCTCACCGCGCCGTTCTCGATCGAGAACGTGCCGAAGGTCGTGCGTGGCGACTACCTCAACGTGTCGCTGATGGTGGACCTGACACTGTCCGCGCTCGATAACGGCATCCTGTCCGGCACCGGAGTCTCGGGCATGCTGCGTGCACTCGAGCAGGCCTGGGGTCGTGATCCGGCGACGATGATCCCGGATGTGAGGTTCACGCCGAACCCGCACAACGCTCCGAACGGTCCGTTGGTGGAACGTGGTGAATGACCTGTGCTGACCAGATTCGTCAAGTTCCAATTGGTGCTGTTCGCCATCCTGACCGTGATCGCGTTGGTGGTGCTGGGGTGGTACTACCTGCGCATCCCGTCGCTGGTGGGGATCGGGCAGTACGAGCTGCGGGCTGAGCTGCCGCGTTCAGGTGGTCTGTATGCGACGGCCAACGTCACATACCGCGGCACCCAGATCGGCAAGGTCACCTCGGTGGAGCCGACCGAAGACGGTGCGGTGGCCGTGATGAGAATCGAGGACCGCTACAAGATTCCCGCCGATGCGACGGCGAACGTGCATTCGGTGTCGGCGATCGGTGAGCAGTATCTGGACCTGGTGTCGACCGGCAATCCCGATCAACACTCGGACCCGGGTCGACGATCACCGAGAGCACGGTGCCCAGCGAGGTGGGGCCGGCCCTGGATGCGGCGAACCGGGGTCTTGCGGTGTTGCCGAAGGAGAAGATCGACAGGCTGCTGACCGAAACCTCGGAGGCGGTCGGTGGTTTGGGTCCGGCTCTGCAGCGGTTGGTGGATTCGACAACCCATATCGCGGAGGGTTTTCAGCAGAATCTGCCGCAGGTCAACGACATCATCGAGAACGCCGGGCCGATCCTGGACAGCCAGGTGCAGTCCGGTGACAACATCGAGCAGTGGTCGCGCAATCTGAATGTGATCGCCGCGCAGGCCGCCGAGCAGGATCCGGCGTTGCGCAGTGGGCTGCAGCAGGCCGCGCCGACGCTGGATCAGGTCAACGCGGTCTTCGGCGGGGTCCGCGAGTCGCTTCCGCAGACGTTGGCGAACCTGACGATCGTCATCGACATGCTCAAGCGCTACAACAAGGGCGTCGAACAGGTCCTTGTCGTCTGGCCCCAGGGCGCGGCGATGAATCAGGCCGGCACGCTGTTCGAAGACCTCGGCCAGTTGCCGCTGGCGTTGTCGATCAACCAGCCCCCGCCGTGTCTGACCGGCTTTCTGCCCGCCTCCGAATGGCGTTCACCGGCCGACACCAGCCCGGCGCCGCTGCCCAAGGGCACGTACTGCAAGATCCCGAAGGACTACCAGGCCAACGTGGTTCGCGGTGCACGCAACTATCCGTGCGTCGACGTGCCGGGTAAGCGTGCGGCCACGCCGGAGGAGTGCCGCAGCGAGGAACCGTATGTGCCGTTGGGGACCAACCCGTGGTACGGCGACCCGAACCAGGTCCTGTCGTGCCCGGCGCCGGGAGCGCGTTGTGACCAGGGGGTGAACCCCGGGCGCGGGGTGATGCAGGCCCCTTCGGTCAACAGCGGCACAAACCCGGCACCGGCGAGCGACCTGCCGCCGCCGGTTTCCAGTGCGCCGGTGAGTGATCCGCTCACACCGCCTGGGCAGGGCAGCGTGACATGCAGTGGGCAGCAGCCGAACCCGTGCGTCTACACCCCGGCGCCGGGTCCGCCGGGTTCCGCAGCGATCTACAGTCCGACCAGCGGCCAAGTCGTCGGCCCGGATGGCGTGAGATACAACGTCAACAACACGGGCACACCCAGGAATGACGGGTGGAAGGAGATGCTGGCTCCCGCCAGCTGACGATGGCGAGTCGTCCGAGCGCCAACACTGGTCGGCGTGACCGGGCGAGGATCGACGTCTCGGGGACGGTGTGTGCGCACGGCGATCGCCGCTGCGACGGCTCGAGGGTGGGATGTGGTGATGCGTCATGCTGACCAGGTTCATCAAGATTCAGTTGGTGTTGTTCGTGATCCTGACCGTGGTCGCGGTGGTGGTGCTGGGGTGGTACTACCTGCGCATCCCGTCGCTGATGGGCATCGGGCAGTACGAGCTGCGGGCTGAGCTGCCGCGTTCGGGTGGTCTGTATGCGACGGCCAACGTCACATATCGCGGCACCCAGATCGGCAAGGTCACCTCGGTGGAGCCGACCGAAGACGGTGCGGTGGCCGTGATGATGATCGAGGACCGCTACAAGATTCCCGCCGATGCGACGGCGAACGTGCATTCGGTGTCGGCGATCGGTGAGCAGTATCTGGACCTGGTCTCCACGGGGAGCCCGGGGCAATATTTGGCGCCGGGTTCGACGATCACCGAGAGCACGGTGCCCAGCGAGGTGGGCCCGGCCCTGGATGCGGCGAACCGGGGTCTTGCGGTGTTGCCGAAGGAGAAGATCGACAGGCTGCTGACCGAAACCTCGGAGGCGGTCGGCGGCTTGGGTCCGGCGCTGCAGCGGCTGGTGGATTCGACAACCCATATCGCGGAGGGTTTTCAGCAGAATCTGCCGCAGGTCAACGACATCATCGAGAACGCCGGGCCGATCCTGGACAGCCAGGTGCAGTCCGGTGACAACATCGAGCAGTGGTCGCGCAATCTGAATGTGATCGCCGCGCAGGCCGCCGAGCAGGATCCGGCGTTGCGCAGTGGGCTGCAGCAGGCCGCGCCGACGCTGGATCAGGTCAACGCGGTCTTCGGCGGGGTCCGCGAGTCGCTTCCGCAGACGTTGGCGAACCTGACGATCGTCATCGACATGCTCAAGCGCTACAACAAGGGCGTCGAACAGGTCCTGGTCGTCTGGCCCCAGGGCGCGGCGATGAACCAGGCGGGTCTGCTGTTCGAAGACGTCGGCCAGTTGCCGCTGGCGTTGTCGATCAACCAGCCCCCGCCGTGTCTGACCGGCTTTCTGCCCGCCTCCGAATGGCGCGCACCGGCCGACGTCTCGATGGCGCCGCTGCCCAAGGGCACGTACTGCAAGATTCCGAAGGACTACCAGGCCAACGTGGTTCGCGGCGCACGCAACTATCCGTGCGTCGACGTGCCTGGTAAGCGAGCGGCCACCCCGCAGGAGTGCCGCAGCGACGAACCGTACGTGCCGCTGGGGACCAACCCGTGGTACGGCGACCCCAACCAGGTTTTGTCGTGCCCGGCGCCGGGGGCGCGTTGCGACCAGGGGGTGAACCCCGGGCGCGGGGTGATCCAAGCCCCCTCGATCAACAACGGCATGAACCCGGCACCGGCTGGCGACCTGCCGCCGCCCCGGGTCACAGCGCCGGTCAGCGACCCGTTGTCCCCGCCGGGACAGGGCAGCGTGACCTGCAGTGGACAGCAACCCAACCCGTGCATCTACACTCCGGCACCAGGGCCACCCGGTTCCTCAGCGGTCTACAGCCCAGCCGGCGGGCAGGTGGTCGGACCCGACGGCGTGAGGTACAACGTCAGCAACTCGAGCAACCCAGGAGATGACGGATGGAAGGAGATGCTGGCACCCGCCGGCTGAACCCCACCGATGCTGATGAGACGCCAGAGGAGCCGTTAGCAGTATCTGCAGACAGCGCACCCGCGCAGGAACCGGACACCGCAGAACGTGACGACGCACCTCGCCGCCCGTCCAGGATCGGGCGCGGGATGGCCATCGGCATCTGCGCGGCCCTGCTGCTGTTGGCCGCCGCAGGCGGTGTTGCGGGATACCTGCTGTTCCAAAACGACCAGGAGGTTGCGGCCGCCGACCGTGCCGAGGCCGCCGCTGTGCAGGCGGCAAAGGATTGTGTGTCGGCGACGCACGCTCCCGACACCGCGGCCATGACGGCCGCCCAGTCCAAGATCATCGAATGCTCGACGGGTGACTTCGCCGTGCAGTCCTCGCTGTACGCCGGCGTGCTGGCCGAGGCCTATCAGGCGGCTCAGGTCCAGGTGCAGGTGTCGGACATGCGTGCCGCCGTGGAGAAGCACAACGACGACGGAACGTTCGACGTCCTGGTCGCGGTGCGGGTCAAGGTGACCAACTCCGACGTCGCCGATCAGGAGCAGGGTTACCGACTCCGGGTGAAGATGGCGCCCGACGACGAGGGCTCCTACAAGATCGCCAAACTCGACCAGGTCACCTCGTGACGTCCCTGATCGAAGCGCCTCCGGACTCGACTGGCACCGACGTGGCCGTCGACGAGCCGACAGCGCCCTGGTCGGCGAGGGTCGGCGCGTTCGCCGTCGACGTCCTCATCGGGCTCGCCGTGGTGACGACGCTGGCGCTGGTGTCGCTCACCGCACCGCAGCGCAGCCCGCTGTGGTGGGGATATCTGGTGGCGATGGGGATGGTCGTGCTGGCGATGGCGGTCAATCGCCTCGTGCTGCCGACCGTCGTGGGTTTCTCGCTGGGGCGTGCCGTCTTCGGTATCGCGGTCAGGAAGCACGACGGTTCGCCGCCGGGAGTGTGGCGCCTGCTGCTGCGCGACGTCGCACACCTGTTCGATACCGCAGCATTGTTCATCGGGTGGCTGTGGCCGCTGTGGGATCGGCGCCGCCGCACCTTCGCCGACCTTCTGCTGCGCACCGAGGTGCGTCCGGTGCCGCCGCCGGAGCGCAATGTCCGCAAGCTCACCGCTGTCGTGCTGATTGCCGCCACGCTGGCCTGCGCGACGGCCGTCGCAGTGAACTACTTCGTGGTGTACCGACACGAGCGCGCGGTCGAGCAGACCAGACAGCAGATCGCCGAACAGGGCCCGCGGATCGTCGAGCAGATGCTGAGCTTCAAGAGCGACACCATGCAGCAGGACTTCGAGCGGGCACAATCGCTGACCACCGACGGTTACCGGCAGCAGTTGATCGAGCAGCAGAAGGCCGGACAGAGCGCAGGTGTCACCTCCAACGAGTACTGGGCGGTCAGCAGCGCGGTGCTCGAAGCGACACCCGACACCGCAGAGATGCTGCTGGCGCTGCAGGGCCAGCGGGGCGATAACCCCAATGAGCTGAAGTTCATCACCGCCACCGTGCAGGCCGAGTTCGCCAAATCCGGTGACGGCCAGTGGCGCGTCAGCAACCTCACCGTGCTCAAGCGGCCGCAGATGACTGCGCAGGGCCGATGAGTCCGCGGCGCAGAGTCGACGCCGACGAGCGGGACTTCTTCGAGGTGGAACCGCAGCCACCGCGCCGCTGGGGGCTGCCGATCATCGCCGCCGTGGCGTCACTTCTGATGATTGGCGCGATCGCGGCGGGATCTCTGATGCTGGTCAGCCACGAGAAGAATCGCCGCACGGTCGCCAACGACCACGCCGCTCTGGTGTACGTCAGCGAGTTCATGACCGACTACACGTCGTTGGACCCCTTCAACGCCAACGCCTATGTGGAACGCATCCTGGCGCAGGGTACGGGCGACTTCGCCAAGACGTTCAAGGAGAAGCAGAACGAAATCCTGATCCAGGTCGCGCAGGCGGAGCCCACCAACGGATCCGTACTGGCAGCGGGCGTGCAGCGGTGGAACGACAACGGCAGCGCCGACGTCCTGGTCGCGACCAAGGTCTCCGCCAAAGGCCCGGACGGCAAATCGACAGTCGAGAGCGGAAGTCGTTGGATTGCAACGGCTATCAAGGAAGGACAGCAGTGGAAGATCAGCCAGCTGATCCAGGTGATCTGACCACCGGACCCTCTGCGGAATCCACCCCGGCACCGCGCCGGAGTCGGTGGTCCTTGCTTCGGCGTCGGCAGAAGGAAACGACCGATTCGGCTGCGGCGCAGACGCAGGAGGCGGCGCCCGTCGCGGATGCACCCGCACCTCGCCCGGTCGGCAAGGCGAAACGTCGGGCCGCGACACCCGTCGAGGACGACGACACCGTCGAGCCCGACACCGCGGACGAGCACGACCCGACGGACGACGAGACTGTTGGGTCCGAGCCCGCGGACGAGTCCGCCGTCGTGCCGCAGAAGGTGCGATTCGTACCCCACCGGCCCGCGGGCAAGCGACTCATCGCGGCGATGGTGGCGGCCGCCGTGCTGTTCGTCGGTGCCGCCGCGTTCGCCGCGTCGACCCTGCAGCCCTACTTGTCGGAGCGAGCCGAGATCGCCACCAAACTCGACGTGGCTCGCACCGCGGCCAGCGCGATCTCCACGCTGTGGACCTATACGCCGGACAACATGGAGACGTTGCCGGACCGGTCGGCGGCCTTCCTCGGCGGCGACTTCGCCTACGAGTACCGCAAGTACATCGACGCCATCGTCGCGACGAACAAACAAGCGCAGGTCACCAACACCACGCAGGTGCTCGGCGCGGCGGTGGAGACCCTGACCCCCGACGAGGCCACCGCAATCGTCTACACCAACTCGGTGGCGACCAGCCCGATGAGCAAGAACATCCCGTCGCTTCGCTACCTGTCCTACCGGTTGACGATGGATCGCCGCGATGGCAAGTGGCTGATCACGAACATGTCGACCATCACGTCGCTGGATCTGACACCGCAGCTGTAGTCGGGAAGCTGACGCGTGGCGGTCGAATCCCCTGTCTCACAACGGTTGACGATCGCCTGTCTGCTGTTGCTGACATTCGCGACCGGCCTGGTCGACGCGGTCAGCGTGCTGAAGCTCGGCCACGTGTTCGTGGCGAACATGACCGGCAACGTGATCTTCCTGGGATTCTGGCTGGTGCCGCATTCCGGAGTGGACGTCACCGCCGCACTGGTCGCGTTCGCCGGCTTCGTCGCGGGCGCGGTGGTCAGCGGCCGGCTCACCCGACACCTGGGCACCGATGTCCGACGGTGGCTGGCGATCACGATGACGTTCGAGGTCGCGCTGCTCGCGGTCCTGTCGGTGCTCGCCGGGATCGGCGTGCTCGACTATGAGGACAACACGAAACTGCTCCTCATCGCCGGCCTCGCCGCGGCGTTCGGCGTCCAGAACTCCAGCGCCCAGCAGTTCGGCATCCAGGAGTTGTCGACGACGGTGTTGACGACGACCATCGTGCGGATCGGTTTCGACAGCCGCTTGGCCGGTGGCACCGGTGAACGGGAGAAGTTGCGCTACAGCGTGGTTCTGACGATGTGCGCCGGGGCGGTCGTGGGCGCCACGATGACCCGTTTCACGGTCGCGCCGATCATCGGGCTTGCCGCGGCACTGGTGGCGCTCAGCGGAGTCCTGTTCTGGGTCGGGGACAGGCGGGGCCGAGGCTAGTCTTGCCGTATGCCTTCGGTATTGGTCACCGGTGCGTCACGGGGAATCGGCAGGGCGATCGCCGAGCACCTGGCTGCGCGTGGATGGCAGGTGTTCGCCGGTGTCCGCACGGAGTCGGATGCCGAAGCTGTCACCGCGCCGAATCCGCACCGGATCTCGCCGGTACTCCTCGACGTCACCGACGCCGGCCACATCGCCGCCCTGGCCGACGTCCTGCCTCCGCAACTGGACGCGGTGGTCAACAACGCCGGTGTGGTGGTCAGCGGCCCGATGGAGACGGTGACCTCCGATGAATGGCGAAAGCAGTTGGAGATCAACGTGATCGGTCAGCTGGCTGTCACTCGCGCGGTACTCCCGCGGCTGCGGGAGTCCCGTGGCCGGATCGCGTTCATCTCCAGCGTCAACGGCAGGCTCTCGATGCCGTTGGTCGGAGCGTACGCCGCGAGCAAGTTCGCGCTCGAAGCAGCGGCCGATGCGTTGCGGATGGAGTTGCGGCCGTGGCGGATACCGGTTGTCATCGTCGAGCCGGCACAGACCGACACCGACATGTGGCGTACCGCCGACACCATGGTGGAAGAAGCCGAGGCCGCCCTTTCCCCGGAGCACCGTGCGCTGTACGCCGAGCACATCGCGGGCATGAAGAAGATGGTGCCGGTGGCCCAGCGAATGGCCGTTCCGACCGCGAAGGTCTCCGCCGTGGTCGAGGAGGCGCTCACCGCGCGCCGCCCGCGAGCGCGTTATGTGGTGGGTCTGGGGCCCAAATTGCAGGTCGCCGTGATTCCGAAATTGCCGACCCGCGTGCGCGACGCCGTGTTGCGCCGGGTGTCCGGTCAACCCTGACCCGTGGATTTCGTCAAGCACAATACCTCTGCGCCAGCGGGTTTCTTTGCATGCGAAGCCGCTGGGCTGCAATGGCTTTCGGCCGCCGACGGCGGAGTGCCGTGCGCCGCGGTGCTCGGATACGACGACACCAGCCTCACCCTGGAACGGCTGCGCAGCAGTGGCCCCAGCCGATCCGCGGCGCGGCAGTTCGGGTGCCGACTCGCACGCACCCACGACGCGGGAGCCGCCGCTTTCGGAGCCCCGCCGGACGGATGGGAAGGGCCCGGGTTCTTCGGACCGATGCACGACCCGCTGCCCATGTCGTTGACCGGACACGGGCGCTGGGGCGCGTTCTATGCACGCGAGAGGCTGGCCCCGATGGCACGCGCCGCGGCCGACCGACTGGACGCGCAGTGCAGCGCGGCCGTCCACGCGGTGACGGCCATGTGCGAAGCCGGCGATTTCGACGACGACGATTCACCAGTCCGCCTGCACGGCGATCTGTGGAGCGGCAACGTGATGTGGACACCGGACGGTGTGGTGCTGATCGACCCCGCCGCCCACGGCGGTCACCGCGAGACCGATCTGGCGATGCTTGCCCTGTTCGGCTGTCCCTACTTCGACGAGGTGATCGAGGGCTACCAATCGGTGCGGGCGTTGCGCAGGGGATGGCGCGGCCGGGTCGGACTGCATCAGCTCTATCCGCTGTTGGCGCACGTCGTGCTGTTCGGTGGTGGATATGCACGGCAAACATCGGCGGCGGCGCGCAGCGTCCTCACCGGTTGAACGCCTACTCCGCTGCCTTTAGGCTCCGGCTGTAATAAGTGTACTTATTTACCAAGCAAAGGGATTTGCTCAAATCGTTCCAGCGTGAGAGCCTGCCTGTTACGGTCACGTAAATAGCTGTTTCGTTCGAAAGGACCGGATCAGTGGCTGGCAGACACGGCAAGCATCGCAGGCGCAGCCGGAGCTCCAAGAAGATCACCGCGATAGGTGCCGCCACCGCGACGGCCACCGCGCTCACCATCGGTGCCGCACCCCTGCCCGATCCGGATGACGGCTCGAAAACGGTGGTAGATACCGACGTCAACCTGGCCGCGGCGGTGAATCAGTGGCCCGGGCCGGATGAGATCCCTGACCTCACGTTCGGCCTCGGCCCGGCGGTGTACGACCTCGGTCAGGTGGCCGCCGAGGTGCTGATCCGGCTGGTGGTCGAGAACTTCAACCTGGCCGTGCTCGCGCAGGCGGCCGGCGCCGATCCCGAATCGGTGCTCAACAATCTGCTCGGCGGGGTGTTGGGGGAGATCCCGCCAGGTTTGCTCAAAGACGTGATCGGCGCGATCCCGATCGATGTACTCGGTGTTGCCGGTGCGCTCATCGACCCCCTCGGAATTCTCACCCCCGGCGTCGAAGAACAGCTCAGCGAACTGTTGGCCGACTCGCTCCCAGGAACGCTCAATGGCCTGCTGGGTCTGCTCGGCCTCGACCTCAGCGATCCGTTCAACCTGTCGAACCTGCCCGGCCCGGTCAACGTGATCACCGCGGGCCCGGTGTTCACGGTGCTCAAACTGCTGGGCGTCGACCTCGGCTGGGTGCCGGGCCTACCCAACGCCATCGCCGAAGAGGTCAACAAGACCCCGTACCTCGACGCGGAAGTCAGCCTGAGTTCGGTGCTCGACAAGCTGCCCATTCCGGACCTGCTGCGGGACCTGCTGCCGCCCATCCCCGACATAGACGCCGTCGAGGTCCGGGTCCCCGTGGTCCTGAGCATGGGCCTCGGCGCCTTCTCCGCCGGGGCGGCCTACGAGCGAATCGTCGCCGATCTGGTGAACCAACCGGGCGGAGAGAACGCCGACGAGCATCCGCTCCTGGGCAGCATCACGATTCTCCCGATGATCCTGCTGCGCAATCCCGGACGAGCCAACGGCGGAATGTTCGCCCGCTTCTATCCCCTCTTCGGGCTTGCGGGCATCAAGACGGTCACCCCAGAAACCGAAGCCTCCTACAGCGGGGGTCTGCCGGTGCCCGGCACCGGACTCTCCGTCGGCGGCGCGAACCTCATTCCCATCAAGATCGACGCGACGGTACAGTACGACATGCTGAGCGACTTCGCCGCATGGCCGAACCCGTTCTCGTTGGCCAACAACCTTTTTGCGGGGCTGCTCCCGACCTACATGCTTCGCGGCGTCACACTCGACCCCGAGCAGCTGGCGCAGCTCGACGACCTCGCAGACCGCATCGCAAGCGGCGATCCGCTCGCGGTCAACCTCTATCTCACGCTGCGCTCGGCGACCCTGCCGCTGCTCGAGCCGCTGTATCTGGCCGCGGACGTGCTCAACGTCGTCACGCTCGGAGCGATCGCGCGTTACAACCCGTTCAGCATGGTGGCCAACGCACTGGCCCCGGCGCTGACCAGCCTGGTGAACCTCGGCTACACCGACGTCTACTACAACCCTGAGACGGGTGGGTACGAGCGCACGCTCACCGAGGCCGGCGACCCGACGCCGTTCATGTCGTTCCCGAGCGTCGACTGGGCCCAGGTGCCGGGCGTCATCTTCACCCAGTTGGTCCAGGGCATCTTCAAGGAGTTCTTCAGCGGCAACCCGACCATCGGCACACCGAACGTCCTGACCAGTCTGCTCCGGTTCCTCACCGGCGGATCCCTGTGGGGCACAACGCCTACCAGTGTGTTGACGAACCTTGTCGATGATGCCGTGGAGCAGGCCATCGAGGATGTCGTGCCGGATGCCGCGCAGGAGGAGAGCGAACTTCCGTCGCCGACGGACCTGCCCGATTCCGGTGCGCGGATGCTCAGCCTCGTCACCGACGAGTCGGAGGGCGAGCAGGTGCCCACCGACGAGATCAGCGACGGCGTCGTCGCGGAAGTCGTCGCAGGCGAGCCCGCAGACGACATCGTCGAGAACGAACTGGCGAACCAAACCGTCGCTCAGACGCCTGTGGAGCAGACGATCGTCACGGAAAAGACGACGGTCGAGGACGTGAAGGCCGACGAGGACGGCGACGCCACGGAGAACCAGGCGGAGTCCGCCGGGACGAAGCCCGGTGACACCAAGACCGGCGGCACCGAGACCACCGAGACCAAGACCGCCGAGAGCAAGACGACCGAGACCAGGACCGGAGAAACCAAGACCGGAGAAACCAAGACCGGAGAAACCAAGACCGGCGCCGACAAGGACGCTGACACGTCGAAGACGGGCTACAAGCCGGGCAACAAGTTCAGCCCCAACACCGGCGCCAAGTCCGGCCCCAAGCACGCCAAGCCCGACAACGGCGAGCCGGTCCGGGCGATACAAGGATCGTCACCGCGACATGCCAAACCGGACAACGACTCCCCGGCCGCCGGCACCACCGGCGCCGGCGACGCCGGCAGCGGAACGTCCGGCGAAGGGTCCGCCAGCGCCGCGGCCTAGTTGAACGCGAGCCAGCTCGGCAATCCGCGTTCGCGCGAATCGCACAGCACCTGCCGGGTGTCACACGATCCGCGGGGCACGCCCGCGCCGGTCCACATGCCGCCGGTGTCGCGACGCAGCACGATCGACGACGAACCGCCCCCGTCGAGCAGGATCGCGGTGTCACTACCCAACCCGCGGAACAGGTCCTGGATCTGGTCAGGGGTGTAGCTCCCGCCCTGGAAGACGTACATCTCGTCCTTGTCCTTGGCGTAAGCCAGTGCGGTGCGCGCCGCGCTCGGCCCGCCGTCGTTGAGCTGACCCGTGTCGCCGGGCGCGAGCAGGCCGATACCGGCGACCGCGACGAACCGCACACCCTCGTCCACCAGGCGCTGCACCACCGGTGACGCGGCGTCGTAATCGTCGGGGCCGGCAGGCGGCACCACGTACGGCGCTCCGCCCACCGGAATAATCATGGTGGACAACGCTTTCCAGTGTTCGTTGCCGCCGGACAACCCCTGCTTACCCGCATAGGGCACGGTGCCGGTCACCGCGACGTTCGCTCTGCCCTGGCCGCGGGTGTTGTCGACGTAGGCGCCCAACGGTGAACTGCATCCGGTCGACTTCCACGAACCGCCTCGCTGGCCGCGTACATCGAAGAAGTTGGCGTTGATCGCGATAGTCGGCTGCCCGAGCGCCTGCCAGGCCTGCAGTGGAGTGAAGATCTCCGACGCCTGCACCAACCCCTCCCCGGTGCGGGCGCGCGGATCGCGTTCACAACGCGCTTGATAGCCCCTATGTGAGTCGACGAGCAGACGCGGCGCGAGCCGCGTGGACGCCGCCTTGATGATCATCAGACGCCCGCCGCTGGTGGTCTCGTACCAGCCGCCGCCCGCGTTGAGCATCGGAGCGGGATGGCCACCGCCGAAGTTGTAGACGAGGTAGGACCCTCGGGTGTTGGCGATGGCGTTGGCGAGCATCTCCCGGGCGCCGGCCGCGTTCGCGGCGGGCGCACCCCCGGTCGTCGACAACGCCGCGCACATCAACAGCGCCGCGGCCGATGCCGCGAAACGCCGGATGTTTGCTGATCGTGCCGACACGTGAGTCTCCCAACTTCGACGATGAAACGGTGACATCATCAATCTCACCGTGAACACCGTCTACTTGCGTCACAGCGGCATCACGATCGCGTCTCATCCTTCGTGGCGCGTGAAAACGGGGTTAACGGGTAACCCGGCAGCGACAGACAACAGACAGGGAGCAGAAATGATCGGAACCATCCTCAGCGCACTGGTCGTCGGTCTGATCGTGGGCGCGCTCGCGCGGCTCATCATGCCGGGCAAGCAGAACATCGGCGTGATCATGACGATCGTTCTGGGCGCCCTCGGCTCATTCATCGGGTCCTGGCTGACCTACCAGCTCGGATACTCCAATTCCAATGGCGGCTGGGAGGTCATCCCGTTCCTCGTGGGCATCATCGTGGCGATCGTGTTGATCGCGATCTACGTCGGCATCACCGGCCGGCGCTCGGGGACCACCCGCGGCACCGCGGTCCGCTAACGCCCCGGAGGGGCCAACCGGTAGACCGCGTCGGCGTAATCGTCGGTGACGTACACCGCGCCGTCGGGCCCGACCACCGCGGCGACCGGACGGCCCCATCGCGAGCCCTCTTCGGACTGGAACCCGCCGACCAGCGTCTGCTTGTCGGCGAGTTCTCCGTTGTTCCAGCCGAAGAATGCCACCTCGGGCGCGTACGGCGGCTCCCGGTTCCACGACCCGTGCACCCCGACGAGGGCGCCGCTGGAATACGGGGCCGGTAACGCGCCGTCGGTGAAGCTCATCCCCAGCGGGGCGGCGTGCGCGCCGAGGCTCTGCTCGATGGGCGGCAGGGCCGCACAGTCGAGGCGGCTGCCGTCGGCGTTGGTCTGCACGTCGCGGATCAACGGCAGGCGCGCCGGCCCGCCGTCGGGATTGCAGAAGGGCCAGCCCAGTTCGCGGCCAGGCGTCAACCGCGCCACCGATTCGGGCGGATGCAGGCTGACGTATTCCTGGCGGACCTCCCCGGTCTGCGGATCGGCGACGTTGTCGCGGTTGTTGACCGCGGTCCACACCGCCCCGTCCGGCGCGACCGCCAGGCCGGTCCCGTTGCGCACGCCGGTCGCGAACGGTTCGGCGGGGCCGCCTCCGGGCGGGACCCGCATGATGGTGGCGCGCGGTGGATCGGCGTCGCGATCGGCGGCCGTGATGTTGCCGGTCGAGCCGATCGAGAAGTAGACGCTGCCGTCGGGGCCGATCGCGACGGATTTGAGCGCGTGGGCGTATGCGCCCTGCAGGTCCGCACTCTGCGCGTCGGGCAGGTTCGGAGCGATCGTGCGCGGATCGGTCGCCGTGCCTTCGGCGTAGGTGTAGGCATCGACCTGGTCGCTTTCGGCGACGTAGAGCGTGTCGCCCGCGAATGCCAGCCCGTGCGGCTGGTCGAGTCCGGCGAGCATCCTCGACTGGCGAGGTCGCGCATCGGTGGGCGCCAGCCGCAGCACCTCGCCCGTGCTCGGCTGCGACACCAGCAGCGCGCCGTCGGGCGCCCACGCGGCCAGCCTCGCCTTCGGGACGCGCGCCCACACCGACATCGACCACCCGGCGGGGACAAGCGCCTGGCGTGGCTCGTCGAACGGCGCCTGCGCCAGGGCCGGGTCGACGGCGACGGTCACCGGGGCCAAGCCCTGTGTCGCTTCCGCGGTGGCCGGGGGTTCACTCGGGGATGGGTCCGGCGCCGGCGCGCTCCCGGGATCCGACGCGCAGCCCGTCGCCACCATCGCGCTGGCAATGCAGGCAATCGCGTTACGCCGCAGCCAGACTCGCATGCATCTCCCAGACCAGGATCTCGGCGGACGTGGTGGCCGTGACCCGCTGGCCACCGGTACCCGTGAAGCGAACGGCGTCGCCCTCACCCAAGGCGCCCGCGCCCTCGAGCGTGACCTCGCCGCGGGGCACGAACAGGTGCAGATACGGGGCGTGCGGCAGTTCGACGCTGTCGCCGGCCCGCATACGCGCGCCGTGCAGGGCGGCATAGGAGTTGCGGATGAAGATCGCGGTCTGGTCGCGGTGCTCGGGCATACCGCTGGCGATCGTGATCAGGCCGCCACGCAGCAGTTCGTCATCGATTTCGAGTTGCTGGTAGCCGGGGTCGATCCCCGCTTCGTCGGGCACGACCCACATCTGGACGAAATGCACCGGCTCGCTATGGGTTTCGGCGCCCGTCAGGGTCCACGAGTCGTTCTTCTCCGAGTGCAGGATGCCGCGGCCGGCCGACATCCGTTGTGCCAGGCCGGGATAGATCACGCCGGAGTGTCCGGTGGAGTCCTGGTGCACCAGCGATCCGCGCAACACCCAGGTGACGATCTCCATGTCCCGGTGCGGATGGGTGTCGAATCCGGCACCCGGTTTCACGATGTCGTCGTTGTTGACGAGTAGCAGGCCGTGATGGGTGTTCTCCGGCTCGTAGTGGCTGCCGAAGGAGAACGAATGCTTGGAGTCCAGCCAGGAGATCGTGGTCTTCGCGCGGTCGTCCGCGCGGCGGATGTCGACGGTGGGGGCGGTCATGGCTTACCTCTCGCTCGGCGCCCAGCCTAGGTGGGGCTACTGGACGCGACAACATGAATGATGTGTCATGTATTCCGTGTGGCTGACGAGGCGCGAACAAGAGGTCTGGCGGAAGTACCTGACGGTCACGAGCCGATTGCAGACCGCCATGCACCGGCAACTGCAACGCGACTGTGAACTGTCGCTGGCGGATTACGAGGTCCTCGTCGCGCTCAACGAACGCGGACCGCAGCGCATGAACGACCTGGCCGAGGTGCTCGGGTGGGAGCAGAGCAGGCTCTCACACCAGCTGCGACGGATGCGCGGGCGCGCACTGCTCGAGCGGCATGGCAGCGACGACGACCGGCGCGGCGCCAGCGTCTCGATCACCGACGGTGGGCTCACCGCGCTCGAGCGGGCCGCACCCGGACACGCAGAACTCGTACGCAGCACGGTGTTCGAGGGGTTGACACCACAACAGATGCGGGCGTTCGACGAGGTGCTGGCGGCGGTGCTGGACCGCCTGGTTACCAGTCCGCCTCGTCGTAGGTGACGACGCCGCGGATGTTTCTGCCGTCGAGCATGTCCGCATAGCCGGAGTTGATGTCCTCGAGGCGGTAGGTCCTGGTGACCATGTCGTCGATGTTCAGCAGGCCCGACTTGTACAGGCCGACCAGCTTCGGGGTCTCGATGTGCGAGCTGCCGCCGCCGAAGATGTTGCCCTTCAACGTCTTCTGCAACATCGTGAACAGGAACAGGTTGAGTTTGACGTCGACGTCCATCATCGAGCCCATGCCCGTCACGACGCAGGTGCCGGTCTTGGTGGTCAGCGTCAGGGCCTCTTCGATGTACTCGCCTTTCATGTCCCCGACGGCGATGATCGTCTTGTCGGCCATGACGCCGTGGGTGAGGTCGATGACGGGCGCGATCGCCTCGGCCATCGAGGGGTAGACGTGCGTGGCGCCGAACTTGATCGCCTGTTCGCGCTTCCACTCGTTCGGGTCGATTGCGACGACGTTGCGGGCGCCGGCGATCACCGCGCCCTGCAGTGCGCTCATGCCGATGCCGCCGACTCCGACGATCACGACGGTCTCGCCGGGCTTCACCTCGGCGACGTTGGTGGCCGACCCGAAGCCCGTCGGCACCGCGCAACCCAGCAGGGCCGCCGACTCGAACGGAATGTCCTTGTCGATCTTGACGACGGAATCCTTGTGCACGGTCATGTAGGGCGCGAACGTGCCGAGCAGGTTCATCGGCGAAACCTCGGTGCTGCCGGCATGCACGCGGGACGTGCCGTCGGCGATCGCCTTGCCCCCGAGCAGTACCGCGCCCCGGTCGCACAGCGAGCGGTAGCCCTTGAGGCATGGTGCGCATTCGCCGCACGCCGGGATGAACGCCAGGATGACGTGGTCGCCCTCCTCGAACCCGGTCACGTTCTTACCGACCTTGGTGATGACGCCGGCGCCCTCGTGCCCGCCGAGCGCGGGCAGGCCGATCGGGGTGGCGCCGGTGGTTAGGTGATAGTCCGAATGACACATGCCCGCGGCGTGCAGGCGGATCTGAACCTCGTCGGCGACAGGGTCACCGATCTCGATCTCGTCGATGCGGAACGGCGAGTTCAGTTCCCACAGCAGCGCGCCCTTGGTCTTCATGGCCGCTGACTATAGAACACGTTCCAGAACAGGTGCCAACTCCATCGTGAACTGCGCAGATGGGGGCTTCGGCCCGTCACCGGGACAGCTGTCGCCGGGCAACACGCGCGTCGAGCGCATCTCGGGCGTCCCCGTCGTAATACGCTGCCCGCGATGAGCACACCTTCGCCGCGATGGCGCGCTGTGCGAGCGATTGCCGTCTTCGCTGTGGCGTTGGTGCTGCTGATGGCGGGCAACCTCGCGCTGTATGCATCCAGCAGGCACTGGGCCGAGGACGGTCTGCAGCTCGGCGACTTCGACAAGCCCGACCGGATCGACCTCACCGTGTGGGTGAATCGGGTCGACACCGAAACGACGACCGTGGCGGCGACGATCACCGACATCGAGGCCAACGGGAAGTACGCCGATGCGGACGGTCATCTGCGCATGGACACCAAGCTGCTGAGCAACTCCTTCACCAACCCCACGGTCAACCTGCCGAGTGGAGAGAGCGTGCCCGTCATCGAGCAGAAGTTCGGGATGGTGGGGATTCCGACCGACTACCCCTTCGATCGCTACAGCGCCTTCCTCGGACTCAACATCGCGGCCGACGACGACACCGCGCTGCCCACGACGCTCACCGTGTTCAACAACGACTCGTTCTTCCGCGTCGGGCTGGCACCCGACCCGGACGTCGAGGGCGACAGCGTCGACGCGGATCTCTTCCTGCACCGCAGCACCCCGACGATGGTGTTCGCCATATTCGTGATGGTCCTCATGCTCGGGCTGGCCGCGGCGGCCGTCACGGCCTCCTATTACGCGCTGCGGTGGCGCAGAGGCCTTGTGCTGCCGGCCTGCTCGATGATGGCCGCGATCCTGTTCGCACTGATCCCACTTCGCAACGCCGTGCCCGGCGGCCCGCCGATCGGCTCACTCATCGACTTCGCGGCGTTCTTCATCGCCGAGGGCGTCATCTCGATCGCGTTGATCACCAGCGTCGTGCTCGGCTACCGACACGACATCGCATACGAGCGGGCCGAAGCGGCCAAGGCGGGCCTGAGCATCGACGAATTCGCGCTGGGCCGCAAACCGTAGATCAGACGGTGTCGGCCAGCCCGTACGGGGCGAAGGTCGTGGCGTGGAATGCCACGACATGGGCGATGCCGCTCTCAGTCACGTCGAGCACGTGCAGCTGGAAAGCCTCGTGCAGCCCGGTCTCCCGGTTGAGCATGTACAACGCCGCGGCGGGCTGGCCGTTGGCCGTGGTCGGGATGAACCGCATATCGCCGGGACCCTCGGCCGGGCAGTGCGTCTTCGACAGAGTCACGATGTTCTCCGGGCCCTGGTACCAGCCGTCGAACGGCGGCATCTCCCACACGGCATCCGCGGTGAACAACTCGACCAGCTTGTCGATGTCGTAGCTCTCGAACGCGGCGATGTAGCGCGTCAGCAGGTCCTGGGCCTCCGGGGACTCCGGTGGGCGCAGTTCGTCGTCCTCACTCGGGCCGATGGCGTCCAGCTGCGCGCGCGCCCGTTGCAACAGGCTGTTCACCGCCGCCGTCGACGCGCCGACCGCATCGGCGACCTCCGAGGCTTTCCACTGCAGCACGTCGCGCATCACCAGAACGGCGCGCTGCCGCGGTGAAAGGTGCTGAAGTGCCGCGACGAACGCCAGCCGAACCGATTCGCGAGAGCCCACGATGACCGAGGGGTCAGCCGGGTCAACCGCTTGATCGGGCAGCGGTTCGAGCCACGGCACCTCCTCCCGCGCGACGATGTCGTCGAGCGGATCCGAACTCGGGGCTCCGAGACCCGTCGGCAGCGGCCTGCGCTGCCTGCTCTCCAGCGCCGTCAGGCAGGTGTTGGTGGCGATCCGGTACAGCCACGTGCGCACCGACGATTTGCCTTCGAAGCCTTTGTACGACTTCCACGCCCGCAGATAGGTTTCCTGCACCAGATCCTCGGCGTCGTGCAGGGAACCGGTCATCCGGTAGCAGTGTGCGAGCAGTTCACGGCGATACCGCTGGGCATCGGCCAGGAAGGCATCCTCGGCGCTGCTGTCGTCCACATCGTGGGCCAGGACCGTCACGCCGCCGAGCTTAATCAGTGGGTCCGACACCGGATAGTCTCCCTGCGTGGCCACGAACCGCAGCGAACACAGCTTCGACGGTATCGGCGGTGTGCGCATCGTCTACGACGTCTGGACTCCCGAGGGGGATCCGCGCGGCGCGGTCGTGCTGTGCCACGGATACGCCGAGCACGCCCGCCGGTACGACCACGTCGCGCAGCGGTTCGGCGACGCCGGCCTGCTCACCTACGCGCTCGACCTGCGCGGCCACGGCCGCTCCGGTGGCAAACGGGTTCGTCTGCGCAACATCGGCGAGTACACCGGCGACTTCGGAACCCTGGTGAGGATCGCCGCCGACGAGCATCCCCGGCTGCCGCGCATCGTCCTCGGCCACAGCATGGGCGGCGGCGTCGTCTTCACCTACGGCGTCGAGCACCCCGACGACTACACCGCGATGGTGCTGTCGGGGCCGGCCATCTACGCCCAGGACGGGGTGTCGCCGGTGATGATCACGGTCGCCAAGGTCCTCGGCGGCCTCCTGCCCGGGCTGCCCGTCGAGCAACTGCCCACCGAAGCGGTGTCGCGGGACCCCGACGTGGTGGCCGCCTACATGGCCGACCCGATGGTGCACCACGGCAAGCTCCCCGCCGGGGTCGCCAAGGCGCTGATCAAGGTCGGCGAGACGATGCCGCAACGAGCGTCCGCGCTATCCGCGCCGCTGCTGGTGGTACACGGTGAGCAGGACAAGCTGATCCCCGTCGCCGGCAGCCGCCACCTGTTGTCGTGTGTCGCATCGACCGACGCGCACCTGAAGGTCTATCCCGGGCTCTACCACGAGGTGTTCAACGAGCCCGAGCGTGACCTCGTGCTCGACGACGTCACCTCGTGGATCGAGGCCAAGCTTTGAAAGCGGTTGTCGCCGGGGCGGTTTCACTGATTGTCGTGCTGTCGGCATGTTCGACGTCGGGCGATGTGCAATGGGTCGACGAGAACGTCACCTTCACCGCCGACGGGTTGACCGTCCACGGCACTTATCGGCACGAGACCGGCGAGGCGGCGGGGCCCGCCGCGCTGCTGATCTCCGAGAGCGGTGCCACCGACCGCAACGGCGACAACCAGGTCGCCGGGCCGGTCGGCAACATGCGACAACTGGCCGAACTGCTGTCGGACCGCGACGTGGCCAGCCTGCGGTACGACAAGGTGGGCACCGGCCAGACCGGCCTCGGCCCCTACGCCCAACGCCCCACCGAGGTGGTCAGCTCGGTGTACACCACGGGCGCGAAAGCCGCGGTGCGCTACCTGGCCGACCAGCCGAGCACCGACGACTCCCGCATCTCCGTCTACGCGGTGGGCGAAGGCACCATCCACGCGCTGACACTGGCCGGCGACACCGACGCCGAGGCCCCGAAGATCCACGCGCTGGGCCTTCTTCAGCCCCTGCCCGGACGCTATCTCGACATCATCACCAACCGGGTGCGCGCCAACGCCGCTCCCGAGGCGCTGTCCGCGTGGCTGGCGGCCGTCGAGCAGGTCCGTACCACGGGGACGGTGCCCGCGAACCTGCCCGAGGGCCTCGGCGCGATGCTGAACCCGGGCAATGTCAACGCCGTCGTCGAAGCCGACAAGATCGACCCGCTGAGGTTGGCGGCCGAGGTGCCCGCAGGCACGAAGGTCCTGCTGACCTGTTCGGACTCCGACGCGCAGGCGTCGTGCGACTCGATCAGGCCCCTGGCCGACGCACTGCGGCACACCGCGCTGACGGTCGTCGAACTCGAGGGTGTCAACCACGTGCTGCGCGACGACCCGAGCGACAACGTCGCCAACTACGCCTCCCAAGACCCGCTTTCTCCACAGGTTGTCGAAGCCCTAGACCGCTTCGTCGCCGAGCAGACCTAACCTGGCGCCATGAGCGACGACAAGATGCTGGCCCGCATCGCCGCCCTACTCCGGCAGGCCGAGGGCACCGACAACCCGCATGAGGCGGATGCGTTCATGGCCGCGGCGCAGCGGTTGGCCACGGCCACCTCCATCGATCTGGCCGTCGCCCGGTCGCACTCCGATCAGCGCACCAAGGCGCAGATGCCGGTGCAGCGCACGATCACGATCGGCAACGCCGGCAGCCGAGGGCTGCGCACGTATGTGCAGTTGTTCACCGTGATCGCACACGCCAACGACGTCAAATGCGACGTCGCGTCGAACTCGACGTTCGTCTACGCCTACGGCTTTCCCGAGGACATCGATGCCAGCCATGCGCTCTACGCCAGCCTGGTCACGCAGATGGTCAGGGCCTCGCAGGCCTACATCGAATCGGGCGCTCACCGCCCCACGCCCACCATCACGGCGCGGATCAACTTCCAGTTGGCGTTCGGCGCCCGCATCGGCCAGCGGCTGGTCGAGGCGCGTGAGGAGGCACGCCGCGAGGCCACCAACAGCCGCGACAGCCAGCCGGGCACCGCGATCGCGTTGCGCGACAAGGACCTCGAGCTGCGCGACTTCTACCGTGAGACGTCGGAGGCCCGGGGGACGTGGCGGGCGACCAGCGCGACGGCCGGCTACTCCTCGGCCGCCCGCCGCGCGGGTGACCGCGCGGGCCGCAAGGCCAGGCTGGGGCCCAGCCCCGAACTCGCGAGTGCCCGTTCGGCGTTGCCTGGCAACTGGCGCCGCCCCTCCGGGGAGACGTGACGCCGCGCGACACTCAACGGGCGAAGGTGTACGCCGCCGAGGAGTTCGTCCGGACGTTGTTCGACAGGGCCGCCGAGCACGGCAACCGTGTCATCGACTTCTTCGGGACTTCGTTGACGCTGCCGCCCGAGGCGCGGTTCGCCTCGGTGGAGTCGGTGCAGCGATACGTCGACAACGTGCTGGCGCTGCCCGCCGTGCGGGGACGGTGGCCACGGGTGGCTCCGCTGGGTGTGCGGCCCAGGCGCGGAGCCGGCGCCGCCCACTACGAGGTCGACGACGACGGCGGTGCGGTCATCGCGGTGCCCGAGGTCCAGACCCGTTGGGCGCTGCGCGAATTGGTGGTGCTGCACGAGATCGCACACCACCTGTGTGAGGTGGCGCCGCCGCACGGGCCGGGATTCGTGGCCACCTTCTGTGAGCTCGCCGACACGGTGATGGGTCCGGAGGTGGCCCACGTGCTCCGCGTGGTGTACGCCAAAGAGGGTGTGCGCTAGCGGTTTTGATCGGTGATGTCGGCGACGGCGGCGTCGATGCGGTCCCGGTCGGCATCCAGCGACGCGCCGGCCGCGGCCGTCGCCTCGCTCAGCGCCTCGTTGAGCCGCTTCTGGACCTCCTCGACTCCCAGACCCAGCAGGCCGTCCTCGATGACCACGCCCGTCACGTTGTGATGACCGTCCAGCGTCACCCGCACCGTCTCGGATTCATCTGTGCCCGTGAAGGTTTGCGAGTTCATCCGGTGCAGCTGATCGTCCATGAGCGACTGCAACTGCCGCGCCTGCTGCAGCACGGCGGCGACGTCGGGATGCATCTCCTCGGTCACGTGCCGTCTCGACTCTCGCGGTCCGCCCTGCGCCTGCGGTTGCCGACCACCGCCTCGGTCCACGGCCGGTCCTCGGTGTAGAGATCTTCATCGGGAGCCAGCCGGGGATCGCGCCGCTTCTCCTTCCCCTGCTGGGCGCCCGCACCGTGCGCCATCGGCGCCATACCGCCGGCCATCGCCGTACCCGCGCGGGCGTCCGTCGAGGATCCCGGTGCGGCGCCCGCCGCGCCCGGCCCGGTCGGTGCGGGCGCGACCGTCTCCGCGGTCACCGGTGCCGACATCGGCGTCGCCGGCCTCCCACCGCCTCCAGCACCACTGCCGCCTCTCCCGCCGCCCGCTCCGGCACCGCCGAGCGCGGCGGGGCGTACCCGCGGATCGGTCGCCGACGTCCGGCCGACCGCCGCACCCCCACCCGGGGTACCGCTGCCCGCCGACGGCGCACCACCGCCCGACGAAGCACCACCGCCGGTGGGAGCGCCACCGCCCGACGGTGCACCACCACCCGACGGTGCACCACCTCCGGCCGGGGCGGCATCGGAGCGCGTCGCGCCATCGGCCCCCTCCGGCGATGCCCCGTACGACGGCAGCTCACCGCCGGGCTGCGCGCCGGTACCGCCGGGACCGCCGACGACGGCGGAGCCGGCGGTGTCCGGGCTGGACGGCATCGCGGGTCGGACGGGTGAGAAGGTCGCGTCGGCCGCATAGTCCTGGCGTACCTCGTCGGACCGGTGCTGCAGCTCAGCCAACCGCTGCTGGATCTGCGCCATCTCACGAGAGGTCGCGACGGAGTTACCCACAGTCGTCCGCGCCGCGAGCTCGCGCAACTGCGTCTCCAGCGCCACATACTCGGTGTGGATGCCGGCATGCTCGGCCTTCGCGGTGTCGTGTGCGGCAACGATTTTGGCGGCCGCCTCCGCGAGATCGTGCCACCCCTCGGCCAGTTGTTGAAGCCAACCGCCGAACTCGGCCATCCGGGCGTACGCGGCGTCGGCGGCCCGGCCCTCCCAGTCGCCGCTGGGCGGCCGCGGCGCGTTGTCGGCGACCCGGGTGCTGGCCAGGCCCCACTGCAGCATGGCCATTTTCAGCGACGCACCGTTGTCCCCCGCGACCAGGTCGGCCTGCGTCTTGTGCACGTCGCTGTAGCCGGCCGCATCGAGGGGCCGCGGTGCGCCGACCGGATGAGGAAGTGCTGGCGGTGGTGTCGCCGGGGCGGGCACCGCGATCGCTTCGATTGCCGCCTGGCGAGAAGGGTTCTCGATGGCTTGGCCACAGGTCTCGTCGACCTCGGTGTAGGCGTCGGCGGCGATCTGCAGCATCTCGGCGATCCGTTGATTCTCGGCCTCGGCCCACCGCTGAAACTCGAGCAGCGACTGCGCATTCGCGTTCAGATTGGCGACCGCGGCCGCCGAGGACGGCAGCGCATCCGGCGGCACCACCGCTTCGGCGACGGGGTTGTGCCACTGCGTCCCGCGCATCTCTGCGGCCAGCTTGGTGAGCTCCGCCGGTTCGACCCGCTGGATCTCGCCCATCGCTACCCCTGCGCCCGCATGTCAGCCCTCGAGGACCATCTGATAGCGGCTCTCCTCGCGCGGATTGATCAGCCGTATCGGTAGTTGACGATGACGGGGAGTCTCGATGTAGTTGGTGCGCAACGTAACCCGGCCGATACCCGGATGCGGGCTCAGGTACGTGGTCGCATGCGGCCACGCCACCTTCACCTCGCGCCCGATCCTGGCGTTGACGTATCCGGCGAACTCGGTGAACTGCGGCGTCAGGGTGACGACGGCACCGGCGGCGGCGGACCGGACGATGAACTGGGTGAACAGTCGGGAGTCGCCGAGGTTGATGCTCGCGTCGACGTCGTCGAACGGCATGTAGACGGGGTAGCGGTCGGCGGTCTCCCCGACCAGCACCCCCGCCGAGCCGATCGGCAGTTCGTAGTGGCGGTCGCCGACCGGGCTGATGCCGTGCAGGGCCGCCCGCTGCCCGCCGAACAGACACGAAAAGCCGCGCGGTGTAGCCGGATTGGCCAACGTGGTCAGCAGCACTGTTGAGCGGGGGGCCTCACCTGGCCGGATGCGGACCCTGGTGATCGTGTGGTCGGCGCGCGCCGACCACCACACGTCCGGCCCGCCCGGCGCGGTGTAGGCCGCGGTGAACGTGCTGCGGCCCTTGATCGCCGACCACGTCTCGCGCTCGTAACTGATCTCGGTGGCCCGGTCGAGATCGTCGAAACTGCGCGCGGGGCGGGCGTCGATTCCGTTGCCCGCCAACTGATCCGCGATCCGTGTCGCCGAAGCCACCAGGTATCGCGCCAGCCCGGCGACCCCGGACTCGCGGCGCTGCGACGATTTACGGGTGGACTCCGGATCGGCGCGCAACACGATCCAGGTGCGCCGGTTCGCAGGAGCCGGATACGGCCCGACGACCTGTTCGTAAAGCGAAATCAGCGTGGCGGGAGCGGTTTTGCCCACGCGATACCCCGATGACACCACGTCGGCCTCGAGGTCGGGGCAGTGCGCGGCGACGAGTTGTTCGACGAGCCGGGTGTCGACGACGTCGTCGGTGAACGCGGCCCCGTTGACGATCACCGTCGGGGTGAACGGACGCGGCACCAGCTCGACGGCCGCCACCAGGTGCTCGTCCTGCCAGCGCACGGCGACGTGATCGCCCGGCATCACGGTGGCGCCCACCGCGGGTTCCGACGGCTGCTGCGGAACGTCGCGATGCCTGCGCCGCCACGCGAACACCGCGGCCACCCAACCGGTGATCCGCAACCCGCGGATGGTCACCACCGAGCCCAGCCCGATCAGCACGGCGATCGTGATCCCGAGCCACAGCAAGTTCAGTTCGGCGAACACCAGGATGGTCGCGGGGATCAACGCCGCCGCCCAGATCGCGTGGCCCGTCGTGAAACGCAGGCCGAACATGCCGAGAATCCTGGTCATCGGCGCCTCAGTGCGCGGCGGGCCAGCGCGCCGAGCCCGAGCGCGGCCGCGAGCCCCGCTCCGGCGACGACCACGGCGGTGATCGGCCCGCGGTCCGGCGGCGGGGTGAACACCGGGGGCGGCACCTCCTTGACGCGGTACTGCACCCGCTCCGGGCCGGCGGGCACGTCCCACGTCAACGCGGCGACCGGGTCGACGGCCCCCGCACCGACATAGTTGTCGACACCACCGCCCGGATGACGCGCCGTCGCGGTGATCCGGTTCATGATCTGGGCCGGCGTGAGCGCGGGGAAGCGCTGCTTGAGCAGCGCCGCCAGTCCGGAGACATAGGCCGCGGCGAACGACGTTCCGCTGATGGGGATCGGGCCGTCCTGGCCCTGCAGCGCGTTGACCGGATTGCCGTCGTAGCCGAGCGCGACGAGGTTCTCGGCAGGCGCCGCGGCGCCCAACCACGGACCCGACATCGAGAACGTGCTCGGCTGGCCGTTCTGGGCGATCCCGCCGACCGTCAGCACCAGCGGTGAATACCAGGCCGGGCTGACGATCGTCTGCACCTGCTTCCAACCGCGCGGATCGGTCGGCACCGCGGGATCGGCGGGCGGGTTCTGCGCGCAATCCTGGCCGGTGTTGCCTGCGGCGACGATGATGACGGCGCCCTTGACGTTGACCGCGTAGTTGATCGCGGCACCCAGGCTGGTCTCGTTGATAGGGCGGGTGATCTTGTAGCAGGCCGCCTCGCTGATGTTGATGACCTGAGCGCCGAGATTGGCTGCGTGCACCACCGCGCGCGCGAGGCTGCGCAGCGATCCGGCGGTCTGCGTGGCGTTCGGGTCGTTGGGGTCCTGGCGTGTGCCCACCGTCTGGAACGCCTCGGAGGTCTGCCGCAGCGACAGGATGCGGGCGTCGGGCGCGACGCCGACGAAGCCGTCGTTCGGGGCGGGACGTCCGGCGATGATCGACGCGGTCAACGTGCCGTGCGCGTCGCAGTCCGACATACCGTTGCCGGCCTGGTCGACGAAGTCTCCGCCCGGTTCGGCGGGCACCCGCGGTGAGCCGACGACACCGGTGTCGATCACCGCGACGGTCACGCCCGCGCCCGTTGCGAACTTCTGCGCCTCGGACAACCGCAGGTAGTCGTTCGCCCACGGACGGTCGGCGAAGTTCGCATTGGGAAACACCGTGGGCGCCGAACAGACCCGGCGCTGCTCCATCGGCTGATCGGGCCCGGTCTCATCCGGCGGCACCGCAGCGGGATCGATCGTCGGCGGCTCGATCGCCGTCGCCGGAGGGGCGGCGATCACTGTGAGCAGCAGCACCGCGGTCAGCACGCTCACGCGTCCGAAAAAGCGCCGCACGCGCTACCCACCTCCCCGGCGGCCGGACTGGTCGGCGGTGTGCTGGAACACCGGCAGCAAACTCAGTTTGGCCCATTGCGCAGGGCAAACGCTCACGTCACGCCGATGGGCCGATTGCACGCAGCCAATCTTAAGGGGCCGCTCGGGGGAGTCATTCCACTAATCGGTGTCCGGTGCCCGTCATCAGGAGGGTGATTTCCTAGGTGACCGCGATGTCCAGACCGTCGACGTCGAGGGTGAGCGCCCCGGCCGGGTCGGCGCGGAACTTCCCGCTGCCCGCCGCCTCGGCCAGCCCGCCGGTGCCCGATGCGATCCGCACCTCCCCACTGGCCACGCCGTCCCGGTAGGCGCCGTCGTGCAGCAACACCAGGCCGCCGGTTGCGCCCGCGATGGTCCCGGTGACGTGCTCGATGCCGACGAACAACGCGCTCTTGTCCGGCGCGTAGGCCAACAGCCACTTGGTCGTCGACGTGCCCTGGATGTCGCCCTCGTAGCGTTTGGTGACCAGGGCCTCGGTGAGCTTGGTGGCCTCGTCGCCGTCCTCGAACGGCGTCTCATCCCAGCTGGCGATCTGGAAGGTCGCCTCGATGTGTCTGCTCATGACGGGCGGATACCCGGTCACCGGACCGGGGAACCGAGAGGCCGACGGGCAGCACCCCCGGCCACTGTGATAGTCAAGGCATCACGGCCGCGTTGCGTCCGCTAGCACGTCAAACTATAGTCTGGACACATGTCCAGAAGGTTCGGAGTTGTTGCGTGACTCGATTTGTCCAGCTCACCGGCCCTGGATTCAGCCGCTTCTGCGCGTCGTCTTGAGTTGAACATGCGCATCGCCCTTCTGTCGTACCGGAGCAAGACCCACTGTGGTGGGCAAGGCGTCTACGTCCGCTACCTGTCCCGCGGCCTCGCGGATCTGGGCCACGAGGTCGAGGTGTTCTCGGGTCAGCCCTATCCCGAGGAACTCGATCCGCGCGTCCGGCTGACCGAGGTGCCCAGCCTGGACCTCTACCGCGAACCCGACCCGTTCCGGGTCCCGTGGCCCAACGAGATCAAGACGTCGATCGATCTGCTCGAGCTGCTGACCACCTGGACGGCGGGCTTCCCCGAACCGCGCACCTTCAGCCTGCGCGCCGCCCGGGTGCTCGCCGAGCGTCGCCACGAGTTCGACGTCGTGCACGACAACCAGTGCCTGGGAACCGGGCTGCGCAAGATCGCCGGGCTCGGCCTTCCGGTGGTCGCCACCGTGCATCACCCGATCACCCGCGACAAGGTGGTCGACGTAGCCGCCGCCAAGTGGTGGCGCAAACCGCTGGTCCGACGGTGGTACGGCTTCGCCGAGATGCAGAAGGAAGTCGCCCGAGAGATCCCCGAACTGCTGACCGTGTCGTCGACCTCGGCGGCCGACATCGCCGAGGACTTCGGTGTCGCGCCCAGCCAACTGCACGTCGTGCCGCTGGGGGTGGACACCGCGATGTTCAAGCCCGCCGAGCGGCGGGTGCGCAACCGCATCATCGCGATCGCCAGCGCCGACGTTCCGCTCAAGGGCGTTCGGCACCTGCTGCACGCGGTGGCCCGGCTGCGCGTGGAACGCGATCTCGAACTGCAACTGGTCGCCAAGCTCGAACCGAACGGTCCCACCGAGAAGCTGATCGCCGAGCTCGGCATCTCCGATATCGTGCACAGCTCGAGCGGGTTGTCCGACAGCGAACTGGCCGACCTGTTGGCCTCGGCCGAAGTGGCTTGCATCCCTTCGCTTTACGAAGGTTTCTCGTTGCCTGCGGTGGAGGCCATGGCCAGCGGCACGCCCATCGTGGCCAGCCGCGCCGGCGCCCTGCCCGAGGTGGTGGGCGCCGACGGGGACTGCGCCCGGCTGGTCAAGCCCGCCGACGTCGACGAATTGACCGCGGTGCTCGGCGAACTGCTCGACTCGCCGCGTGAGCTGGCCCGCCTCGGTGCGAACGGCCGCAAGCGCGCGGTGGAGGTGTTCAGCTGGCAATCGGTTGCGGCGCAGACGGTTGCGGTCTACGAGAAGGCGCGTGAACGGGTGGGCGCATGCTGACGGTCGACTTCGACCTGCTCGGTGTCGGCGCGGGCACGAAGGTGATCGACGTGGGCTGCGGCGCGGGCCGGCACAGCTTCGAGGCCTTCCGGCGCGGCGCGGACGTGGTCGCGTTCGACCAGAGCGCCGCCGACCTCAACGACGTCGACGAGATCCTGACCGCCATGCGCGAACAGGGCGAGGTGCCGGTGACGGCCAAGGCCGAGGCGGTCAAGGGTGACGCGCTCGATCTGCCTTATGCCGACGGCACTTTCGACTGCGTGATCGCCTCGGAGATCCTCGAGCACGTGCCCGAGGACGAGAAGGCGATCGCCGAGCTGGTCCGGGTGCTCAAGCCCGGCGGAACCCTCGCCGTCACGGTGCCGCGGTGGCTGCCCGAGAAGCTCTGCTGGGTGTTGTCCGACGAATATCACGCCAACGAGGGCGGCCACGTGCGGATTTATCACGCCGACCGGCTGCGCGACAAGGTGCTCGCCCATGGCCTGCGGCTCGAGCACACGCATCATGCGCACGCACTGCACTCCCCGTACTGGTGGCTCAAATGCGCGGTGGGAACCGAGAATTCGGATCACCTGGCGGTAAAGGCGTACCACCGGATGCTGGTGTGGGACATGATGAGCCGTCCGTGGCTGACCAGGACGGCCGAGTCGCTGCTCAACCCGCTGATCGGTAAGAGCGTCGCGTTGTACTTCACCAAACCGGTGGGCGCCGGTGCGAACGCCTGAGCTCCAAGGCGTCCCGGGTATCCCCGGGGTGCTGACACCCGAACAGTGCCGCCAGACCGCGAAATCGATTGCCGCTACCCAGGAGTCCTCGGGTGCGCTGCCCTGGTTCGACGGTGGCCACACCGATCCGTGGGATCACATCGAGAACGCGATGGCGCTGACCGTCGCCGGATTGCTGGAACCCGCCCGCGCGGCGTTCGAGTGGTCGCGCACCCACCAGCGCCCCGACGGATCATGGCCCATTCAGTTGCGCAACGGCGTGATCGAAGACGCCAACAGCGACAGCAACTTCTGCGCCTACATCGCCACCGGCGTCTGGCACCACGTACTGGTCACCGGTGACCGGCGGTTCGCGGAGACGATGTGGCCGGTGGTCACCAAGGCGATCGACTTCGTACTCGGCATGCAGCTCAGTGGCGGTGAGATCGCCTGGGCGAGAAGCCCTTCGACCATCGAATCCGAAGCCCTGCTGACGGGGTGCGCCAGCATCTATCACAGCATCCGATGTGCGCTCGCACTCGCTGACTACTTCGACGACCCGCAGCCGGAATGGGAGGTCGCGGTCGGCCGGCTGGGCCACGCGATCGCCCATCATCCCGAGGCGTTCACGGTCAAGGACCGCTGGTCGATGGAGTGGTACTACCCGGTGCTCACCGGTGCGGTGCGCGGTGGCGCGGCCAGAGAGCGGATCGACGAGCGGTGGCACGACTTCGTCGTTCCCGGACTGGGTATCCGGTGCGTCGACGACCGGCCGTGGGTGACCGGCGCCGAAACCTGTGAGCTGGTACTGGCTTTGGATGCGATGGGCGATCCGGTGCGCGCCAGAGAGCAGTTCGCCGCGATGCACCATCTGCGCGAGGACGACGGGTCCTACTGGACGGGTCTGGTGTTCGCTGACGGCAAGCGCTGGCCGGAGGAACGCACGACGTGGACCGGCGCGGCGATGATTCTGGCCGCCGACGCGCTGTCGTCGACGTCGGCCGCTAGCGGGATCTTCCGCGGGACGGACCTTCCGCGCGGTCTCGAAGGCGAGTACGACTGCGAGTGCGCGACCAGCGACCGCTAATCACAGCGGCTGGCCGACGGCGCCGTCCGTGCGTTCGAGCACCCGCATGGATCCGGTTGCCGAAACCTCGCGAAAGTGGTTGGTGTTCAACGCCCGCTGGTAGATGTGGAACGGCGCCTGCCCGCCCTCGTCGGGGTTGGGGAACACGTCGTGGATGACGAGCGCTCCGCCCACCTCCACCCACCTGGCCCAGCCGTCGAAATCACGTTGTGCGGCTTCCTCGGTGTGACCGCCGTCGATGAACAACAGGCGCAACGGAGTTCGCCACCCCCGCGCCACCACCGGCGACCGGCCGACGATCGCGACGACGTGGTCGTCGAGGCCGGCGGAGTCGAGCGTGTGCCGCGCCGTCGGCAGGGTGTCGAACAGGCCGGTGACCGGATCGACCATCGACTCGTCGTGGTACTCCCAGCCGGGCTGGTGTTCTTCGGAACCGTGGTGGTGGTCGACGGTGTAGAGCACGCCTCCGGTCTGCTGTGCGGCGGCGCCGAGCAGCACGGTGGACTTGCCGCAGTACGTGCCGATCTCGACGCCGATACCGTCGCCGAGATACTTCACGGCCGCGTCGAACAGGGCCCGGCCCTCGTCGGCGGGCATGAATCCGATGACCTGTTCGGCCAGGGCGAAGAGTTCGTCTGTGGTGCGCATCGGTAACGAACCTACTCGGCGTGAATCGTTGCTGGTGCAGGGGTGTTGTAGTAGCGTCCGGACATGTGTCCGACACGGCCATGGAGTCGACTCGGCGCCGCCTGACCGCCAAGCAGGCCGACACCGTCGACCGCCTCGGCCGCGCCGCGGTCGCACTCCTGCACCGCGAGGGCTTCGCCGGGCTCACGGTGCGCCGCGTGGCCGCCGATGCCGGCGTCGGGGCGGCCACCGCCTACACCTACTTCTCCTCCAAGGAACACCTTGTCGCCGAGGTCTTCTGGCGCAGGCTCGCGGCGTCTCCGCCGGCGGCGCACGAGTCGGACGACCCCGCCGCCCGGGTCATCGAGGTGCTGCGCCACATCGCCTTGCTGGTCGCCGACGAGCCCGCCTTCGCCGGTGCGGTGACGACGGCGCTGCTGGGTCGCGACCCCGACGTCGAGGTGCTGCGGGGCCGCATCGGCCGAGAGATCCGCGACCGGCTGGCAGCGGCGTTGGGCGCCGACACCGAGCCCGACATCATCGACACGTTGGAGATGCTGTACTCCGGCGCGCTGGTGCGCGCGGGTATGGGATACGCGTCCTACCTCGAAATCGCGGAGCGACTGGAGAAATCGGCGCGGCTGATCCTGAACTGAAGCCGCTGAAGCCGCTGAGCCGCTGAAGCCGCTCGAGCGCCGAGACCCACGAAATGGCTGCTTTCGGTCGCCGACGGCAACCAGTTCGTCGGTTTCGGGGAACGGGCGGTGCGCTCAGCGCGAACCCAGGATCGCGACCGCCGCGGTGATGGCCGGCTCGATGATGCCGCGCAGATCGTGGCCGTCCTCGACGAAGAGCGCGGTCAGCTCCCGCAGGCCGCCCAGGATGATGAGCGCCAGGGGACGCGAAATCGGGGTCAGCTGGGCGCGTTGGAAGCCGGGGGTGCTGCTGATGTCGACCAGCATGTCGGTGAAATGCTCCATGGCCTCCCGATGCAGCGGATGTGCGACGGCGCCGAGTGCGGGCGCCTCGCGGATCCACGCCAACGTGATGGCCGGCCGCGCCGCGATGTGGTCGACGTAAGCGGTCACCGCCGAGCGGATCTGGTCACGCCAGTCGGCATCGGGTTCCGCCGCTGCGCGGACGCCGGCGATCATCGTCTCGTTGTTGCGCCGCAGCAGTTCGATGAGGCATTCCTCTTTGCTCGCGAACTGTTCGTAGAAGGTGCGCTTCGAGGTTTTCGCCTGCCGCACGATATCGGCGACAGTGGTGTCGCGATAGCCGCGCTGCGTGATCGAGGCGGCCATGCCGTCGAGCAGGCGGTCGCGGAACGCGCCGTCGGTCGCGGTATGCGCGCCGTTGTCCAGCGCAGTGGTCATACCGCCCTCCTCGACAGGCTTGCGTCTGCTGGTACCAAGCGGTACCGTACTACACGAACCTGCGGTACATCGTAGTACCGGGGAACCGGCTGGGAGCGTCATGAGCGAAGCTTTGGTGGTCGACAAGCCCGTCCGCGCCGCGGTGCCGCCTGGTTCAGTCAACCTGCCGCCGAAGGCGCCGATTCCCAAGCCGCTGCTGGGCCTGGCCTTCGCGGTGTCCCGACGCTGGACCGTCGCCCAGTTCGCCCGCCTCTACGGCCCGGTCTTCACGATGAACGTTCCGGTCTTCGGGCGCACGGTCGTCGTCGGCGACCCGCAGCTGGCCAAGCAGATGTTCATGGCCAACACCGACGACGTCGGCAACATTCAGCCCAACCTGTCGCGGGTGCTCGGCCCGGGTTCGGTGTTCGCGCTCGACGGGTCCGAACACCGGCGCCGACGCCGATTGCTGACCCCGCCCTTCCACGGCAGGAGCGTCAAGAACTACGAGGCGATCTTCGAAGAGGAGACGCTGCGCGAATCGGCGAACTGGCCTGAGGGCCAGGCGTTTCCGGTTCTCGAACCGATGATGCGGATCACCCTCAACGCGATCCTGCGGGCGGTGTTCGGCGCCGATGGAGAGCAACTGGACGATCTGCGGCGCATCATCCCGCCCTGGGTGACGCTCGGATCGCGGCTGGCGTCGTTACCCGCGCCGTCGCGCACGTACGGCCGGTTCAGCCCGTGGGGGCGGCTGGCTGAGTACCGCAGACAGTACGACCGGGCCATCGACAAGCTGATCGACCGGGTGACGGCCGACCCCGGCTTCGACGAGCGGACAGACGTTCTCGCGCTGCTGCTCGGCAGCACCTACGAGGACGGTACCGCGATGTCGCGCAAGGACATCGGCGACGAACTGCTGACCCTCCTGGCCGCCGGACACGAGACCACCGCCTCGACCCTGGCATGGGCGTTCGAGCGGATCACCCGCCACCCCGACGTCCTGGACAGGCTGGTGTCCGAGGCGCAGACCGACGACAACGAGTACCGCCAGGCCGTCCTCGCCGAGGTGCAGCGGTCGCGCACCGTGATCGACTTCGCGGGCAGGCACGTCTACTCACCGACCTTCGAGCTGGGCGATTGGGTTGTGCCGCAGGGTCATACGATGTTGGCCAGCATCTCGCTGATGCACGACAGGGCGGCCGAGTTTCCCGAGCCCGAGCGCTTCGACCCGCAGCGCTTCCTCGACGAGCGGCCGCCCACCTTCGCCTTCATCCCGTTCGGCGGCGGCACCCGCAGGTGTGTCGGCGCCGTGTTCGCCAACGTCGAGATGGATGTGGTGTTGCGAACGATATTGCGCCACTTCGTGCTCGACACCACCGCAGCGCCCGCGGAGAAGACGCATTCGCGCGGCGTGGCCTACACCCCGAAGGACGGTGGCCGCATCGTGGTGCACCGCCGCAAGACACCGCTCGCGCAGGAGGAGCCGAGGAACCGATGACGAACGCCACCGCCACCGATCAGCACGCCCCGGTCACGCCCGGCAAGTTGCCGCCGACGGTACCGCTGCCCAAACCCGTTCAGATGGTGCTGATGGCGGGATTCCGCCGCTGGTTCCTCGGGAAGGCGCTCAAGCGATACGGTCCGGTGTTCGCGATCAACGTGCCGTTCTTCGGCCGCAGCGTGGTGATCGCCGATCCCGCCCTGATCCGGACGGTGTATCTGGCGAGCACCGACGACCTGATCAACGTGCAGCCGAACCTGTCCCGGATCTTCGGCCCCGGTTCGGTGTTCGCGCTCGACGGTGCCGAGCACCGTAAGCGTCGCAAGCTGCTCGCACCGCCGTTCCACGGCCAGAGCATCAAGAACTACGAGAAGATCATCGAAGAGGAGACGCTTCGCGAGACCGCGACCTGGCCCGAGGGCGTCGAGTTCGCGACGCTCGAACCGATGAACCGGATCACGCTGAATGTCATCCTGCGCACCGTGTTCGGCGCCGACGGGGCCGAGCTGGACTATCTGCGCGAGATCATCCCGCCGTGGGCCAAGCTCGGTTCGCGCATGGCGACGTTGCCCGAGCCGCCGTTCAAGACGGGCCCGTTCAGCCCATGGGGCCGTCTGGAGACGTTCCGGCGCAACTTCGACCGCACCGTCTTCGCGCTGATCGAGAAGGCCGAAAAGGATCCCGCCCGCGAGGAGCGTACCGACATCCTGGCGCTGCTACTGGGCAGCACCTACGAGGACGGCACCCCGATGTCGCACCAGGACATCTCCGACGAGCTGCTCACCCTCCTCGGCGCCGGCCACGAGACAACGGCGTCGACGCTCGGTTGGGCGTTCGAGCGCTTGCGCCGCCATCCCGCGGTGCTCGCCAAGCTGGTCGAGGAGAACGACGCCGGCGGCAACGAGTACCGCCAGGCCTTCATCAACGAGTTGCAGCGCAACCGGACCGTGATCGACTTCTCCGGACGCCACGTCCTGGCACCGCATTTCGACGCCGGGCAATGGCGCATCCCGCACGGTTACACCGTGATGGTCGCGCTGGCGAACATGCACGCCAATCCGGACGTGTTCCCCGACCCCGAACGTTTCGACCCGGACCGGTTCCTGGGAAAGCGGCCGCCGACGGCATGGGTGCCGTTCGGCGGCGGCACCCGCCGCTGCATCGGCGCCGCGTTCGCCAACGTCGAGATGGACGTCGTCCTGCGAACAGTTTTGCGCCACTTCGTGATCGAAACCGATGACGCACCCGACGAGAAGGTGCACTTCCGCGGCATCGCGTTCACCCCGAAGGACGGCGGGCGCGTCGTGGTGCGCCACCGCACCTAGCGCACTACTGGTTGGCCGTTTCGCGTTTGGGCAGTTTCCAGCCCGGGCGCGGGAAATGACAGGTGTACCCGCTCGGGTAGCGCTCCAGGTAATCCTGGTGTTCGGGTTCGGCCTCCCAGAATTCGGATGCCGGGGTCACCTCGGTGACGACCTTGCCCGGCCACAGCCCCGAGGCGTCGACGTCGGCGATGGTGTCCAGTGCGACCCGCTTCTGTTCGTCGTCGAGGTAGAAGATCGCCGACCGGTAGCTGGTGCCGATGTCGTTGCCCTGGCGGTTCTTCGTGGTCGGATCGTGGATCTGGAAGAAGAACTCCAACAACGCGCGGTAGTCGGTCTGCGCCGGGTCGTAGACGATCTCGATCGCCTCGGCGTGGCCGGGGTGATTGCGGTAGGTGGGGTTGGCGTTCTCGCCGCCGGTGTAGCCGACCCGCGTCGACACCACGCCCGGTTGCTTACGGATCAGATCCTGCATGCCCCAGAAGCAACCGCCCGCCAGGATCGCCCTCTTCACTTCACTCATGCCTGCGCCTCCTCATTCACGAACAGCTTCTTGTAATCGCCGTACCCCTCGGCCTCGAGGTCGTCGAGGTGGATGAACCTCAGCGAAGCGGAGTTGATGCAGTAGCGCAACCCACCCGCTGAGCGGGGCCCGTCGGTGAAGACGTGGCCGAGGTGGCTGTCGCCGTGCGCCGAGCGCACCTCGGTGCGGATCATCAGGTGCGAGAAGTCGCGCTTCTCGACGACGTTGGTCGTTTCGATCGGCCGGGTGAAGCTGGGCCACCCCGTTCCGCTGTCGAACTTGTCCACCGAGGCGAACAGCGGCTCGCCGGAGACCACGTCGACGTAGATGCCCGGCTCGTGGTTGTCCCAGTACTCGCCGGTGAACGGCCGCTCGGTGCCGTTGCGCTGCGTGACCTGGTACTGCTCTGGCGACAAGGCGTTCACCGCGGCCGGATTCTTGTGGTATTGCTTTGCCATAGTGCCTGTATAACCGCCGAACCGACCGCCGTGTTCCGGCCGCCGATTACGGTTGTGTGATGCGCACACTGCCCGCCGTGATGGCCGCTGTTCTGGCCGTGTGGGCGGCCCCGGCGGTGTCGGCGCAGACGGCGGTGCTGCCCGAGCGGCCGGGGTATCCGGGCCTGCTGTTCATCGACAATCCCGCGATCGTCGACCCGCATCCGATGCGCGCCGAATCGTTCAACCGCGTGGTCGGGGACCGCGCCGTCGGGGTGCACTTCACCACCGGCACCCCGCAGTGCTACGGCGTGCACGCGACGGTGCAGGAGACGCCCGAGACCGTCACCGTCGAACTCCTCGGCGGCACACTCCCCGAAGCCGTGGACCGGCCCTGCATCCTGATCGCGGTGGCGGGGATCCTCGACGTCCCGCTGCAGAATCCGCTGGGCAGCCGCCAGGTGCTCACCGCGCTCCCTCGACAAGCTCGGTAGAACGTGTTCTAGTTCTGGTGTGACGGGCAGCACCTTCAGCCGCGACGAACTCGCCGCGGCGTTCCAGCAGTTCGAGGCCACGGTCGACCGCGCCGCGCAGACCCGCGACTGGGACCCCTGGGTCGACCAGTACACCGACGACGTCGTCTACGTCGAACACGCGGCAGGCACCATGCGCGGCCGCGAGCAGGTGCGCCCCTGGATCTGGAAGACGATGGAGTCGTTCCCCGGTAGCTACATGACGTCGTTTCCGTCGCTGTGGACGGTGATCGACGAGGCGACGGCCCGCGTCATCTGCGAGCTGGACAACCCGATGCGCGATCCCGGCGACGGCACCGTCATCAGCGCCACCAACATCTCGATCGTCACCTACGCCGGCGACGGGCTGTGGCGGCGGCAGGAGGACATCTACAACCCGCTGCGGTTCGTCAAGGCGGCGGTGAAATGGTGCCGCAAGGCAGCCGAACTCGGCACGCTGCCGCCCGAGGCCGAGGAGTGGATGAAGCAGTACGGAGGAGGCAAGTGAGCAAGCTGGTCATCGGAGCCAACGGTTTCCTCGGTTCCCACGTCACCCGGCAGCTGGTGGCTGACGGCCACGACGTCCGAGTCATGGTGCGCCCCAACGCGAACACCAAGGGCATCGACAATCTTCCGGTCGAGCGTTTCCTGGGCGACATCTGGTACAACGACACGCTGCGTGCGGCGATGACCGGAGTCGACGACGTGTACTACTGCGTCGTCGACACGCGCGGCTGGCTGAAAGACCCGACGCCGCTGTTCTATACGAATGTCGAGGGCACCCGGAACGTGCTCGAGGTCGCCAAGGACATGCGCCTGCGGCGGTTCGTCTACACCAGCAGCTATGTGACGGTCGGTCGCAGGCGCGGGCACGTCGCGACCGAGGACGACGTGATCGTCGACAAGGGTCTGACGCCGTATGTGCGCTCACGGGTGCAGGCCGAGACGCTGGTGCTGCGGTATGCGCGCGAGCACGGCCTGCCCGCGGTGGCGATGTGCGTGTCGACGACGTACGGCGGCGGCGACTGGGGCCGCACCCCGCACGGCGCGATCATCGCGGGGGCTGCGTTCGGCAAGCTGCCCTTCGTGATGCGCGGAATCGAGCTCGAGGCGGTCGGTGTCGACGACGCCGCTCGCGCGATGTTGCTCGCCGCCGAACGCGGCCGTGTCGGCGAGCGGTACCTGATCTCGGAGAAGATGATCAGCAACGCGGAGGTGGTGCGCATCGCGGCCGAAGCCGCCGGGATGCCGGCGCCGACGAAGTCGATCCCGCTGCCGGTCTCATATGCGATGGCCGCCCTGGGTACCGCCAAGGCGCGGCTGACGGGCAAGGACGAGAAGTTCTCGCTCGGCTCGCTGCGACTGATGCGCGCGGAAGCGCCGGTGGATTGCAGTAAGGCTCGCCGCGAATTGGGTTGGCGGCCAAGGCCGGTCGAGGAGTCGATCCGTGAGGCGGCGAGGTTTTGGGCGGGGCTGCGGGACGCGCGGCGCACGAGCAGGGCCGGTTAGCTCGCAGGAGATGTCCGACAAGCTGCACGTCGATCTGTCCGGTGCGCCGCAGACCATGCTCGCGACGTTCTACGCCAAGGCGCTGGACGCCGATCTGCCGAAACCGATTCTGGGGGATCGGTTCGCCAAGGACATCGTCGGGCGCATCGACTACGACTGGTCGAAAACGTCGATCACACCGGCGAATTCGGCGTCGGTGACCACCCGTAGCGCGCACTTCGACAGGTGGACGCGCCAGTTCTTAGCGGTGCATTCGCGGGCGGTCGTACTGCACCTCGGGTGCGGGCTGGACGCGCGGGCATTTCGGATCGATCCCGGGCCGGGGGTCGACTGGTTCGACATCGACTACCCGGAGGTGGTCGACCTGCGCACACAGCTCTATCCGCGCCGCGACCACTATCGGGTGATCGGCGCCTCCGTCACAGATGCGTCGTGGCTGTCTGAGATTCCCTCGGATCGACCTGTTTTGATGATCGCCGAGGGTCTGACCATGTATCTGACCGAATCCGACGGTGTGGCACTGCTGCGACGAGTTGTCGACGGGTTCCCCCGCGGGGAACTGCAATTCGATGCGTTCAGCCGGCTCGGCATCCGGTCGCAGTTCCTGAACGCGGTGGTGCGGCGCGCCGGAGCGACGCTGCACTGGGGGATCGACGACCCGGACGACATCGGTGCGGCGGTGCCCGGTGTGCGGTTGCTGGCGTGGGTGTCACCGTTCGACTCCCCGACGTTTCGCGATGTCGCGTGGTACTACCGGGCGCTGGGTAAGGCGATGTCGGTGCTGCCGTCGCTGCGGTATATGGCGCAGTATCACCGCTGGGCCTTCTGAGCGTTGTGCCTAGCGGACGTTGAGCTCGGCGATCACCTCGGCGTACAAGCGCGCCTTGATCGTGCCGAACACCGTCCCAGCTTTGGCGGCCAATGCCTCGGCGCGGGCGACCGCGGCGTCCAGGACTTCACCCTCCCCGGCGGTGGCCGTGACGATTCCCGCCACGCGGGCTTCTTCACCGCCGTACCGTCGCGCGGTGGTCATGGCCTCGTGCGCGGTCGCGATCGGCAGCCGAGACCGGATGAGCGCGTTCATGCCTGCCGTGAACGGGATACCGAGGTCGACCTCCGGCAGACAGAAGAAGCCGCGATCGGCGCGCATGACGATCTGGTCGTGGGAGAGCGCCAGCATCGCGCCCGCGGCGAACGCGTGTCCCTGCACCGCGGCGATGATCGGCGCCGGGAACGCCAACACGCGCGCCAACAGCGCGTGCACGTCGGCGAGGTTGGCCTCGGCCGCATCGGGATTGGCCGCCATGAAGTCCAGGTCGAGACCGTTGGAGTAGAACTTGCCGCTGCCCGTGGTGACGACGGCCCTCGGCCCATCGGCGGCCTCCACCTCGTCGAGTGCGGAGTTGATCGCTGCCAGCCGGTCGGGGTGGAAGCGGTTCTCGTCCTCGCCGAGGGTCAACACGTACACCGCGCCGCGCTTGTCCAGATCGCCCATCAACCGATTACACCACCTACTCAAGAATCGGATCGCGGCTCATCGAGCAGACGCCCGCGATGGCTCGTGCGTATCTCGCTCAGAACGGTGCGGGGTCCACGTTGCGTGCCCGCTCGGCCTTGATCCGTGCGGCGAAGTCGGCGGCCCGCGTTCGTTTTCGCTTCGGTATCTTCGCCGTGCGGTCAGCCTGCGACGGTGAAACGAGCGGTGGTGGCGGAAGGTTGGCGGTGGTGGTGTCCCAATCGAAGAACAACTTGCTGCCGGGTGTCGTGGTATAGGTCCTGCCGCTCGGTGATTTCCAGATCACCGTGCCGTCGGGCAGCTGAACATCGAGCCACCCATCGAACGTCTTCATCATGTGGTGCTTGCGGCACAGGCACTTGAGGTTCGACGGATGCGTGGGCCCGAGCGGCCACGGGGTCGTGTGGTCGATGTCGCAAAGGTCGGCGCGCACATCGCATCCCGGTGCGCGACAGTACATATCACGCATGCGCACGAACTCGGCCAGCGCCGTCGATGGCTGGTATCGCGCCTCGGCGTCGGGCCCGGGCATTTTGATCGGACGCACCTTCGCGCCGCGGCTGATCAGCCAGGGCAGCAGTGAGGTGGGCAGTGCACCATGGCCCAGTAGTACCGCGGTGCCCCGCTTCCCGGCGCCCGGTGAGTCGGGCTGCGGCGGGGCGGCGCGTTCTGCGTCGGCCTGGGGTGGGGTAGCGCCGTGAGTGTCGCCATCGGTTGCAGGAGTCGCGTCGTTACCTGCTGTAGCAGCGGCATTTTCGAAAGCGTCTTGGTCGGCGATCACGTGGAGGACGACGTTCGACGTTTGCGGAGCGGCCGCGGCGCACGTCGGCGATCCGCATGCGCAACCCAACCGGTCTTGGTTGGCGGCCAACGCGCCGATAGCGTCGGCTCGCCGCTCGCCCATGCTGCGCGGATCGTTGTCGCACAGCCCCTGCATCATCTCGGCGAGGCGGCTTTTGAGGACAGCGGCGTCGGTGACCAACAGCCTGCCCCACACCGAAGTGGTGCCGACCGGGTCATCGAGATCACCGATGTGGAAATCCCGGGTGCGCGCCGTCGACCGACTTCTCCGCACCGCTTCTGGGTCGAACTTGTCGACGAGCGCGTCGATGGCCTCGTCCAACCGCTGCTCGGACAAAGGACCCAACCGAGACGCCCGTTTCGCAAGCGCCGTGTCGATGAGCGCCAACGCCTCAGGGTCCTCGACAAGTTGGGTGCGCCAGGTGATCGCCGAGACGATCCGCGCACCGATTCCGCCCCGTTCGAACAACGCGGCCACCTGGGGCAGCCGCTCGCGCAACGCCTGCGCGATCCGCATCTGCCCGGACGCGCGTCGATGCCCGATCGTCATCGCCGCGGCCACCTCGGCGGCGACGCTGTCCCACGGGTCGAACGCACACAGATTGCGTTCGTCATCCTCGCTGACCTTGCGCCGGATCAGCTCCGCGATGGCCGCGAACCGGCGCGCCGCGGCCTCGGCCTCCGCACGCGCACCGTCGGCGATGGCGGCGACGAGAGCGGCGTCGTCCACCTCCGCGAACTGTCCTCCGAACATGTGTTCGAGTATGCCATCGGGGTATGACACGTCCGGAATCCAGCCGTCACCTCGTACGTTGGCGTTGATATGAGCGATCGCCCCGTACTCGAGCCCACCGCGGAACACCCGATCACCGTCGCGCCGACCGGCAGACACGTCACCGCCCGGGTGAACGGCGAGGTCGTCGCCGACACCGACCGAGCGTTGACGCTGCAGGAGTCGACGTACCCGGCCGTGCAGTACATCCCGTTCGCCGACGTCGTCCAAGACAAACTCAGGCCCAGCGACACCCAGACGTACTGCCCGTTCAAGGGCGACGCAGCCTACTTCCACGTGGTGACCGAGGCCGGCGCCGTCGTCGAGGACGCCATCTGGACCTATGAGACGCCATACCCGGCAGTCGCCCCCATCGCCGGGCATGTCGCGTTCTACCCGGACAAAGCCGAGATCGTCGTCGCCCAGGCATAACCTTGGCCGGTGCACACCTCGGTCAGCGTCGCCTTCGACGGCCCGGTCAGCCCTGCGTTGACTCTGGCGCCGCTGCGGCGTGGCCGAACGGACCCCTGCTATTACGACGCTCCCGATGGCGCCATCTGGCGCACCAGCCTGATGCGCAGCGGGCCGGTCGCCGCGCGTCTCACCAAATCGGCACCCGACACCGTCGACTGTGAAGCATGGGGTGACGGCGCGACAGAATTCGCCGAGACCCTGCCCGCCCTGCTCGGCGCGTACGACGACAGCGTCGGTTTCGCGCCCACCGAACCGACCATCGCCGCCGCGCATCGACGCGTGCGGCATCTGCGGCTGGGCCGCACCGATCGCGTGCTCGAAGCGCTGATTCCCGCGGTGCTCGAACAGCGGGTCTACGGCAAGGATGCTCGCCGCGCGTGGCGGCTGCTCGTCACCAAGTACGGGGCGCCCGCGCCCGGACCGGCGCCCGCGCACATGCGGGTCCCGCCTCCCGGTGAGGTCTGGTGCCGCATTCCGTCGTGGGAGTTCCACCGCGCCAACGTCGACCCCCGGCGGGCACGGACCGTCGTCGTGTGCGCGCAACGCGCCGACTCCCTGGAACGACTCGGCGCCCGGTCACCGGCCGACGCACGCGTCGCGATGGCGTCGCTTCCGGGAGTCGGTGAGTGGACCGCCGCGGAGACGAGTCAGCGCGCATTCGGTGACGCGGACGCTCTCTCGGTCGGCGACTACCACCTGGCGAAGATGGTCGGTTGGAGCCTCCTGGGGCATCCGATCGACGATCCCACGATGGTCGAGTTGCTCGAACCGCTTCGACCTCACCGTCACCGCGCGGTGCGCCTGTTGGAGGTCAGCGGGCTTGCGGTGCTGCCGCGATTCGGGCCGCGCATGGCGATCCCGAATCTGATCGAGATGTGACGCCTGAGACGTGGTGGATTACCGCACCAATGCAGCGGGTAGTCGAAGCGACGACACCCTATGCGTGCAAAGGAGCTTCCATGCCTAGATCCAATTACACAGTGCCCGGTATGACTGACAAGGACGCCGCGAAGGTCGCCGAACTTCTGCAGAAGCAGTTGAGCCGGTACAACGATCTTCACCTGACCCTCAAGCACATCCACTGGAATGTGGTGGGCCCGAACTTCATCGGCGTGCACGAGATGATCGATCCGCAGGTCGAGTTGGTGCGCGGCTATGCCGACGAGGTCGCCGAACGGATCGCCACCCTCGGCTTCTCACCGAAGGGCACGCCCGGCGCGATCATCGAGGACCGCAGCTGGGATGACTACTCGCTCGATCGCGACACCGTGCAGGCGCACCTCGCTGCCCTCGACCTCGTCTACGACGGGATCATCGAGGACACCCGTCAGAACATCGAAGAGGCCGAGGACGCCGACCCGGTGACCGAGGACATTCTGATCGGACACGCCGCCGAGCTCGAGAAGTTCCAGTGGTTCGTCCGCGCACACCTGGAGAACGCCGGTGGCCAGCTGGCCAACGAGGGTGCGAGGACGGAGAAGTCGGCCGCCAGCCAGGCGAAGAAGAAGTCCTCGGGTAAGTAAGGCCTCCGGCGGAGGTGACCGGCGTCAGCCGGCACCGCGTTGCGCCCGCGCGGTTTCGCGGTCGAGACGCTGAGCCTGGTAGATCGACACGTCGGTGCGCGACACCAGCATGTAGGCGATTCCGACCGCCACCATCGCGCACGGGATCACCGAGAACGAGCCGGTCATCTCCGCCACCATGATCATCACGGCCAACGGGGCGTGCGCGACGCTGCCGAAACACGCCATCATGCCGACGACGACGAACGTGGCTGGGCTGTCGGGGATTCCGGGAGCGTCGACCAGATCGCCGAGTCGCCACAGAGCGGCGCCGACGAACGCGCCCACCACGACACCGGGTCCGAAGATACCGCCGGATCCGCCGGTGCCGATCGACAGCGACGTCGCCACGATCTTGGCCAGCGGCAGGATCAATACGATCCACAGCGGTATCGCCATCAAAGTGTCGGTGGCGGTGGCCTTCTGCGCCCATCCGTACCCGCTGGCCAACACCTGCGGGATCGCGAGCGCCAGCAATCCCACCGCCAGCCCGCCCACCGCGGGTTTGAGCACCTTGTGACCCGGCAGTCGCGCGGTCAGCGCGACGGTGCCGTAGAAGATGCGCGCGTAGAGGTATCCGACGCCGGCCGCGACGACACCGAGCACGACGAACCAACTCAGATCCAGCGGGCTCTCGAACCGGTAGTCGGCGGCGACGAACCCGAACAGCGGGTCGAAGCCGAGGATCGAACCGAGCACCGAGTAGGCGGTCGCCGAGGTGATGAATCCCGGTATCAGCGCCTGATAGTCGAAGTCCCGGCGGTACACGATCGATGCCGCCAGCACCGCGCCGCCCAGCGGGGCGCCGAAGATCGCCCCGATGCCCGATCCGATGCCCAGCGACACCGCGATCCGTCCGTCCTCGTCGGACAGGTTCAGCCACTTCGTCAACAGGGATCCGAAGCCCGCGGAGATCTGCGCCGCGGGGCCCTCGCGCCCGCCCGAGCCGCCCGACCCGATGGTCAACGCGCTGGCGATGGTCTTGATCACGATGGCTCGTCCCCGGATGGCGCGGGGATCGGTGTGCACGGCCTCGATCGCGCTGTCGGTGCCGTGCCCTTCGGCCTCGGGAGCGAACTTCGCGACCAGCCATGCCGATACGAGTGCGCCGCCACAGACCACCAGCGGGATGGCCCACGGCCGGTCGAAGCCGGCCGAACCGGGGTCGCCGCCGTCGCCGACCGGTTTGGGGATCCGGTAGCCGGCCAGGTCGCCGAGCAGGAAGTCGCCCGCATAGTCGAGCGCCAGATAGAACACCACCGCGCCGAGGCCGGCGATGACGCCGATCGCGATCCCGAGGATCAGCCACTTACGGATGTAACCGGAGCGCCGAATGAATCCGCCGAGGCCGCCGCCGGTTTCACGGGTCTCGGCCATGGTCTCCAGATGCTAGCGCGACTGTCAGCGGTACGCGGTCAGTCTGGCGATGATCGCCACGCCGCCCCTGGGCCCGACGGCTTGCCCTTCGGCAACACCCGTCCTGCGCCCGACACGCAAAGCGGTTCCCACATAACGGGATTCGGGTCCGCTGTGGAAGGGCCGCATGAAGTTGACCCTGAGTGACGCGGTCCGCAACGGCCGGTCGAGGCCGTCGGTGTCGAGTGCGGCGGCCGCGACCAGTTCCAGCGCCATCGCCGTCACCCCGCCGTGCACGATGCCGATCGCGTTGTTCAGCACGGGGTCCTCGTCCTGCAGCAGAACCCGCCTAGCTCCGCCGCTCTCGGCGACGCAAACCGCCATCCGGTCGGCGAGCGTCCCGGGCGGCAGCGCGCCGGATGGGCCGTCGGGGAACGGTGCGATGTCGGCGGGCGACTGGATGTAGAACGAGCGCACGGTGGCGGTGGCGAGCACGGTGCCGCGGTGGGTGAGTTCGCACAGCGCCAACGCCACGTCGCTCTTGGCGCCGAACGGCCGGGCGGTCGCGACCACAGGTACATCGGGTGCGCCGGCGATGATCTCGGCGGCGTCCGGATCGGCTTCCAGGGACAGCTCGCTGGACACCGTCCACTCGTCATCGGCGCGGCGCCGGTGGTTGACGAGGCCGCACGCGTGATCGACCAGCATCGCCATGGGCGCGATGGTCGGGGCGCCGGTCAGCGGGTTCACCATTCCACCCACCGGAATCGACGCCACACACTCACCGGGCGCGTCCACGGACGTCGCGATGCCGAACCGGCCCAACGGAGTGTTCAGTGGATGTGACATCGGGATACAGCGTGACCGAACAAGACCTGGCTATATACCCCTAGGGGGTATACCATGGCCGCCATGACGCATACCGGCCATGGTGCACAACACCCGGACACGGCCGCGGAGGGTCATTCGGGCCACGACCATCCGGGCGGCCATGACCACTCGAACGGCCACTCGGGCGGTCATGACCACTCCGGCCATGTGGCCGAGTTCCGGCGCCTGTTCTGGACCATGCTCGTGCTCGCCGTCCCGACGGTCGCGCTGTCCGGGATGTTCGCGATGATCCTCGGCTACTCGCTGCCCGACATCCCCGGGATCCGATGGGTTCCGCCGGTGCTCGGCACCGTGATGTACGTCTGGGGCGGGCGGCCCTTCCTGACCGGGGCGGTCAGTGAAATCCGTTCCCGGGCACCGGGAATGATGCTGCTGATCGGTCTTGCGATCACGGTGGCGTTCATGTCGTCCTGGGGCGCCAGCCTCGGCGTGCTGCACCACGAGCTGGACTTCTGGTGGGAACTGGCGCTGCTGATCGTGATCATGCTGCTCGGCCACTGGATCGAGATGCGCTCGCTCGCGCAGACCACGTCCGCGCTCGATTCGCTGGCTGCGCTGCTGCCCGACGAGGCCGAGCGGGTCGTCGACGGCGGCACGGAGACCGTCGCACCGGCCGAATTGCGCGTCGGCGACGTCGTGCTGGTGCGCCCGGGAGGCAACATCCCCGCTGACGGCGAGATCGTCGCCGGCGCCGCAGACGTCGACGAGTCGATGGTCACGGGCGAATCGCGTCCGGTCCGCCGCGAGGCCGGCGACCACGTCGTGGCCGGCACCGTGGCCACCGACTCGGGATTGCGGGTGCGGGTCAGCGCGGTCGGCGACGACACGACGCTCGCCGGTATCCAGCGGTTGGTGACCGAGGCGCAGAACTCGTCGTCGCGGGCCCAGCGCCTGGCCGACAAGGCGGCGGGCTGGCTGTTCTGGTTCGCGTTGTCGGCGGCCGTCATCACCGCGGTGGTGTGGTCGTTCGCGGGGATGCCCGCCGCGGCCGTCGTCAGGACCATCACGGTGCTGGTGATCGCCTGCCCGCACGCGCTCGGGCTGGCGATACCGCTGGTCGTCTCGATCGCCACCGAACGTGCCGCGCGCGGGGGCGTTCTGGTCAAGGACCGCTTGGCGCTGGAGAGCATGCGGACCGTCGACGCCGTGCTCTTCGACAAGACCGGCACGCTGACCAAGGGGGAGCCGACGGTCACCGCGGTCGCGACCGCACCCGGACAGTCCGCCGAGGATGTGCTGACGTGGGCGGCGGCGGCCGAGGCGTACTCCGAGCATCCGCTGGCCAGGGCGATCGTCGCGGCCGCGCGCGACCGGTCGCTGACGCTGCCGCCGACCAGCGACTTCAGCTCGTCTCCGGCGGTCGGCGTCAAGGCCACGGTCGGGGGCCGCAGCGTTCAGGTCGGTGGGCCGCGGATGCTGTCCGAAGCGGGGCTGACCGACCTCCCCGAAACCGGACAGTGGCGAGACGAAGGGGCGATCATCCTGCACGTCGTCGTCGACGGAGACGCCGTGGGTGCGATCAAGCTGGCCGACGAGGTGCGACCCGAGTCCGCGCAGGTGGTCGGGGCGCTGACGAAGCTGGGCATCGAGGTGGTGATGATCACCGGCGACGCGGAGGCCGTTGCGCGATCCGTGGCCGCCGACCTGGGGATCGGGCGCGTCTTCGCCGGCGTACGGCCGGAGGACAAGGCGGCGAAGGTGGCCGAGTTGCAGCGCGAGGGCCGCAAGGTGGCGATGGTCGGGGACGGGGTCAACGACGCGCCCGCACTCGCTGCGGCCGACGTCGGCATCGCGATCGGCGCCGGAACCGACGTGGCGATCGCCTCGGCCGGGGTGATCCTGGCCGGGTCGGATCCGCGCTCGGTGTTGTCGGTGCTGCTGCTGTCGCGGGCCGCGTACCGCAAGATGAAGCAAAACCTTTGGTGGGCAGCGGGATACAACTTGGTGTCGGTGCCATTGGCCGCGGGGGTGCTGGCGCCGATCGGCTTCATCCTGCCGATGTCCGTCGGCGCGATCTTGATGTCGGCGTCGACGGTCGTGGTGGCGCTCAATGCCCAGCTGCTGCGGCGGCTGGACCTCACCCCCGAAGCCAGCCTGAAGGCGGTTTCCTAAGAATCTGGCTAGGCTTTTCGCAAACTTCTATAACGCGGTCTAAGCTGGTAAAAGCGCCGAAACGGCGCGTTTCAGCAAACGCCAGGCGGCGTCGGGAGGGAAGTGTGATGTGTACCGCACTCCGCTGGGGGATCGCTGAATGCCTTGAAAATCCCAGGGCAACAACGGAATTGAGCACCAAACACCGCTGGCGGCGAGCGGCTCGGCCGCCTGTCCCGCCGATCTAGTTAGGTTCTACTAAGTTGGCATGTCACCCGGTGTTTGTCATATCGTTTTCTCCACTCGGGGCAAGTGGAAACAGGCCGGCGTTCGATGCTGCACGAAGGCACTCCATAGCCGGACCGGCTAACCGCCGCTGTCTACGGCTGTCATGCAGAAGCTTCGTAAGACGTGCAGGAAAAGGGTAGGTGGGAATGGCGCCCAGGATGCAAGGGCTGTACAACCCCGCGTTCGAGCACGACGCGTGCGGCGTCGCCATGGTGGCCGATATGCACGGTCGCCGCAGTCGCGACATCGTTGACAAGGCGATCACCGCTCTGGTGAACCTGGAGCACCGCGGTGCGCAGGGCGCCGAGCCGAACACCGGCGATGGTGCGGGCATCATGTTGCAGGTTCCCGACGCTTTCCTGCGCGAGGTGGTCGACTTCGACCTGCCGGAGCCAGGTAGCTACGCCACCGGAATCGCGTTCCTGCCGCAGTCCTCGAAGGATGCGGCGACCGCGTGCGAGGCCGTCGAGAAGATCGCCGAGGCCGAAGGGCTCGAGGTCCTGGGCTGGCGCGAGGTGCCGATCGACGATTCGGCGCTGGGCGCCCTGGCCCGCGACGCGATGCCGACATTCCGGCAGGTGTTCATCGGCGGTGCTTCGGGCATGGAGTTGGAGCGTCGCGCGTACGTGGTGCGCAAGCGCGCCGAACACGAGCTGGGCACCAAGGGGCCGGGCCAGGACGGTCCGGGGCGCGAAACCGTCTACTTCCCAAGTCTTTCCGGGCAGACGTTCGTCTACAAGGGCATGCTGACCACCCCGCAGCTCAAGGCGTTCTACCTCGATCTGCAGGACGACCGGCTCACCAGTGCGCTGGGCATCGTTCACTCGCGCTTCTCGACCAACACGTTCCCGTCCTGGCCGCTGGCCCACCCGTTCCGGCGCATCGCCCACAACGGCGAGATCAACACCGTCACCGGCAACGAGAACTGGATGCGCGCGCGAGAGGCGCTCATCAAGACCGACGTGTTCGGCCCGAATCAGGACCTCGACAAGATCACCCCGGTCTGCACGCCGGGCGCGTCGGATACCGCCCGGTTCGACGAGGTGCTCGAACTCCTGCACCTCGGGGGGCGAAGCCTGCCGCACGCGGTGCTGATGATGATCCCGGAGGCCTGGGAGCGGCACGAGAGTATGGACCCGGCCCGCCGGGCGTTCTATGAGTTCCACGACTCGCTCATGGAGCCGTGGGACGGTCCGGCGTCGGTGTGCTTCACCGACGGCACGATCGTCGGCGCGGTGCTCGACCGCAACGGTCTGCGCCCGTCGCGCATCTGGGTCACCAAGGACGGCCTGGTCGTGATGGCCTCGGAGGCCGGCGTGCTCGACCTCGACCCCTCGACGGTGGTCCGGAAGATGCGCCTGCAACCCGGCCGGATGTTCCTGGTCGACACCGCACAGGGGCGCATCGTCGACGACGAGGAGATCAAGGCAGAACTGGCCGCCGAGCACCCGTACCAGGAATGGCTCGACGCCGGGTTGTTCGACCTCGACGAGCTTCCGCCCGGCGACTACGTCCGGATGCCGCATCACCGGGTGGTGTTGCGCCAGCAGATCTTCGGGTTCACCTACGAGGAACTCAACCTGCTGGTCGCGCCGATGGCCCGGACCGGCGCCGAGGCGCTCGGCTCGATGGGCACCGACACCCCGATCGCCGTGCTGTCGACCCGTCCGCGGATGCTCTACGACTACTTCCAGCAGCTGTTCGCACAGGTCACCAACCCGCCGTTGGACGCCATCCGCGAAGAGGTGGTGACCAGCCTGCAGGGGGCCGTCGGGCCCGAGGGCGACCTGCTCAATCCAGGTCCCGATTCGTGTCGGCAGATCGTGCTGCCGCAGCCCATCCTGCGCAACGCGGAGCTGTCCAAGCTGATCTGCGTCGACCCCGACCACGAGATCCGCGGTCACAAGCACGGCATGCGCGCCGCGGCGATCCGCTGCCTCTATCCGGTGAACCGGGGCGGGCAGGGCCTCAAGGAAGCCCTGGACAACGTGCGGGCCAAGGCGTCGGCGGCCATCCGCGAGGGCGCCCGCATCATCGTGCTCTCCGACCGCGAGTCCAACGAGCAGATGGCCCCGATCCCGTCGCTGCTGTCGGTGTCGGCCGTGCACCACCACCTGGTTCGCGAGCGGACGCGCACCAAGGTGGGCCTGGTAGTCGAGGCCGGCGACGCCCGCGAGGTGCACCACATGGCCACGCTGTGCGGGTTCGGCGCGGCGGCGATCAACCCGTACATGGCGTTCGAGTCGATCGAGGACATGGTCGACCGCGGTGTGATCACCGGAATCTCCAGCGACCAGGCCAAGGCCAACTACGTCAAGGCCGCCGGCAAGGGCGTGCTGAAGGTGATGTCGAAGATGGGCATCTCCACGCTGGCGTCCTACACCGGCGCCCAGCTGTTCCAGGCCATCGGCATCAATCAGCAGGTGCTCGACGAGTACTTCACCGGGTTGACCTGCCCGGTCGGCGGGATCGACCTCAACGACATCGCCGACGACGTCGCGGCGCGGCACTCGTTGGCCTATCTCGACCGGCCCGACGAGTGGGCGCACCGCGAACTCGAGGTCGGCGGCGAATACCAGTGGCGCCGCGAGGGTGAGTACCACCTGTTCAACCCGGACACGGTGTTCAAACTCCAGCACTCCACCCGCACCGGGCAGTACGAGGTCTTCAAGGAATACACCAAACTCGTCGACGATCAGAGCGAGCGGATGGCCTCGCTGCGCGGGCTGCTCAAGTTCCGCGACGGAGTGCGGCCGCCGGTGCCGCTCGAGGAGGTGGAGCCGGCCAGCGAGATCGTCAAGAGGTTCTCGACCGGCGCCATGAGCTACGGCTCGATCTCCGCCGAGGCACACGAGACGTTGGCCATCGCGATGAATCGCCTTGGCGGACGGTCGAATTCCGGTGAGGGCGGCGAGGACGTCAAACGCTTCGACCGCGACGAGAACGGCGACTGGCGGCGCAGCGCGATCAAGCAGGTGGCGTCGGGCCGGTTCGGTGTGACCAGCCATTACCTGAGCAACTGCACCGACATCCAGATCAAGATGGCCCAGGGTGCGAAACCCGGTGAGGGCGGCCAGCTTCCGGGCGGCAAGGTGTACCCGTGGGTCGCCGAGGTGCGGCACTCGACACCCGGCGTGGGTCTGATCTCACCGCCGCCGCACCACGACATCTACTCGATCGAGGATCTGGCGCAGCTGATCCACGATCTGAAGAACGCCAACCCGCAGGCCCGGGTGCACGTCAAGCTGGTCTCCGAGAACGGCGTGGGAACGGTTGCGGCAGGCGTGTCCAAGGCACATGCCGACGTCGTGCTCATCTCCGGCCACGACGGTGGCACCGGTGCAACGCCGCTGACGTCGATGAAGCACGCGGGCGCGCCGTGGGAGCTCGGCCTGGCCGAGACCCAGCAGACATTGCTGCTCAACGGCCTTCGCGACCGGATCGTCGTTCAGGTCGACGGTCAGCTCAAAACCGGCCGCGACGTGGTGATCGCCGCGCTGCTGGGTGCCGAGGAGTTCGGTTTCGCCACCGCGCCGCTGGTCGTCTCGGGCTGCATCATGATGCGCGTCTGCCATCTCGACACCTGCCCGGTGGGCGTCGCCACCCAGAACCCGGTGCTGCGCGAGCGGTTCACCGGCAAACCGGAGTTCGTCGAGAACTTCTTCATGTTCATTGCCGAAGAAGTGCGGGAGACGATGGCCCAGTTGGGCTTCCGCACGGTCAACGAGATGGTCGGACAGGTCGGCGCGCTGGACACCACCAAGGCCGCCGAGCACTGGAAGGCCTACAAGCTGGATCTGGCGCCCGTGCTGCACGAGCCCGAGTCGGCCTTCATGAACCAGGACCTGTACTGCAGTTCGCGTCAGGACCACGGCCTGGACAAAGCGCTCGACCAGCAGTTGATCGTGATGTGCCGCGAAGCGCTGGATTCTGCGACGCCGGTGCGCTTCTCGACGACGATCGCCAACGTCAACCGCACCGTCGGCACGATGCTCGGCCATGAGGTGACCAAAGCTTATGGCGGGCAGGGCCTTCCGGACGGCACCATCGACATCACCTTCGACGGATCGGCGGGCAACAGCTTCGGTGCCTTCGTGCCGAAGGGCATCACGCTGCGGGTCTACGGCGACGCCAACGACTATGTCGGCAAGGGCCTCTCGGGCGGACGGATCGTGGTGCGCCCGTCCGACAGCGCGCCCGAGGACTACGTCGCCGAGGACAACATCATCGCGGGCAACGTGATCCTGTTCGGCGCGACCAGCGGCCAGGCGTTCCTCCGCGGCCAGGTCGGCGAGCGGTTCGCGGTGCGCAACTCCGGTGCGCACGCGGTGGTCGAGGGCGTGGGCGACCACGGTTGTGAGTACATGACCGGCGGCAAGATCGCGATCCTCGGTCCGACGGGGCGCAACTTCGCCGCGGGCATGTCCGGAGGGATCGCCTACGTCTACGACCCCGACGGCGCACTGCCGGACAACCTCAACGCCGAGATGGTGGAACTGGAGGACCTCGACGAGGAGGACCTCGAGTGGCTGGCGGGCATGATCCAGGCCCACGTCGACGCCACCGATTCCGCTGTCGGAGCGCGCATCCTCAACGACTGGGACAACAACGTGAAGCACTTCACCAAGGTGATGCCCCGCGATTTCAAGCGGGTGCTCGAGGCGATCGCGGAGGCCGAACGGACCGGTGCCAACGTCGACGAGGCGATCATGGCGGCCGCCAGTGGCTGATCCCCGCGGTTTCCTCAGGTACACCCAGCGCGAGACCCCGCAACGTCGGCCCGTGCCGATTCGTCTGCGCGACTGGAAAGAGGTCTACGAGGACTTCTCCCATGACACCCTGCGCGAGCAGGCGACCCGTTGTATGGATTGCGGGATTCCGTTCTGCCACAACGGGTGTCCTCTCGGGAACCTGATCCCCGAGTGGAACGATTTGGTGCGCAACGACCGCTGGCGTGACGCCATCGAACGGCTGCATGCGACGAACAACTTCCCCGAGTTCACCGGCCGGCTGTGCCCTGCGCCGTGCGAGGGCTCGTGCGTTCTGGGCATCAACCAGGACCCGGTCACGATCAAACAGGTCGAGGTCGAAATCATCGACAAGGCGTTCGACGAGGGCTGGGTGACGCCGCTGCCGCCGACGGTCAAGACCGGCAAGAAGGTCGCCGTCGTCGGCTCCGGCCCCGCCGGGCTGGCCGCCGCCCAGCAGCTGACCCGCGCCGGGCACAGCGTCACCTTGTTCGAGCGCGACGATCGCATCGGCGGGCTGCTGCGCTACGGCATCCCCGAGTTCAAGATGGAAAAGCGCCACATCGACCGTCGTCTGGAACAGATGGCGGCCGAGGGCACCGAGTTTCGCACCGGGGTCAACGTCGGCGTCGACATCACCGCGCAGCAGCTGCGCAAGGAGTTCGACGCGGTGGTGCTCGCCGGCGGTGCGACCGAACGGCGCGACCTGCCGATCCCGGGTCGCGAGCTCGACGGTATCCACCAGGCGATGGAGTACCTGCCGTGGGCGAACCGCGTACAGCTCGGCGACCCCGTCACCGACGAAAACGGTCTGCCGCCGATCCACGCGAAGGACAAGAAGGTCATCATCATCGGCGGCGGTGACACCGGCGCCGACTGTCTGGGCACCGCGCACCGTCAGGGCGCCGCCAGCGTGCACCAGTTCGAGATCATGCCGCGCCCGCCGGACACGCGCGCCGACTCGACGCCGTGGCCGGTCTACCCGTTGATGTTCCGGGTGTCCTCGGCGCACGAGGAAGGCGGCGAGCGGGTCTACTCGGTCAACACCGAGGAGTTCATCGGTGAAGACGGGCATGTCACCGGGCTACGTGGCCACGAGGTCAAGATGAACGCGGGCAAGTTCGAGAAGGTCGAGGGCACCGAATTCGAGCTGGAAGCCGATCTCGTGCTGCTCGCGATGGGCTTCACCGGTCCTGAGCGCGAAGGCCTGCTGACCGACCTCGGCGTCGAGATCAACGAACGCGGCAATGTCAGCCGGGACGCAGACTTCGCCTCGTCGGTACCCGGTGTCTTCGTCGCAGGCGACATGGGACGCGGGCAGTCGTTGATCGTGTGGGCGATCGCGGAGGGCCGCGCGGCCGCGGCGGGTGTGGACCGCTACTTGATGGGCCAGTCGGCGCTGCCCGCGCCGATCAAGCCGACCGCCGTTCCGCAGCGGTAGGTTCCGCCGCGACACGCGGCGCAATGTACGGCTTTTGCGCCTGAGCGCGCGACAGTAATGGCGGTGATCGGCCGCTACCAATCCGTCGGCGCCGGGCGAAGACTCAACCGGCGCAACTTCATCGCGGCGCTGTCCGTCGCCACCGTGGGCGCCGTGGGGCTGAGCCGGTGCGCGACCGGAGAGCAACCGCGAGTCGCTGGGGTAGCCGCCTCGCAAGTCCCGACCGCACCCTCGGCCGGCCTGTTGCCGCCGCCACCGGCGTCGGCGCGGATCGCTCTACCCAGCGGTGGCGTGCTGAGCAGCCTGCCCGGTGAGGGAGATCTGTTGGCGCTGACCGTCGACGACGGGGTGAGCAGTGACGTCGTGCGCGCCTACACCCAATTCGCCAAGGACTCCGGGCTACGGCTGACCTACTTCGTCAACGGGATCTACCGGTCGTGGACCGATCACGCCGACCTGTTGCGGCCGCTGGTCGACGACGGTCAGATCCAACTGGCCAACCACACGTGGTCGCACCCCGACCTCACGAAGCTTCCGCTGGTCGACGTCGCCGAACAGTTCCGGCGCAACCACGATTTCCTGTGGAAGACGTACGGCGTCGACGCACGTCCCTACTTCCGGCCGCCCTACGGCGCGACCAGCCCACACGTCGACAAGGTGTCGGCCGATCTCGGCTACACCGTCGACACGTTGTGGTCGGGCACGCTGGAGGACCACGTGTGGATCCCCCCGGCCGAGGTCGTCGCGATGGCCGAGCGGCACTTCACCGCACAGAAGATCGTGATCGGCCACCTCAATCACCCGCCCGTCACCGAGGTCTTCGGGCAGTTGGTCGACATCGTCCGGGCGCGGGGGCTGCGCACCGTGACGTTGGACGACGTGTTTTTGCGGCCGTGACCGGCGGCGAGCGTGCGGTCTCATACGGTAGGGCCGCGTGTTGCGTACGAAACCACACAATCGCGGATGGAGTGGAACGTAGAATTCGAGTCACATCTGTCACTCCAGCAACTCTAAAAACATCAGACGATTTACCGGCGCGCCTACCGCAGTTTGCCGACGGACGGGTTCTAATGACTTCATGGGGGCACTGCGGTAAGGTTGGGCCCCGGTCAGCTATCGGTTTCGACACAGGAGTCAGTTCCGTGTATGTCAACCCGCTATCCCGGTCTCGGGTGAGCCGAATCGCCTGGTCACTCCTCCGTCATCCGCTCAAGAGCCGTGAGTTCCCGGCCAAGGCCGAGCGTCTCATCACCGCCGACGAGCTCCGTTTGTACGGCGTCTAGCGAACTGGGAAGCGCGAAAACCCTCGCGCAGGCCCCCTCCGGCTATCCGTTTGCCAAATCGTTATATTTTCGTGACCGTCAGAAATGACGGCTAATTCCGTAGACCCGAAGCGGCGATCGCGTCGGCCAGCGGTTCGAGCACCGCGGGATCGTGCGGCGTCGGCAGATAGATGATCGCCAGATCCAGCCCCTCCTGTTCCAGGGCCGCGGCTTCCGACAGCGCCTTTTCGTATTTGCGGTCGGGGTCCAGTCGGACGTGGGCGGAGAGCATGATTTCCGATGGATCCCGCCCGATGCCGGCGCAGTGGCGGGCCAGCACGTCGCGCTTGCGGGCGAACTCCTGCGGGGTTCCGCCGACGAAGTTCCAGTGCTGGGCGTACCGGGCGGTGATCCTCAGCGTGCGCTTTTCGCCGTTGCCGCCGATGCAGATCGGGGGGTGCGGACGCTGCGGGCCCTTCGGCTCGTTGCGGGCGTCCTTGAGTTGGTAGAACTTGCCGTCGAACGACGTGGTCTCTTGGCTGAGCAGGTTGGTGAGCACCTCGCATGCCTCCTCGAAGCGATCGAAGCGTTCACGGATGGAACCCAACTCGATTCCGTACGCCTCGGACTCCTCCTCGTTCCAGCCCGCGCCGATGCCGAGTTCGAGCCGGCCGTCGGACACGATGTCCAACGCGGAGGCCATATTGGCCAGCACCGCGGGGTGGCGGTAGTGGATGCCGGTGACGAGCACACCGACGCGCAACCGCTCGGTCGCCTGCGCGAGCGCGGTGAGCGTGACCCAGCCCTCCAGGCACGGGCCGGTGGAGTCGGAGAAGATCGGATAGAAGTGATCGAACGTCCAGCCGGACTCGTACACGTCGATCTGGTCGGCCGCCTTCCACACCGCGAGCATGTCGGCCCACGTGGTGTTTTGCGGCGATGTTTTGAAGGCGAACTTCACCGAACCGAGCTTAGTTCCAAGGGGCTGACAACGAGCTGTGAGCCGAGTCCGCCGCGCGATCAGTCGGTTTCGCCGCTCCGGCCGTCTATTCGGTTTCACCGAATTCGTCGAACCAGTACGCGAGCTTGCCGCGCCGGCTCACCGCACGCAGCCGGCGTTCGGCCAGGGCGCGTGTCTTGGTGGTGGTGACGATCAGCAGCTCGTCGCCGATCGCGATTCGGGTGTCGGGCTGCGGGACGAAAGTGCGCCCGTCGCGGATGATCAACGTGATCACGCACGGATCGGGTAGCCGCAGTTCCAGCACGGTGACGTTGTGCAACCGCGACGGCGCCTGCACGGTCATGGTCAAAAGCTCTGCGTCCAGCACGTCGAGCGGAGCCGACTCCACCTGGATCTCCCGCGTCGCCTCCTTCGAGATCAGTCCCAGCCGATGCGCGACGAAGCGCAGGCTGGGACCCTGCACCAGGGTGAACACCACCACGAGGATGAACACGATGTTGAGAAGGCGGACGCTGTCGGGCACACCGCCCACGATGGGGAAGGTCGCCAGCACGATCGGCACGGCACCGCGTAACCCCGCCCAGGAGACGAAAACCTGTTCGCGCCAGGGGATTCGGAACCACACCAAGGACAGGAACACGGATAGCGGCCTGGCGACGAGCAGCAACACCAGACCCGTCACGATGCCGGGCACCACCTCCACGGCCAGGTCGCTGGGGTCGACGAGCAAGCCGAGCAGAACAAACAGGCCGATCTGAGCGAGCCAGCCGAGACCCTCGGCGAACGAACGCGTGGCCGAACGGTGCGGCAGGCCGGTGTTGGCGAGCACGACCGCGGCCACGTAGGCGGCGAGGAACCCGCTGGCGTGTGCGGTGCCGCCCGCCGCGAACGCGACCATGCCGAGCCCGAAGGTGGCCAGCGGGTAGAGGCCCGACGCCGGAAGTGCGATGCGGCGCAGCGCCATCGAGCCCAGGTAGCCGACGCCGACGCCGATCACCGCACCGACCACCAGCTCGTAGACCAGTTCGGTGAGCGCGTGCACGGGCGACAGTTCGAGCGGGGCCACGCTGAACATCAGCACGAGGATGACGGCCGGGGCGTCGTTGAAACCGGACTCGGCCTCCAGCAGGCCCGCCACCCGGCGGGGCAGGGGCACCACGCGCAGCACCGAGAACACCGCCGCGGCGTCGGTGACCGAGACGACCGCGCCGAGCAGCAGCGACAACTGCCAGTTGATGCCCAGCAGCAGGTGCGCCCCCGCGGCGGTGATGAGCATGCTGACCGCGACACCGAGAGTCGCGAGAACGCCCGCGGGCGCGAGCACGCGGCGGATGTCGGAGAACCGGGTCGTCAGACCGCCTTCGACGAGGATCACGGCCAGCGCCACCGTGCCCAGATGGTCGGCGAGCAGATAGTTGTCGAAATTCAGGCCGAGCCCGTCTTCGCCGACGATGACGCCGACGAAGAGGAACAGCAGCAGGCTCGGCAGCCCGACCCGGCTGGCGGCCCTGGTGGCGACGATGCTCGCCAGCAGCACCACCCCAGCGATCAGCAGCACGAGATAGAGCTGCTCGAGCGTCATTGCATCCCCGTTCGGGACCGTATGGGCGGTGTGAAAGGCAGTAAAACACCTACCACGGGCGGTGGCCGGGCGCTCCGGGCCCGAAGCTGCGCGCAAGGCCGCCGCGATGGGTAAGTATGAGTGCGTGATACGGCTGCGCTGGCGCCACTTCGACGCATCGCATCCCGTCGAGGAGCGGACGATGATGCGGGTCGGCATCGCCGGTGCCGGGGCGGTCGGGCGGTCGGTCGCGCAGGAACTGATCGACTATGGCCACAAGGTGTTGTTGATCGAACACGACGTGCGGCACTACGAACCGCGGACGGTTCCCGATGCGGAGTGGCTGCTCGCCGATGCGTGCGAGCTGTCCTCGCTCGAGGAATCCGGCCTGCAGATGTGCGACGTGGTGATCGCGGCGACCGGCGACGACAAGGTGAACCTGGCGGCCGCGTTGTTGGCGAAGACGGAGTTCGGTGTCGCGCGTGTGGTGGCTCGGGTCAACGACCTGCGCAACGAGTGGTTGTTCACCGAGGCGTGGGGCGTCGACGTGGCGGTCTCCGCGCCGAGCGCGCTGGTGGCGGCGATCGAGGGCGCCATCGACATCGGTCACGTGGTGCGGTTGATGCAGTTGCGGCACGGGCAGGTGAGCTTGGCGAAACTGACGCTGCCCGAGGGTGATCCGCTGGTCGGTCAACGGATGGGAGACCTGCCGCTGCTGGAGAACACGGCGCTGGCGATCATCATCCGCGACAGCGGGATCGTCCTGCCCCGGCCCGACGACGTGCTGCAAGCCGGCGACGAGATGCTGTTTCTGGCCGGCGGCTCCACCCACGGCGAGGTCGCCGCGCTCGTGCACGGCGCGATCAACCCGACGAGCGATCGGGTGTCAGGCGGGTGACGTGGGTTCGGGCATGGTCGATCGCCTCGTCGAGTGAGTCCATCAAGTGGTTCTCGTGGCGTAGTGAGTCGAATACGCCGACGTTGGAAAGCAGGCTCATGTGTTCCGGGCGAACCCCTTTGATGATCACGGTGATGCCGCGCGCCTCCAGTTCGGTGGCGATCTGCGCCAACGAATTCGCGCCGGTGGCGTCGAGCATGCCCAGTTGGCTGAGCCGGATGATCACCACCGACGTGTGCGGGTGGTCGGTATCGGTGATCTCGCTCGAGATGCGCTCGGCCACTCCGAAGAACATCGCTCCGTCCAGGCGCAGTAGCGCGATCCGCTCGTCACCGGGCCGGCGCGGCGCGGGGAGATCTTCTCGGGTCACGCTGCTGCGACGAGCCACTCCGCGCAGCGCGAAGAACGCCGCGACGACGACCCCGATCTGCACGGCTTCGATGAGGTCGAAGCACACCGTGATGGCGGCGGTCAGCGCAAACGTCACAGCATCCGAGCGGGTGGAGCGCAAGATCTTGCGAACGGTGGACAACGAGATCATCCGAAACGAGGTCACCATCAGAACGCCCGCCAATGCCGACAACGGTATTGCGGAAACGGGTCCGGTCGCCAGGTAGACGACTGCGAGCAGCACCAGCGAATGCACGATGGCCGCGACCCGGGTACGCGCGCCGGAACGAACGTTGACGGCGGTACGGGCGATGGCCCCCGTCGCGGGCATACCGCCGAAGGCGCCCGATGCTACCGAAGCGAGTCCTTGGCCCACCAGTTCGCGGTCGGGGTCGTACGGTCCCGTCGGCGCCATGGTGGCGGCGACCCGCGCCGACAGCAGGGACTCGATGGCGGCCAGCGCCGCGATCGCCAAAGCGGCACCGACCAGGGTTCGCATTGCGCCGACGTCCACGTCGGGAATGACGGGCGCGGGGAGGTGGGACGGTAGCTCACCGATGCTCGCTATCGAAATATCAAGAGCCGCCACGACTACCGTCACGACTATCACGGCAGCGAGCGATTCCGGGATACCGCGGTGCAGCCGCGGCAGGGTCACCATCAGCGTCGCGACAACCGCCACCACCGCAAGCGTTTTCGCGGCCGATGACCAATCCGCTTGTCTGACAACGTTCCACGCGACCGACAAGGTGCGCCCGCCCGCCGGACTGTCTTGGCCGAATGCAGCGGGCACCTGCTGAAGGAAGATGATTGCGGCGATGCCCAGGGTGAACCCCTCGATGACGGGCCAGGGGATGAATGTGACCGCACGGCCCAGGCCCGTGACGCCCGCGACGAGCACGAGCAGACCGGCCAGCACGGTGACGAGGGCGATGCTGCCGAGACCGTAGTGAGCCACGATCGGTGCGAGCACGACGGCCATCGCACCGGTAGGCCCGGACACCTGCACATGCGACCCGCCGAACACGGCGGCCACGAAACCCGCGACGACGGCGGTGGCAAGTCCGGCAGCCGCACCGACACCCGAACTGATGCCGAACGCCAGCGCCAGGGGTAGGGCGACGACGCCGACCGTGATTCCGGCCAGGATGTCACGCCGCCACGATCGGGGGAGTTCGCTGTAGTCCCGGCGGTTCGGGAGCAGTCGGGCGAGGTTCACTTGTCGTGCGCCAGCGGAGGCAGCGTCTTGAACGCCTCCAACCGGTCCCGGTTGGTTCCGAGGACGTCGGCGAGGAAGGTTCTGGCGATGACCAGGAGTTCGGAGATCTTCGGGTGGGCGAGTTCGTAGAGAACCGAGTTGCCGACTCGTTGTGCCGAGACCACGTGATGACGCTTGAGCACCGCCAAGTGCTGGGACAGCAGCGTGGGTTCGAGGTCGGTTTCGGCGAGGATCTCGCTGACCGAGGTCGGCTCGCCGTTGGCCGACAGAATTTCCAGGACACGGATGCGTGCCGGGTGAGCCAGCGCCTTGAACAGGTTGGCCTTGATCTCGTAGAGCGGTAGCTCGGGGCTACCGAGGAAGCGGTGGGGCATACATTCCAGTACTTGATGGATTGAACAAATTCGCAATCCACTATATCGCCCCAGGTCTGAGCGTGCAAAACGGGCACACTGGAGTGATGGACCCCGTCAACGCCCTGCGGCAGATCGCTTACTACAAGGACCGTGCGCGCGAGGATCCGCGTCGGGTGATGGCCTACCGTAACGCCGCCGACATCGTCGAGGCCCTCTCCGACGCCGAACGCGACCGCCACGGCGCCGCCAACAGCTGGCAGTCGCTGCCCGGCATCGGCCCCAAGACCGCGAAGGTCATCGCACAGGCATGGGCCGGTCGTGAGCCCGAGGTGCTGACCGAGCTACGTTCCAACGCAAAGGATCTCGGAGGCGGCGATATCCGTGCGGCGCTACGCGGAGACCTGCACGTGCATTCGAATTGGTCCGATGGTTCGGCCCCCATCGAGGAAATGATTTCCGCGGCAAGGGATCTGGGTCATGAGTATTGTGCGCTGACCGACCATTCACCGCGGCTTCGCATCGCCAACGGCCTGTCGTCCGAGCGGCTGCGCCGGCAACTGGACGTCATCGACGAGTTGCGCGAGAAGGTCGCCCCGCTGCGAATTCTCACCGGTATCGAGGTCGACATCCTCGAGGACGGCTCCCTCGACCAGGAGGACGAACTGCTCGAACGGCTCGACATCGTGGTGGCCAGTGTGCATTCGAAGCTGGCGATGGATGCCCCCTCGATGACGCGTCGCATGCTCAAGGCCGTCGCCAACCCGCACACCGATGTGCTGGGCCACTGCACCGGCCGCCTGGTCACCGGGGGTCGTGGGATGCGGCCGGAATCGAAATTCGACGCCGAGAAGGTGTTCACGGCGTGTCGGGACCACGGAACGGCCGTCGAGATCAACTCCCGACCCGAGCGGCGCGATCCGCCGACCCGGCTGCTCAAGCTCGCGCTCGACATCGGTTGCCTGTTCTCGATTGACACCGATTCGCACGCGCCCGGGCAGTTGGAGTTCCTCGGCTACGGAGCGCAGCGTGCGCTCGATGCCGAGGTGCCGGTCGAGCGCATCATCAACACCTGGCCCGCCGAGGAATTGTTGGTGTGGGCCGGTTCTTGAGAACAGTCCGCGGTTAACTCCCCCGAACGGGGTACAGGGTGACTGTGAGAAAAATTATCGGTGAGACGGCCGCGGCCCTGGGCGCGCGTGCCGCAGAGCTCGCGAACGCGGCGGGCGGGACCGCCGGTCGCCTCGTACGACGCGTCAGCGGCGAGCCCGAAGACCAGGCCGAGCACAGCGAACCGTCGTCGTCGGCGCCATCGAAGAAGGCGGCCAAGGCTCCGGCGAAAAAGGCACCCGCCAAGAAGGTGACCAAGGTGCCCGCCAAGAAGGCGGCGGCCCAGGCGCCGGTGAAGAAGGCGCCGGCCAAGAAGACGACTGCCAAGAAGGCGGCCACCAAGGCGCCCGCCAAGAAGGCGCCCACCAAGAAGGCGCCCGCGAAAAAGGCTGTGCCGCCGATGAAGTCGGCGAAGACGGAAGCCGCCAACCCACCGCCGAAGCCGGTCCGGGCAGCCAAGAAGGCGCAACCCGCCAAGCGGGCGAAGGCCCAGCCGCGCAAAGGCAAGCCCGGGTCAGTCGGGTAGCTGGGGCATTTCGAGACCGGGGTCGCGGCCAAGTAACACGCCGCGGGTCACCGCGGAATTGCCGTACCGCTGACGCACCTGATCAACGGCTTCGTCGACCGCGGTGGTGTCGTGGCTCTCCTCGAACGGCAGCTCGAGCTGTTGCGCGCCGTCGCGATCGATGTTGGACACGGCGAACCCGACAAGGGTGAGACCGCGTTCGGCGATCAACGGCGCCGCCGCGGCCACGAGGCCCCGGGCGGTGTGCAGGATCACGTCGGTCGACGCGGTCGCGCGTGGCATCGTGTGCGACCGGGTGGCGCGGCCGAAGTCGTCGAAGCGCAGCCGCAGAACCACGGTGCGCCCGGTCCGCCCGGCCTTGCGCATCCGCCGGGTGATGCGGTCGATCAGGTTGACGACGACGGCGTCGATCTCGCCCGGCGACATCGTGTTGCCGCGCCGGCCCAACGCACGCTGCGCACCGACCGAGCGCCGGCGCACACCGGTGACCACCCGGCGCCGATCGATGTTGCGCGACAACGCGAACAACCGGCTGCCCATCGCCGCGCCGACGAGGGATCCGAGAGTGGACTCGCTCAGCTCGGCGATGTCGGCCACCGTCTCGATGCCGTAGGTGTGCAGCTTCTCGGCGGTCTTGGCGCCGACACCCCAGAGTCGGCGCACCGGCAACGGGTGCAGAAACGCCAGCTCGCGATCGGGTGGGACGAGTAGCAACCCGTCGGGTTTGGCTTCCTGGCTAGCGACCTTGGCCAGGAACTTGGTGCGCGCGATGCCGACGGTGATGGGCAGGCCGACCTCTTCACGGACCCGCGCCCGCAACCGGGCCGCGATCTCGACAGGGGTGCCCGAGACCCGCCGCAGCCCAGACACATCGAGAAACGCCTCGTCGACCGACAGCGGTTCGACCACCGGAGTTGTGTCGTGAAAAACCTCGAAGACCGCGTGGCTGGCTTGGGAGTACGCCGACATGCGCGGAGGCACGACGATCGCGTGCGGGCACAGCCGGCGTGCTTCTCGTCCGCCCATCGCGGTGCGCACACCGTATGCCTTGGCCTCGTAGCTGGCGGCCAGCACCACGCCTGCCCCGACGATGACAGGCCGGCCGCGCAGCGACGGCTCGTCACGCTGTTCGACCGAGGCGTAGAACGAATCGAGATCGGCGTGCAGAATGCTCGCCGCGACCGCCGCCGAACCAGTGGACACGAACGTATGTTCGCACCGAGGACCGACTAGTGGCGAGTGGTGCCGTAGATGCTCGTGACCCAGATGTGGGCGAGGGTGTCGACGAGCTGGTCAGGGCTGACCGCAGGCTGCTCGGATGCGAAGGCTGCAAGCATCGTGCGCTCGTTCATCAGGTTCAGCGACGTCGCGAGATCCTGCGCCGGAATCGTCTCGGGCGCCTCGCCTCGAGCGCGTTCACTCTCGATCGACGCGGTGGTGTGGTCGATCCACTTCTGCATGAAGCGTGACCACAGCGCGCGAACGTCGGGATTGGTGGGCCGGGCGTCGGCCCCGGCGAGCGTGACCGCGCGGTGCGCACCGAAGGTCCCGAACAGGGCGTTGATGGCCTTCCACACTCCGGCGGGATCCACCGCGGGATCCATGCCGCCCATCGCGTCGTCGGCATTGCGGTCGGCCTCGTCGATGACCTGCTCGACGAGCGCACGAAGCACCGCGTCCTTCGACGGGAAATAGAAGTAGAACGTCGGACGGGAGATTCCCGCGCCCTTGGCCAGGTCGTCCACCGAGATCTCGGCCAGTGATCGTTCCTCGAGCAGCGCCTCGAGTGTCGAGAGAATCGCCTGTTCACGGTCATCGCCGGAGGGGCGGCCGGAACGGCGTCCCCGCGGTCCGCGGGACTGGCTGACGGCGGTCACATCCAACGACTTTACACGCTGTCGAGATTATCGACACGGTGTTGACTAACTCGACACCCCGTTGATACGCTCCGGTACCATGAGCGAACACCTCGACGTCGTCATCGTGGGCGCCGGTATCTCCGGCATCAGCGCGGCCTGGCATCTGCAGGACCGCTGCCCGAACAAGAGCTACGCGATCCTGGAGCGCAGGGTGAACCTCGGCGGTACCTGGGACCTGTTCAAGTACCCCGGGATCCGCTCCGACTCCGACATGTTCACGCTGGGCTTCCGATTCAAGCCGTGGACCTCGGAGAAGGCGATCGCCGACGGACCGTCGATCATGGCGTACCTCAAGGAAACCGTTGCCGAGTACGGCATCGACAAGCACATCCGCTACCGCCATCGCGTGCTGTCGGCGGACTGGTCGGATGAGAACAACCGCTGGACCGTGCGCGTCGAGCGCGACGGACAGGAAGCCGAAATCACCGCGTCGTTCTTGTTCGCCGCGAGCGGTTACTACAACTACGACCAGGGCTACACCCCGGAGTTCGTCGGCCGCGACGACTTCGAGGGCACGATCATCCATCCGCAGCACTGGCCCGAGGATCTCGATTACCAGGGCAAGAAGATCGTCGTGATCGGCAGCGGCGCGACCGCGGTCACCCTGATTCCGGCGCTGGCCAACTCGGGAGCCGACCACGTCACGATGCTGCAGCGCTCACCGACCTATGTCGGTTCGCTGCCCGACGTGGATCCGTTCGCGGTTCGGACGAAGAAGACGCTGCCGGAGAAGCCGGCGTATGTACTGAACCGCTGGAAGAGCATCCTGTTCCAGTCCGCGCAGTATCAGATCAGCCGGCGCTTCCCGAACTTCATGCGCAAGCAGCTGATGACCATGGCGCAGCGCCGGCTGCCCCAGGGCTACGACGTACAGAAGCACTTCGGGCCGCGCTACAACCCGTGGGACGAGCGGTTGTGCCTGGCGCCCAACGGCGATCTGTTCAGGACGATTCGCCACGGCAAGGCCGACGTCGTCACCGACACGATCGAGCGGTTCACGAAGACGGGCATCAAGCTCACGTCCGGTGAGGAGCTTGAGGCCGACATCATCATCACCGCAACGGGTTTGAACCTGCAGCTGTTCGGCGGTGCGGCGATCATGCGCAACGGCGAGCCGATCGAGCTGAACGAGACCATGGCCTACAAGGGCATGATGCTGACCCACATGCCGAACATGGCGTTCACCATCGGCTACACGAACGCGTCATGGACGTTGAAGGCCGACCTGGTCTCGGAGTTCTTCTGCCGGGTGCTGAACTACATGGACGCCAATGGATTCGACCGTGTCGAACCGATGCATCCCGGCAACAGTGTCGACGAACGCCCGCTGATGGACTTCACCCCGGGATACGTCCTGCGCGCACTGGACTATCTGCCGAAGGCCGGACATGTCGCGCCGTGGCGCCTCAAGCAGAACTATCTGCTCGACCTGCGGCTGATTCGTCGCGGCAAGGTCGACGATGAGGCGCTGGAGTTCACCAAACACCGTGCGTCGGTGAAAGCTTCGGCTTAACCAGCGTCTCGCGTCCGCGACTGTGCATTCTCATACGCCACGGCGGCGTGTCGCGTATGAGAATGCGCAGTCGGGCGGGAACTACGGTTCGACCACCACGATGCCGTCGTCGTCGCTGTAGGCGATATGGCCGGGCGTGAAGACCACGCCGCCGAACTCGACGTCGATATCACGATGGCCTTCACCGGTTTTCGTGCTCTTGCGCGGATTGGTGCCCAGCGCCTTGATGCCGATGTCGAGGGTGCGCAGCGTCGCGGAGTCGCGGACCGCGCCGTTGATGATCAAACCGGCCCAACCATTTTCGACGCCGAGCCCCGCAATGACGTCGCCGACCAACGCCGAGTGCAGGGACCCGTCGCCGTCGATCACGAGCACGCCGCCGTCACCCGGCTCGGACAAGACCGACTTCAGCAACGCGTTGTCCTGGAAGCACTTCACCGTGACGATCGGCCCGGCGAACTGCGCACGCCCGCCGAATTGGCGGAGCTGCAGATCGCAGCTGCGCACGTCGGGGCCGATGTCATCGACCAGGTCAGCGGTGGGACGGGGCTCGATGCTCACCGGTCGATGTTAGCCACGATGACGTCGTGCACAAATTGCGCCAGCCCCGGTTCGGCGTCGTCGTAGTAGCGCTTGAACCGCTCGTCGGCCAGATACATCTCGGCCAGGCGCACGTGCATCTCGTGATCGCAGTCGTAGAAGCGCTCGATGTTCGCGCGGTGCCAGGCGGCCAACTCGTCCGCACGCGGTGTGCCGGGAGCGACACCGTCGCGGTGAGCATCGGCCAGCGCCGCCAACAGCGCATCGTTGTCGGTCTTGAACTCGATCCAGTCCTGCTTGGTCATCCGCGCCGTCCGCTGCCGCGACTGAGTCCACGCGTCCGAACCGCCCCACCGCTGCTCGGATTCGGCGGCGTACTCGTCGAACACCGCGCTACCGAAGATCTCGACCTGCTCGTCGGCGGTCAGTTGTACGCCATTGCGGTGTGCGCTCATCAGTTCCTCCACTGCCTTGATCGTGTGCTGCAGGTAGTCCGCACGGTCCAGCAGCAGCCGGTGCTGCCGCTCGAGGTGGCCCAGCACATGCCCGTCCCCGTCCAGCAGTGCGCGGATCTCCTCGAGGGGCATGTCGACCGACCGGTACACCAGCACCAGGTGCAGCCGTTCGATATCGGCGTCGGTGTATCCGCGATAGCCCGCCTCGGTACGCACGCTCGGCACCACCAGACCGATGTGGTCGTAATGGTGCAAGGTGCGTACCGAGACACCCGTCAGGGTGGCCACCGCGCCAACGGTCATGGCGTCCATGACGCCACTATCGACCCTGACGCGGCGTGAGGGTCAAGCGATTTGTCAGTCCTCGTCGCTGCCCCGGCGGATCAGCAACACCACGATGATCGCCAGCACACCCGCCGCGATGGCCGCCGCAACCGGCAGCCGTGACGGTTCGTGCCCGATCAAAGGCGTCGGCGGCGGGCCGGCCACCGGATTGCTGGCGGCAGCAACCGTCGACTTTGCCTGTGCGGCAGTCACTTTCGCTGCAGACTCAACATCGTTGCCGGTAGCAGCCCGCTCGGCTGCGGGCGCCTTCTTGGCCGGCGTCTGCTTCGCCGGGCCCTTGGCAGGGGCTTTCTTGGCGGGCGTCTTCTTCGCCGGTGCGGCCTTCTTCACCGCTTTCTTCGCGGGGGTCTTCTTGGCGGCCTTCTTGGCGGGAGTCTTCTTGGCGGGCGTCTTCTTCGCCGGTGGGGGCGGGATCAGCGGGTCTGGCGAGACGCTCGCGGACTCCGCGGCGGCGGGCTGCGGGGTCGACTGATCCGCCGGTGGTGAGCTGTGCGGCTGTTCGTCGGGTCGGCCCTGCTGGTCTGCCATCGGGCTGCTCCTTTGCAGTGTCTCGTCGCCGGGGCCGCCGAGCGTGCGGCCGGAAGTCGATCGGTCCATCATGCCAGGTCGGATATGGCACTAACCCGTGACGGCCAGACCGGCCGCCAGGACCAGCGCGACGAGCATCAGTGCGGTTTCGACCCGCGCCCGGGTCCGGGACACCACCGCCGAGGCGGTATGTGACCGTGCGGCGGGCAGCCACATCGTGCGATTTCGCCAGCCGAGGACGACGAGCGCGACCGTCACCGCGATCTTGGCCGACACCAGCCGGCCGTAACCGGTCGCGTACAGGTCGGCCGGTGCGCCCAACCGGATCACGGCGCCGACCACCCCGCCGACCAGCAGCACCACCACACAGGCCAGCGACAGCGCAGAGAAGCGCGGCAGCATCCTGGCCCACTGACCGCGGTGGTCGACGGTCAACACCAGCGCTGCCAGCGCACCGACCCACAACGCGGCGGCCAGGGTGTGCACGGTGACCGCCACACCACCCAGCGGGCTGTCCGCGAAGTGCCCCGTCAGTTGGCGTGCGACGACTCCGACCGCCGCCGCGCCGATCACGGCGACATTCCACGACGCCGTCCGCGGTGCGACGAGCGCCGCCACGGCGATGGCCGCCGCGGCGACCAACGCGAGCATGCCCGCCCGCCCCGCCGCGGTCGTCGTCGCGAAGTCGAGGGTGGTCTGCACGCCGAGCCGGAACACCGGCAGCGAGGCGGTCTGTGCCGCCGCGACGATCATCCGGCTCAGCTCCGCGAGCAGCCACAGCACCGAGGCGGCCGCCAACGGTCGCGTCGAGCGGGCCAACAACTCGCCGCGGTGCCGTTCGCCGTCGAGCATCGGCACCACGGCCAAGCCCAGCGTGGCGACACCCGCGCAGTCGGCCAGGACCCGCACCACCGTCGAACTCAGCGACCCGTGCGGGTAGGCCAGCGCCCAGGACAGGGCGATCGCGGCGGCCGCGAGCACCGCCCCGACGACCACGGTGCGCTGACGGGTCACGCGCGCCGCCGCACCGCCCATATCGCGCCGACACCGACGATGACGACCGCTCCCACGAAGAACGGCCACACCGGGATTCCGTCGTCGGCGGGGGTTTCGGCCGGTGCGGCCGCCGACGGCCCCGGTGTCCCGGTTCCCGGCACGCTCAGCTCGAACGTCCAGGACCCGTTGACCACGTGCCCGTCCGCCGACGTCGCCCGGTAGTTCACGGTGTAGAGCCCCGACGGTCCGAGCGGGCGAACGCCGACGCTCAGGACAGCGCCTTGGACCTGCGGTTCGCCGGTCGACCACAAATTGCCGTCGGGGCCGACGACGGTCATCGCCGCGAACTGTGGCTGCAGCGCCTCGCTGAACGTCGCGGACACCGTTTCGGGCGCCTCGGTCAGCCGGGCGTTCTCCGCCGGATCCGACGCGATGCGGGTTGCGTGCGCGGAGGCGGTGCCCGCGGTGGCCAGCACTGCGGCCGTCAGCCAGAGGATCAGGGCCACGGTGGTGAGGGCGCGACGGGGCACCCTGGTGATGGTTCTCATCGAAACAAGTCTTTCTCTTGCCGTTGGTATGTCGATCAGCGCGCGGGGCTGACCGGCGGCCCGCGATGAGACATGGAAGCGGCCAGAAGCAGCGCAGAACGCAGCGGTTGGTCGGGCCGCCGCGCGATGGGGCGAGCATGCGGTGCGGGCGGCGGGCACACCACGCGTACCGCCACGCGCATCACGCGCGACACCACCCCGCACAGCCGGTCGCCCGCCGCGATCAGCACCGCACCGACGCCGACCGCCACCACGTGCGCGGCCACCATCGCCGCGGTCCGCGGCGCGTGATCATGCCCGGAAGCGCCCAGCACGATGTGGCCGACGATCTGGCCGCATGCCAGAACCACAAGCAACACAAGGGTTTTCGAAGCGCCCGACAGGGTCGCCGTCAACGTGCCGACGGTCACCGCGACGATGCCCAGCGCCACGACCGCGGCACCGGTGGGCGGCTCGGCACCGCCGTAACCGTGCGCGGCCAGGGCGAGCGCCGCCGTCAGCAGCCCCGACGCCGCGCCACGAAGGCGGGCCGCGAAGCCGGACGGCGACACTTGCGGCTCAGCTCACGCCGAGCCGAGCCATCAGGTCGGCGTCGATTCCGTCGAGTTGACGTTCGATGGCGGCATGCGCAGAACGGCGCCTCGACGGCGGCATGTGCTCGGCGGCGGCGATCGCGGCGGACAGGTCCCCGAGACGCTCGGTGATCGCCCCGACGAATTGTTTGGTCTCGGCGTCCTTCGGCTTCTTCTCGGAGACCAACCGCAACGACTGCTCGGCGCCGGCTATGCGGGCCGACAACTGGGCGCCGTGGCCGTTGAACTGGCCGACCTGGCTGAGCGGAACCCCGAGCCGCTCCGCCCGGCGTTGGTCGGCATAGCCGCGCGCGGCGATGGCCGCGCGGTAGCCGACGGGCACCACGATCGGCGCGAGCAGTCGCGTCACGGTCAGCACACGACGAATTCGGCCCGGGGCGAACAGCTTGCCCTCGCGGGCGGCCTTCAGTTGCGTCTCCGCGACCTTGAGGGCGGCCCGGTCGCTGTCGCGTTGAGCCTTGATCTGCGCCTTGAGCGCCCTGGCCTCGGCCCGATGGGCGGACTTGATGCGACGGGCTTCGTTCTTGGCGGCCAACTTGGCCTCCAGTTTCGCCTTCGCCTTGATCGCACGGGCCTCGGCCCTGCGGGTGGCGCGGGTTTTGCGTCGCTTGAACGGGCTCATCCCGGCTGCCTCCCGGAGGTCTTTTCGGTTGCTGAGGTCATGGCTGTGCAGGTTGTCGGTGCAGCACAACCCTATCGTTCACGGTGTTGAGGCTGCGGGCGGCTCGGCGCCGGCGAAGCCGTGCCGGATGCGTCTTGGCTGCATGGCGTATTGAGGGCATGCTTGTACGGACCGCAAAGTTCGCGAACTGATTGAAGAAGCCGCCCGTCAAGACGGCGGACAGCGCATAGTGGACTGGTCGGAAGGGGGATCCATGCCAGCTAACCGCCGTGTCACCCGCGCGGTCGGGGCCGTGCTCGAACTGGCTCCGCGGCACGGGGAGGTGTCACTGACCCGACTGGTCGAGGCCGTCAGCGAAGACCGCAAGCGACCCATCGAACTCAAGATGGCCGAGCTGCCGCCCGGCGTCTGCGGGCAATGGCGCCAGTACAACGACCACGACGTGTTCCTGATCCAGAAGGGGCTGCCCGCCTGGGACCGGACCCTGGCCCACGAGCTGGGGCATCTGGTGTTGGGCCACGACGGTATCCCTGTCGCGCAGGCCGCCGAACAGAGCACGGAGTTCGCCAGCTCCGATCTGATCAGCTACATGCTCAACCAGCGGACCGGATGCATGGGTCCCGCGGGTGAGGAAGCCGAGCAGGAGGCCGAGGACTTTGCGGCCCTGCTGCTGTACCGCCTGGGCCGGCTTCCGTCGGACCGGTCGTCGATCGTGCAGGTGCGGCTCGGAGAGGCGTTTGGTTGATCGTCTGGGTGATCGCCGGTCTGCTCGGACTGGCCACCGGACTACGCATCGGATGGGCGCTGGTCAACAAGCAGAGCCTGGTGAGCACTGCGATGATCGTCGCGCTGGCGAGCCTGGCGTTGATCGCCGCGCTGAATTGGCAACCCCTGACGCTGCTGATCGATCGGTTACTGCGCTGGCCCAACATCTCCCTGGGCCTGTCGCAGGTGGCGCTCGTGGCCTGCGCTGCGGGCAGTTGCGTGATGATCACGACCGTGTCGTCGGTGCGTAAACCGGCGACCATCCGCAAAATCGCCTTCGCGCAGTACAGCGTCGCGGCCGTGATCGCCGTGGTGACCGGGGTGGCCTTCTTCTCCGCCGGTCGTCAGCCCGAGATGTCGCCCCAGGAGTATCTGCAGCGCAACCTCAGCGGCGGTGGAAACACGTTGCCGTGGTTACTGCCGCTGCTCTACGTGCTGCTGGCGTTGTCGCTGGTCTCGTGGGCGGGGCTGCGCTATTCGAACCGCAGCCGCCGCGGGCGCGCGCTGTTCGTGTTCACGATCGGCATCGTGCTGATCGTGGTGGCGTCGGCCTTCTTCTTCCTGCGCGCCCTCGACCGCGACGGACCGGTCGGCGTCGGGGCCGCGGCGACGCTGCTGGGGTGCGCGATGCTGGTCGTGGCCGCGGGCTCGCTGCTGCCCAGCATCGAGGACTGGTTCGGCGCCAGACGCGAACTGCGGGCGATCCAGCCGATCCTCACCGAGCTCGGCCGCAGGCACCCTGACATCGGTATCGGCGTCCGGCCGCGCGGGCCGCTCGTCTTCCGGGTCGCGGAACGGATGTCGTTGATCTCCGACGCGCTCTACCTGGAAGCCACGGCCGCCGAGCACCGGCGCAGACTCCGGGTCGACCCGCGCGGTGCGGTGTCCGGCGATGACGCCGACGCCGACGAGACGGACCTCGAATCCCCACCCGTTCCGCCGCGGGAACAGGCCAGGGCGATCGCCCAGTGGATCCATTCCGGGACCGAGGGCGCTCCGGAGGACAGGCGCGTCGATTTTCCCGGACTGGGATGGTTGAACCAGCCGAGCGAGTACTCCGACCGCGAATGGATCTTGGAGATCGCGGAGCAGTACAGAGCGCTGACCCGTCGCGGCGGCGCGACGGGTCAAGCAGCGTAGCTGGTAGCGCGGCCCCGCTTCGCCAGCTGTGGCGTGGTGGGCCGTACCGGGCTAATCGTCGAGATGCTCGCGGCGACGCAGCTCGTCGACCTTTTGGACGATGTCCTGCTGGGCCTCCGGCGACAAGCCGACGGTGCGTGCGGCAATACGCCGGACACCCTCGTCACGCATGCTGGCGAGCCAGGTCAGTTCCTTGTCGAGCTTCTCGTAGTACTCGTCATCGGTGAAGTAGGCCGGCTTGATCCGGAAGAAGTTGGCAAGAGCGGCCATGGTGGTGGCAGAGGGGTTTGTGCGGTTGCCCGAGCGCAGCTGCGAGAGGTACGGAGCGGACATGGTGACGCCCTCGGCCTTCAGTGCCGCGATCACCTCAGCGGAGGTGTGCGGGCCGCGTCCCGGCGGGTAGACCGTGTCAAACAGCCGGTTCAGGCGAGCGGCGAACGTCGTGCTCATCGATATGACCTCCACATGCATTGGACGAGCGGTGTACAAGCGGCGTATTTGCTGATCATCGTAGCGAGTGTTGTGGCAACAACCAAGTGCAAACCCGGGAAAAGTTGATCCGCCCCCGCGCTCGACGCCCGCTACTGTGCCGGCCGCGACGCATTCCGCGTGCGCCGACGCCTCTACCATACGGTGCGACGAAGCAAACAAAGGCGACTTTGTCGAGCTAGTTTTGCTCGGAGACCGGACAGTGCGCCCACGGCACTCCCCGTGACCGCCGCCGGCAACATCGATTGCATGCATTCGGGCGCAAAGTGGCGTTTGCCAAATTCCGCACGGATGGTCGCGGAGCCGCTGCGAGTCGGGCGCCGAACACGCAGGTCGAGGTCAGGACACCTGGGTCGACGGCTGATCTGTGCCGTCCGGCGCGGCGGCCCGGCGACGGCGGATCAGCCAGACCACCAGCACCGAGACGGTGACGCAGGCCGTGACCGCCACGGCAACCCACCGCAACCCCAGCGCACCGTCGAACAGCAGCCACAGGCCGAAAAGCAGGAACAAGACGCTGGCCAGACCGTGCAGGAACCGCTCAGGCAATCGGCGGTGCATCAGCCTGCCCGCCGCGATCGCGGCGCCGTCGGCCAGGATCATGCCCGCGGTCGCGCCGATCCACACGCCTGTCCAGTTGTGTTCGCTGGCCAGGGCAACGGTGGCCAGCATCGTCTTGTCGCCGAGTTCGGCCAGGACGAACGACGACACGATCGCGGGCACGACGAACCGCGGCTCGGCGATCCGGATCTCGTCGTCGCCGCCGTTCTCGCGCCACGTCCACACGGCGAACAACAGGAAGGCGATGGCGGCGGCGAACGCGATCGGGCGTTCGGGCAGCGTCATCCCGAGAAAGTGTCCGATCGCGACGGACAGGCCGTGCACCAGCATCGCGGCGATCCCAACGCCGGAGAGCACAACCCACCACCGGTGGCGCAGCGAGTAGGTCATGGTGATCAGCTGCGACTTGTCGCCGAGTTCGGCGACGAAGACCACGGCCAGACTGACCAGGATGGCGGCGAGCATTCGGACGACCCTTTCGACGCGTCGCCGACGAAGCGGTGCTCACGTCCGCCGGCTTCGGTCGAAGGTCTCGCCCACCACACGTCGGGTGTGGTTCGCCGGCCGGGCTTGCGCCAGTGTGTCGACACGACGATTGGGGGCTACTCCCCTTCGCTTACTGACCCGACCATAGCGCCGATATCGCGGATGCGCCACTGCCACCTAGGTTTTCGGGGACCCGAAACCACTATTCAGGCGCCCGAATCGAATGCTTCGAAAGCCCTTATGCCGCAAGCAGCATCGCGAGGATCGCGGTGTCGGGATGGCTGATGGGGTCCACGCCGACGCGACTCACCATGGAGGTCACTGTTCCGTCGGATTCGGCTTCCACCCACGCCGCGCGGTGCTCGAGGCCGAGGTGGGGGAGGCCGGGCAGTAACACGCAACCGGAGGCCGCCCCGCTGCACTCCGGCAGCGAGGGTGTGGTTTCCGACGGAGGATGCAGCATCAACAGAGCGGGTGGCTGGTGCTCGGCGAAATAGCCTGGCGGTACCGCTGATTCACCGACCACGGTGCCCTCGGCGACAACCAGGCCGACCGTGTTGGGTTCGGGTTCGTCGGGCAGTTCTTCGCGGGCCCCGAAAATGGTTGTCGTGGACAGCAATCCGGGAAGTGATGCAACGCGCACGGCCACCATCAGCAACTGTGCCCATTCCTTGGTCGAGTCCGGCCAGCGGCCCGAGATGACGAAGCCCTTGAGTGAACCGCGTGAATGAAAGGGGGCGATCTCGATCGCCTTGCCCGACTCCCTCTCCATATCGCCTCCGCGCCATCGGTGTTCGGACGCCGGCCGCTGGCCGACTGATGGCCCGACACGCCAGTGGGTCGATTTTCCCAGCATGCGGCAGAACTCGCCTGGCACGCAAGTGGACACGACTGCTAATCGGCGGAATCTTCGCGGGCAGTCCACAGCACGCGGTACGACCCGGCCGCCGCAATCCAACCGAAGTCGTGGGAGTCCGCGGCACCGGGCGCGCCCGGATTGTCGGAGCGGGCTTCAAAGATCACGTCGCGACCGTCGGTGTAGACGTCGCCGACCCGCTTGACGAGCCACCGCGTCGAACGCCGCGGATCCTGGAACACCCGAAGCTGTCCACGCCGAATGCTCCCGCCCCGCATGGCCAATAGGCCGTCGCCGGGGCCGACCGTGGGGCGCATCGAGTCGTCGACCACGCGGAACAGCCGCAGCGGCCAGCGTCGCGGTGTCTGGTTGCGGCGCACCCCCAAAGGGTAAGTTAGGACCATGCTGCATCGATTGTTCAACAACGCGACCCCTGCCCATGCCCACTGCGATCTGTACTGCGGCGTCTACGACCCCGCGCAGGCCAAAATCGAGGCGCTCTCGTGCCTCAAGACGATCCAGAAGTATCACGACTCAGACGATGACCACTTCCGCGCGCGCGCCATCATCATCAAGGAGCGGCAGGCCGAGGAGGTCAAGCATCACCTGATGGTGCTGTGGGCCGACTTCTTCACCAAGGATCACTTCGAGCAGTTCCCCAACCTGCACCAGTTGTTCTGGGACGGCGTGCACGGTGCCGGTGACGTCAAGAAGTCACTCGATGTCGCCGTCGCCGAGAAGCTGCTCAAGACGATCGACGAGATCGCCGACATCTTCTGGCAGACCGACAAGGGCAAGCAGATGGGCGTCTATCCGCCCGCTTGAGAACCTTCTCGACATCGAAGAGCCGCCGCGTCATCGACCCGGCGGCTCTTTCGTATCCGCGCTCGCAGTAAGCGAGCGGCATGTCGTCAGTACAGGACGATCAGGGCCAGCACGACCAGGAGCACCAGGGCGATCACGCCGGCGCGCAGGCACGCCATCAACTGGCTGCGGGTGTAGGCGGCGGGCGTGGAGGACTGCCACTCCGTGGGGGGCATAGCCGAACCCGACCCCATCGAAGACGTCATGAACCCCTCCTGACCTGCATGTTCTAATCTCCCCCCGGTGAGATCGATCACAACCGCTGTATGTGACGCCGATCATAACCCCTCCGGTCGCGCGGCAAAAATCGGCTCGCGTTCACGCCGGATACCGGCACCGCCGGATCAGTCGGCGGTTAGCGGGACTAGGGATTTCGCTCGCCATCCGCCGGCCTGTTGATGGGAACGCCGAAAAGTTCGGCGCTTATCCACAGCGGTCCTCAGGAGAATCACAGATTCAGCGGCTCAAGGCAGGTTGTCCGATGTCGTTGCTTGTGGATGAACCTGTGGAAATTGTGGATAGGTGGGCATTGCTGTCGCCGCAAGCCGGCCGGCGGCATGTCAGCATTGAGGCATGAACGAGGCTGAATTCGGGCAGGTCGACATCGCCGACGTGCCGACCACCTTCGGCCCCGGGGCGATCCTGCTGGACGTACGGGAAGACGACGAGTGGGCACGCGGGCATGCCCCGGAGGCACGACACATCCCGATGGGACAGGTCCCGGCGCGTCTGGCGGAGATCGAGGTTGACGCCCAGGTGTTCGTGATCTGCGCGGCCGGTGGGCGGTCGCAGCGGGTGGCGCAGTATCTGGCCGAAAACGGCTATTCACCGATCAACGTCAACGGCGGCATGTTCGCCTGGGCCGGCGCCGGTCGGCCGGTGGTGACCGACGACGGCGGGCCGGGTGTCGTCTGACGGATCGTCGCTACCCTGGTCGAATGGTCGGGCGAGGAGCGAAGTGATTCCGCGCGCGCGAGGAGCGAAATGATTCAGGTGTGTTCGGCGTGCGGAACCCGGTGGAACGTGCGCGACCGGCGCCGGACGTGGTGTCCGCGGTGCAACGGTTCGTTGTTGCCGCCGTCGGCTCCCGCGCCGGACGCCGCGAACTCCCAGTGGAGCGCACGGTCCTCGGCCGCAGCGCCCGGTGCGCGGCCGCAACTGCCGCCGGGCTACCGCTGGATCGCCGTGCGGCCCGGCGCACCGCCGTACCCGCGGCGCCCGAAGCGCGCCCTCGGGCCGACGCCCCGTTACGCGACCATCCCGCGATGGGGCCTCGTCGATCAGATCGCGCCGGTCGACCAACAGCAGGAGGCGCCGCGCCGTGGGCCGTCGCCGGGCATGGTGACGGGCACCCTGCTGCTGACGATGGCGGTGCTGGGTGCCGCGGCGCTGATTCACCTTGCGCGCTATGTGCTGCTGATCGTCAACCGTTCGGTGTTGCTGCCCCCGTGGATCGCCGCCATCGGGACCTGGTTTGGCGTCGTGCTCAGCGTTGTCGGCGCGTTCATGGTGGTGGCCAGCCTGGTCGTGCTGACCAACTGGCTGATCGCCAGGCGGGCCGCCGCATACGCCTACCGGGGAACGACCGACCCACGACCGTCCTGGGTTCTGCAGGCCGGTTGCCTGCTTCCGTTCGTGAACCTGTTCTGGGCGCCGGTGTTCGTTCTCGAACTGGCGGGGGTCGAGGAGCGGCTCAGCTATCTGCGCAGGCCGATCGCGGTGTGGTGGCTCGCGTGGGTGGCCAGCTATGCCGTGTCGATCTGGTCGATCGCGACCAGCTTCACCCGGGATGCGCAGGGAATCGCTGACAACACGATGACCACGATGATCGCCTATCTGCTGGCACTGGCCGCGCTGCTGCTCGCCATGAAGGTCGTTTCCGGCTTCGAACGGCAGCCCGTCGAGCGCCCCAGCAAGCGCTGGGTGATCGTCCCAGACGACGGCGCGCCGGCACAGGATCGCGCCGAGTCCAAGGCTCCGGTTGAGTCACACGGGCAGGACCCGGCAGCATAGGCCTTATGACAGGCGACTCCGAAGCCGCCGAAAACGCGACGTCCGGACCGACGCCCGGGGGCCATCCGTTCGTCGTGGCCCACCGAGGCGCGTCGGCCGACCGTCCCGAGCACACGCTCGCGGCGTACGAGCTGGCGCTGCAGCAGGGTGCCGAGGGCGTCGAATGCGATGTGCGGCTCACCCGCGACGGTCACCTGGTGTGTGTGCACGACCGCAGGGTCGACCGCACATCGAACGGAACGGGGATCGTCAGCGACATGACGCTCGCCCAACTGCGGGAGCTCGACTTCGGCGGGTGGCATCCCAGCCGGAACGCCCTTGAGCCGCAAGGTGATACGGGTCTGCTCACCCTCGAAGCCCTGATCTCGCTGGTGCTCGATTGGAACCGCCCGGTCAAGCTGTTCATCGAGACCAAGCATCCCGTCCGGTTCGGTGGGCTGGTGGAGAGCAAGGTACTGGCCCTTCTGCACCGGTTCGCAATCGCCTCCCCCGCATCGGCGGACCTGTCGCGCGCCGTGGTGATGTCGTTCTCAGCGGCCGCGGTGTGGCGCATCCGCCGTGCGGCGCCGATGCTGCCGACGGTGTTGCTCGGCGAGACGGCGCGCTACCTCGGCGGTAGCGCCGCCACAACGGTGGGCGCCACCGCGGTCGGCCCGTCGATCGCCACACTGCGCGAGCGCCCCGAGTTGGTGGACCGGGCGGCCGCGCAAGGCCGCGCGCTGTACTGCTGGACCGTCGACCATTTCGAGGACGTGCAGTACTGTCGCGACCTCGGCGTGGCGTGGGTCGCGACCAACCACCCCGGCCGCACCAAGGATTGGCTGCAGAACGGGTTGGCCGGCGCCGGGCGCGATTAGCCCCGAGTCAGCCCCGCGCGACGATCAGAGGCTTCCGCCCGCGACCTTCGGTGCGCCGTTGTCCTTCGGCGCCTTGCCCAGCTCGCGCGCGACGAAGTCCTCCAGATGGAAGAGGTCGTCGCCGGCCCGGTCGGCGATGCGCACCAACGTCGTCATCTGCGAGACCTCCTCGACCTGCTCACTGAGGAACCACTGCATGAACTGTTCGCCGAGGTAGTCACCCTCGTCGCGGGCGACGCCGGCCAACCGGCCGATCTGCTCGGTGACGGTGCGCTCCAGATCGAGCGCCAGGACGAGCGCGTCGCGCGGAGCGTCGAAGCTGTTGCGCACCGCATCGATCCCGGGAATCTCGAATTCGACGTCGCGGTCGAGCAGGTACTGGACCAGCATCATGGCGTGATTGCGCTCTTCGACGGCCTGGCGGTAGAAGAGCTTGGCCAGCTGCGGAAGGTCGGCTCCGTCGAAGTAAACGGCGATGGCGAGGTATTGCTGCGCAGCGCCGAACTCGTTGCGGATCTGCTCTTGCAGAAGGGCGTGGAATTTGGTGTCGGAAGCTTCAGCAGTGGTCATGAACGCCACGATAGTCCAGCTCAGAGCGCATTGTCAGCGAAGGACGACCTAACGCAGGCGAGGTTTACCTTAATGAGCACACCCTTTGTGACGGCGCTAACATCGGCGGGTAGATGTTTGCTGGAGTCGTGCTAGGGCTGAGCGTCGATGACGTCTTGCGGCACCGTTGAGTCGGTGCGTAGCGCCTCGAACAGTTGGCCGGCCAAGGTCTCGTCCCAGACGACGACCGAGCCGACGTCACCGCTGGAGTACTCACCGATCGGGACCGTGGTGGTGAGGACGTCTCCGTGCATGGCCCACGCGAGCCGGGCCAGATGCCACACGTGATCGTTCTCGTTGACGGTGAACGTCCGGCCGGCGGCCTGCGCCATCGGATACCAGCGCAGCGGGTTGAGCAACACCGACGGGCTGGTGGCGCGGTGCAGCAGCGCGGACATGAACTCCTGCTGGTGAACCATGCGGTCGAGATCTGCGCGCGGGGTGGCCCGGGTGCGGACGAATCCCAGCGCGCTGCGGCCGTCGAGTTTCTGGCACCCGGCAGGCAGGTCGATACCGGCGAGGGGGTCGCTGATGGGCTCGGCCGGACACATCGTCACTCCGCCGACCGCGTCGACCATGGTGGCGAACCCGTCGAAGCCGATCTCGGCGTAGTGGTCGATCCGGAGGCCCGTCGCCTCCTCGACCGTCTGGGCGAGCAACTGCGGACCGCCCACCGAGTACGCGGCGTTGATCTTGTCGCTGCCGTAGCCCGGGATCGACACATAGGAGTCCCGAGGTATCGAGACCATCGTCGCCTGGGCGCTCGAGGTGATTCCGGGGATATGCACCAGCAGGATCGTGTCGGTGCGCCCGTCGCCCATGTCCCCACCGGTGGTCAGCTGCGCCTGTTGTTCGGGGGTCAGGTGCTGGCGGCTGTCGGATCCCACGAGCAGCCATGTGGTGCCCGCACCCGCTGCGGGCCGGTCCGGATAGTCGACCAGCGCGGGGATGCGCCGCAGCGACGAGTCCATCCAGAGGCCACCGGCCACGAGTGCCGTCCCGGCCAGCAACAGCACGACCAGCAGCACCCGGCCCCAATGCCGTTTGCGGCGAGCGCGTTTCGGCTTCGTCGGGGTTTGCGGCGGCGGTGGCGGATGGGGGCGTGCTGCCCGTCCACGGGCGGCGGCCGGGCGGGGCCCTACCGGTGGCGGCGTAGTGC